>CALGAM010000067.1 GCA_937951935.1 uncultured Micromonospora sp. | reverse complement strand
GGTGCCCCCGGCAGGATTCGAACCTGCGACACACGGTTTAGGAAACCGTTGCTCTATCCCCTGAGCTACGAGGGCGGGTGAGCCGCGCTACCGGCGACGGCTGCCAGCGTACCGCAGGGACCCACGGGGGCGTGCAGCGCCGGCAGCACCGTCGTCGGATCCCGCGCCGCGCCGCCGTGACGTCCCGGTCCGGGTGCCGCCGGGCGCCCACCGGGGCTACGCCCCGGGTCGGCGGCTGCGGCGGGGACGGTGTGCCGGGCCCACCCGGGGGCGCCGACCCGTCGTTCCCGTCGTTTTCCGGCATCAGGTCGAGGCGCGTCGGCCGGCACCCCGACCGGAGCCCGCCGGGCTAGGCTGTCCACCGACGTAACGAGGGGAACGCGCCGTCGAGACCGGAGGTGACGCACGTGGCGGGGAGGTACATACGCCCCGGCTGGCTCGTGGCCCGGGTGCTCAACCCCCTCGTGTCCGCCCTGGGCGCGACCACGCTTGAGGTGACCAGGCGCAGGACCGGCGGCATCCAGCGGGTGCCGGTCAACGTGCTCGACCACGCGGGGGCGCGGTACCTGGTGTCGTTGCGGGGCAACACGGAGTGGACCCGCAACCTGCGCGCCGCCGGGCGGTGCACGGTGCGCAGCAGGTTCCGCCGCAGCACGTACCGGGCTGTCGAACTGCCGCCCGAGCAGCGGCACGAGATCATCGAAGCCTACCGCGCCCGGTGGAGCGGCCCGGCCAACCACTTCCTCGCCGAACTGCCCGACGTGGCCGACCATCCGGTCTTCCGGCTGGAGGCCACCGACTGACCCCGGCACCGACGGCGGGCGCCCGAGCCGTACGGTGCGGGACACCCCCGGTGCCGCCGGGGCCAGGACCGTCAGCCCGCGACAACAGCGCGGCTGGCCGGCGTACCCCCAGAGCGCGCCACCCGCGCCACCACCGTGCGGCAGGAGACCGGCGTGCGGCGTCGGCTACCGCTCCAGCTCGTCGCTGCGCAGATAGGCCAGGACCGCGAGGACCCGACGGTTGGTGTCCTCGGTCTGGGGAAGGTGAAGCTTGGTGAAGATGTTGCCGACGTGTTTGCCGACGGCGGCCTCGGAGACCACCAGCTGCCGGGCGATGGCGGCGTTGGAGTGGCCCTCGGCGATGAGGGCGAGGACCTCGCGCTCGCGGGCGGACAGGCTGGCCAGCGGGTCGCGGCGACGGCGGAGCAGCCGGCTGACCACGTGGGGGTCGACGGCGGTGCCGCCGGCGACCACCCGGCGCAGCGCGGCGATGAAGTCCTCGACGTCGACCACGCGGTCCTTCAGCAGGTAGCCGACACCCCGACCGTCACCGGAGTCGAGCAGGTCCGCGGCGTAGCGGTGCTGCACGTACTGGCTGAGCGCGACGACCGCCAACCCGGGGTGGGCGCGGCGCAGCTCCACGGCCGCACGCAGCCCCTCGTCGGTGTAGCTGGGCGGCATGCGGATGTCGGTGATCACCAGGTCGGGGGCGTGCTCGGCGACGGCACTCCTGAGGGCCTCGGCGTCACCGACGCTGGCCGCGGTCTGGAAGCCGAACCGTTCGAGCAGGCCGGCGAGTCCTTCCCGGAGCAGGACGCCGTCCTCGGCGATGACTACTCGAATGGTGGATGGTTGGGGTCGCACGGAAGCTCCACGCGCAGGATCGTCGGGCCGCCGTCCGGGCTGGACAGCAGCAGTCGGCCGCCGGCGACGGCCACCCGGTCGGCCAGGCCGGTCAGGCCGCTGCCGCGCTGCGGGTCGGCGCCGCCGCGGCCGTTGTCGCTGACCTCGACGGTGAGCACCGCACCGGCCTGACGTGCGGTCACCGTGGCGGCGGTGGCGCCGCTGTGCTTGGCGATGTTGGTGAGCGCCTCGGCGGCCACGAAGTAGGCGGTGTGCTCGACCTGGCTCGGCAGCCGGCCCGGCAGGTCGGCGTCGACGCGTACCGGAACGGGGCACTGGTCGGCGAGGTCCGCGAGGGCGGCGGGCAGGCCGAGATCGGTCAGGATCTGCGGCCGGATGCCGTGAATGAGCTGGCGCAGCTCGTCCATCATCTGCTTGGCCTGCTCGTGGGCGGCGGCGATGCTCGCGGCGGCGGGCGAGTCGGGCGGCAGGTCGAGCCGCGCGAGCCCGAGTTGCAGGGTGAGGCTGACCAGCTTCTGCTGGGCACCGTCGTGCAGGTCGCGTTCGATGCGGCGCCGCTCGGCCTCGAAGGCGTCCGCCAGCCGCAGCCGGGACCGGGACACCTCGACCAGTTCGGCGCGCAGCCGCTCGACCTGGCCGCCGAGCAGGAGGGCGCGCGCCACCGCGGCGTGCCCGCCGGCCAGCAGCGTCAGCAGGTAGGGGACCAGCGGGAGCGCCAGCACACCGCCGACCACGTACGGCAGTGTCTGCCCCACGGTCGCGACGTGCCCGAAGCCCAACGCCACGGGGGCGCTGCCGGGCGGCTGCGCCCGCACGAGCAGCGGGCTGAGGATGAAGACCCCGACCATGAGCACGACGAGCAGCGCGGCCGTGGTCACCACGGGCGCCACGGTGCCCAGCAGGCAGGCGTACGCGACCTCCCGCCAGGTACCCGGGTCCGTGTAGTGGGCCCGCAGCCGGGACCACCACCCGGTGGCCCCGCGGCCCCGTCGGGCGCGGGTCGGCCACGGGGTGCGGGTCGGCCACGTCGCACCCCCGTGCCCGGCGCCGGTCGGGCGGCGGTCGACCAGCAGCAGGCGGACCCGCTCCAGCCTGGCCAGCGGCGGCGCGACCAGCGGCCCGCAGACGGCGACCACCCCGACCCCGCACAGGACCAGCGCCACGACGGTGCCGACCTGGTAGCTGCCGGCCGCCAGCCGGTCCAGCAGCACCAGCCAGGGGCTCGCGAGCACCACGGAGACGGGCACCGCCACGGGCAGGGTCGTGATCAGGTACGCGGCCGCCCGCCACGGCCAGCCGCTGATCGGCAGCCGGCGCCAGAACACCGCCTCCAACGCCGTCCGCGGGCCGCCCTCACGCACGCCCGCCACGGTAGCCCGCCCGGCGGGCCGCGACGATGGGGCTGGGGCGAGCCGTCGGGGTATGCCTGGCCCTACCTCCGATTCGCCACGTGGGCGTAGTGAGTCCTCGCCCGCCGGCTGGTTGTCTCCGTGCGGTGGCCGCCGGACGGCGGCTCCACCGTCAGGGCCGTCCCCCGCCCCCGGGTCGGGGACGCCATCTCACGGAGAAGCCAACCATGAGACACACCGCAAAGGGTCTGCTCGCGTTCCTGCTCCTGTCCTTCGGACTGGCCTGGGGATCGGTCCTCGTCGTCCGTGTCGTGGCCGACATGTCGCTGGTCAACCCGCTGGCGCAGCTTCCGATGGCGTTCTCCCCCGCCGTCGCGGCCGTGGTCGTACGGCGGTGGGTCACCCGGGAGGGTTTCCACGACGCCGGGCTGCGGCTGCGCGTACGCGGGGCGGGCCGCTACTACCTGGCGGCCTGGGTCGGTCCGGTGCTGGTGGTCGCCGCGGCCGTCGGCCTGGCCGCCGCGCTCGGGCTGTACCGCCCCGACGTCGCACTCCTGCGGCGGATCCTCCCGGGGGCGGACCTCGCCGCGCCCGTCGCGCTGGCGCTGGTGCTCGCCGCACCCGTGCTCGCGCTGCCCCTGTTCTGGGGCGAGGAGTTCGGGTGGCGGGGCTACCTGCAGCGGCGGGTGAGCCCGCATCCCGTGAAGGCCGCGCTCGTCACCGGGACGATCTGGGCCGTCTGGCACTACCCGCTCGTCCTCACCGACTACCTGGGCGGCCCGAATCCCCTCCTGGAGCTCGGGACGTGGACCCTCCTGACGGTGGCGCAGGCGGTCATCCTGGCGTGGCTGTTCCTGGCGTCGGGCAGCGTGTGGGTGCCCTGCCTCGCGCACGCCGGGAACAACCTCGTCATCGGGTCGTTCTCCGACTCGCTGCTCGGGGACGGCGCAGGGCTCGACCCGGCGACGGTCGACCTGCTGCACCTGGTCCCGCTCGCCGCGATCTGCGCGTGGATCCTGCTGACCGGACGGCTGCGTCCGGTCACGGCCGACGGCGCCGACGCCCCGGCCGCGGAGGCGGTGGGGAGGACCCGTGCGGCTTGAACTCACCGGGGTCGGCAAGACGTACCGGGGTGGCAGGCAGGCCGTCGCCGACGTCGACCTGTGCCTTCACCGTGGCGTGCTGGGCCTGCTCGGGCCGAACGGCGCCGGGAAGTCGTCCCTGATGCGGATGCTGGCGACGGTCACCCGCCCCACCACCGGCACGATCACCTTCGATGGTGTCGACGTCGTCGCCGAGCCCGACCGCCTGCGCCGGGTGCTCGGCTACCTCCCGCAGGACTTCGGCGTCTACCCCCACCTGACCGCGCGGGAGTTCCTGTCCTACCTCGCCGCGGTCAGGGGCATGCCGGCCAGGGCCGCGCGGGCCCGGATCGGCGAGCTGCTGGAACTGTTCGACCTGGTCGGTGCCGGTCGGCGCCCGTTGGGCGCGTACTCCGGCGGGATGCTCCGCCGGGTGGGTATCGCGCAGGCCCTGCTGACCGACCCCCAGGTGTTGATCGTCGACGAGCCCACCGCCGGCCTGGACCCGGAGGAGCGGATCGTGGTCCGGAACCTGCTCGGCGACCTGGCCGCCGACCGCGTGGTCCTGTTGTCCACGCACATCGTCTCGGACGTGGAGTCGGTGGCCTCCGAGATCGCGATCATGGCCGGTGGCCGGCTGCGGGGGCACGGCAGCCCGCAGGAGCTGCTGCGTCGGGCCGAGGGCAGGGTGTGGCAGCTGACCGTACCCCCCGAGGCGCTGCCCCCGCTGCGCGCGCGGCACGTGATCAGCCGGATGGTGCGGACCCCGGCCGGGGTACGCCTGCGCGTGCTCGCGCCGACACCGCCCGCCCCGGACGCGACGCCGGCGGCACCGGACCTGGAGGACGCCTACCTCGCCACCATCTACTGGAATGCCGGGCACGTCGGACACGTGCCCGGCGGCCCGACGGGGGTGTGGCGATGAGGGCCCGGGTGCTGGCCGCGCTCGCGATCGCCGACTTCCGGGAACGCACCCGGCGCCCGGCGTACCTGGTCACGCTGGCGGCGGCGGTCGGGCTGGGTTACCTGGCCCTGCCTCCGGCCACCTCCCTGTGGGTGATCATGGACGCGGGTGGTTACCGGGGCAGCTACAACAGCGCGTACGTCGGCACGGTCAGCGCGCTGGCCGGAACGCTGTGGTTGATGCTCGGCGGGTTCTACGTGGTCCGCGGCGCCATCGTCAGGGACCAGCGGACCAGGGTCGGACAGATCCTCGCCACGACCCCGTTGACCACGGTCGACTACCTGACCGGCAAGCTCGTCAGCAACCTCCTCGTCCTCGCCTCGATGACCGGGGTGCTCGCGGTGACCGCGCTGGTGCTCCAGGCGGTGCGGGGCGAGTCCACGGCCGTCGACCCGGTCGCGCTGCTGCTGCCGTTCGTCCTGATCACGCTGCCCGTCATGGCGGTGACCTCCGCCGCCGCGGTGCTGTTCGAGACGGTCCCGGTGCTCCGGTCCGGCGTGGGGAACGTCTGCTGGTTCTTCCTGTGGATGGTCGTCGCGACCGCCGGCAGTGGTGTGCCGCTGGGCGGGCTCGGGGAGGTGGCGGCCTCGATGCGCCGGGCCATGGCGGCACAGGGCCTGCCGGGGGCGGCGGAGTTCAGCGTCGGGCTCACCCGGGTCGACCACCCGCTGCGCGTGTTCACCTGGCACGGCCTGGACCCGTCCGGCGGGTTCGTCGTCTCGCGGCTGGTGCTGGTCGTGGTCGCGGTCGGTCTGGCGGTCCTGCCGGCGTTGTGGTTCGGCCGGTTCGACCCCGCCCGCACCCGCCCGCGGCCCGGTCCCGGCGGGGCGGCCGGTCCGGCCGTACCCGCGCCCGGGACGCTCCCCGAACCCGTCGCCGTCGCCGCCCCGCACCGGCCCCGGGCGCTGGCCTACCGGCCGCTGTCGTCCGGCCGGGCCCGGCCACGGCTGGCCTTCTGGCGGTTGCTCTCCGGCGAGTTCCGCATCCTGGCGCGCGGCGCCCCCGGCTGGTGGTGGCTGGTGGTCGCCGTGCTGAACGCCGCCTGCCTGGTCGTGCCCACCGGACTGGCCGAGCCCGGCGACGACGTCGCCACCGTCCTCCTGGCCGTCGCCTGGCTGTGGCCGGTGCTGGTCTGGTCGCGGCTGGGCACCCAGCGGCACGAGAACGGACTGGAGACCCTGCTCGGCGCCTATCCGGCCCGGTACCGACAGGTGCTGGCCGAGTGGTCGGCCGGAGTCGTGCTCACCGCCGTCACCGGGCTGGGGCCCGCGGTACGCATGGTGGTCGCGTCGGACACCCCACGGGTGGCCGCGTGGGCCGCCGGGCTCCTCTTCATCCCCTCGCTCGCGCTCGCCCTCGGCACCGTGACCCGCAGCCACCGGTTGTTCCAGGTTGCCCACGTGGCGATGTGGTACGCCGCGGTCAACCAGGTCGCCGCCGTCGACTACCTGGGCGTGGTCCTGGTCGACGACCGCCCGGCCGGGCCGCCGCCGCCGGTGACGGCCGGGGTCTCCCTCGCCCTGCTGGCCGCGACGCTCGCCGTCCGCGCGGCACGCCACGCCGGCAGGTGAGCCCGTGACCGCGTACGTCATCACCGCAGGGTCATGTCGGGACTACCCGTCGTCGACTAGTGTGGCAGGCGTGCCGCCCACGCCCCGCCTACTGACGACAAGCCTGGTCGTGCTGGTCGCGTTCCTCGCCGGATGCCGCGGCGAGGAGTCCCCACCCGGCGCCGACGCGCCGAGCCCCACCACGCCACCGCCCACCACGGTCAGTGTGGACGCGACCTCGACGGAGCTCGCCCGCAGACCGCACATCCTGGTCCTGACGGCGACCGGAACCGCCAAGATCGACAAATTCACGTACGTGCTGGACGGGAACACCACCGAGGGCCGGGTGACCCGCCTGCCGTGGCGGCAGTCGGTGGACGTGCCCGCCGACGGCCGACGCCACGAGTGGAGCCTGACCGTGGAGTACCGCCAGGGCAGCGTGGAGCTTGCCGGCATTCTCAACGGCCAGGTGTTGACCGACAGCCGCGGTTACAGCACGGGGACCGGCACGGCGAGCATCAGCGGTTCGGTGCTGGGCTGACCACGAGGTCCGCCACGGCCCGTCCGGGACCGGTCAGACGGGTCCGGCGTCGTGCCGCCACCAGTCGATCATCGCGGCCGGGTCGCCGCCGTTGAAGGCGAACGCCTGGATGCCGAGCTGCTCGGTGGTCCACTCCAGCCATCGGCGGCCGTTCTCGTTCGTGCCGCACCGCAGCCAGCCGGTCAACCCGCCGCGCCGGTACGGGGCCTCGCCGGCGAAGGGACGGGGCAGCGCCGTGCAGGCCTTGTCGCGCGCCGGGCGGTTGCCGTAGCTGCGTCGCATCGCGGCGGCGTCCGGGAACTGGTAGTAGAAGACGATCCCGGCGCCGCTGGTCGGGCCGCACACGACGGCGACGACCGGCTCCGAGCCGACGTTCCGGCGCACCTGCTCGTCGGACGGACGCAGACAGTCAACCCGCGACCGTTGCGGGATGTGCGCGAGCAGCGCGGCCTCCGCGGCGGTCGGGAACGGAGGCGTGGACTGGGCGTTGACCGCCTCGACGGTCCGCGCCACCGGTGGGCCGGAGTAGGAGCGCCACCAGGCGGTGAGCGCGGCGGCCTCGGTGCCGACGGCACGGCCCGCCACGAGCAGGGCTTCCACACTCCACTCCATGACCAGCGTGCTCCGTGCCCCGGGATGGCACAGCAGCACGCCCAGCTCGACACTGCGCAGGTCGTAGCGGCGGGAGCCGCGGAATCCGGGTGCGTCCCCGTCGCAGTCCACTCCCGTGGGCGCGTCCGCGGCGACGGCGTGGGCGTCCATCGCCGCCTGGAGGTCGGCGACGGCGCCGAACCGGTAGTACGACACCGTCCGGGCGCCGACGCCCCGCGGGTTGCAGGTCACCCCGGCGACGGCTCCGGGGAAGTCGTCCAGTTCGGACACGTCCGCCCGCCGGCAGTCGGTGGCGCCCAGCAGGTCGACCAGCGACCGCTCCTCGTCGGTGGGGAACGCGGGCGCGGCGGCGGTCCAGGTCAGCCACGACTCGTGCAGTGCCCGGGCGGCGTCGGGGGTGGTCGCCTCGGCGCGGGCGACGGCGTGGATCCGCTCGTCGGTCCAGACGATACGGGTCGCGCCGGACTCGTCGGTGACGCAGAGCACCCGTCCGACGGCCGGGCCGGTGGCGGGGTACCGGTGTTCGCCGACCTGGCCGGTGACGCAGTCGCCCTCTCCCCGGGTGACCCCGGACTCCCGGACCGCCTGGTCGTACACGGCCTCGACGCCGGTCCGGTCGGCGAAGAGCCCGACGACCGCCTCCCGTCCCCGCGCGTCGCGGCATCCGAGTGTCCGCCTCGCGCCCGGCATCGGGGGTACGTCCCCGTCGCCGCAGTCGTCGCGCAGCGACGCGGGCAGGTCGGGTACGACGGGCGGCTCCTGTCCCCTCCTGCCGACCAGCCCCTCGACGACGGGCACCGCCGCGGCGACCACCACCGTCGTGACCAGCGCGGCGGTGGTCAGACGGCGGCGCAGCCGGGTGCGGCGCGGACCGGCGGCCGGGCCCGGCGGACCGGCGGTCGGGGTGGCGGCCTCCGTGCGCGGTGCCCCGGCCGGCTCGGGCGGTGGCCCGGCGTCGGACGCCGCGGCGTCGTCCGGTCGGCCGGCGTCGGCAGGCGGCGTGCTTGCGCCCCGGGGACCGTTCGGGGCGGGAGCACCGGCGTCGACGGGCGGTGCGTCCGCGCCCGACGCACCGCCCGCGACCTGCTCGTCCGCGGCAGACGGGACGGCCACGACCAGCTCGTCCGCGGCAGACGGGACGGCCCCGACCTGCTCGTCCGCGGCGTACAGCGCCCCCTCGGCGACGACCAGTTCCGGCTGCTCGACCACGGTCGGCGCGACCCGGAGCCGCCGGTGCAGCAGGGCCGCGGCCAGCGGCATCCGGCTCGCCCCGCCGACGAGGAACAGCCCGGCCAGGTCCGTGGCCGCGACGTGCGCGTCGGCGAGCACCTGCCGGGTCGTGTCGACCGTGCGGTCGAGGATCGGCTCCGCCAGCCGCTCCAGGTGCTCGCGTCCCAGCGGTGCCTCGTCGTCGAAGAGCGGTACGTGGACGGTGGTGTGGGCGGCCCGGGACAACAGTTCCTTGCCGGCGCGCACGTCCTCCCAGAAGTCGCGGGACGCCCGCCGGTCGGCCGGGTCGCGCGGCTCGACGAGACGCGTCCACCGTGCCTCGTCGCGGGCGCGGTAGGTGGCACCGAGCGCGGCGACGACCGCCGCGTCGACGTCGAGCCCTCCGACGTCACGCAGTCCCCGGACGGCGAGGACCTCGAACCCGTCGGCGGTGCGGCGTACCACGGACGCGTCGAACGTGCCGGCGCCCAGGTCGTACACCATCAGGCAGGACCCGGGTGGCATCCGGCGCCGGGCGACGGCGACGAAGTAGCTCGCGGCGGCCTCCGGCTCGGTCACCAGCGTCACGTCTCCGAAGACGGCCCGGGCGGCGGCCCGGAGCACCTGCCGTCGGCGCGGTCCCCAGTCGGCCGGGCAGGTCAGCACCACCTGCGGCAACGGGCCGCCGGTCACCCGTGACGCCTCCGCGGCCACCCGGCTGAGCACCGCCGCGACGAGGTCCGTCACCGGCACCTGCGCCTGGCCCAGCAGCACCGTGCCGTCGTCGACGCAGCGCTTCGGGTGGGGCTCGAAACAGTCCGGCCTGGTCCGTGCCGCGTGCGCGGCGTCCCGGCCGGTCAGCAGTCCGGCGGTCGGGTCGGCGTGCACCGCCGACGGCAGCAGCGGCGACCCGTCGAACAGCAGCGGCCGGATCCGGCCGTCCGGAAAGGCGAGCATGGCGACGGTGTTCGAGGTGCCGAAGTCGATTCCGAGCCGGAATACCTCGCCCGCCACGGGAGTCACCCTACGCCGTCGTTTCCACGTGTCCGGGCAACCCGGGCCCGAACCGGCCGGTGCGTACCGGCCGCGGTCGACAGTTCCGGAAGTTTTCACCCCACCGGGCATCCGCCGGGCACCCACCGACGCCCGCGCGTCCGCCGGCCGGCCGGGCGTGGCCGCCCGGCCGGCACCCGGAGAAGGCAGCGGCACCTGCGGCATCACCCTCCGCGCGACGTCCCCATTGGAGCTCGCGGGCGGCGGGGATCGAGACGTTGAAGTTTCGGAATTCTTTCGTTAGCATCCCGAAATCGAGTCGCGTCGATGAGGTCTGCGCGGTGGCGACCGGCATCCGGGCACCGGTGCACGCGCAGTGGGGCTACCTCACGCCGCCGCGTCGGGCGCGGCCGCCCCGCCGCACCCCGCGCCGGCGCGCCCCGCCTCGACCGACCCGCACCGCGCCATCCACATCACCTCTGAGAGGCAACAACCATGAGCGACGACAACATGACGCCGACGGGCAGACGCTCGAAGGCCCGGCACGGCGCCCGCGCGCTGCTGCTCTCGTCCGCAGCCGCGCTACTCGCGGCGGGCGCGGCGCTGACCTTCGCCGGCTCGGCGAGCGCCGCGAGCACGCTGGGCGCCTCGGCCGCGGAGCGGGGCCGCTACTTCGGCACCGCCGTGGCCGCGTACAGGCTCAGCGACGGCGGCTACACGTCGATCCTGGATCGCGAGTTCAACCAGGTCACGCCTGAGAACGAGATGAAGATCGACGCGACCGAGCCGCAGCAGAACCAGTTCAACTTCTCCAACGCGGACCGGATCGTGAACTACGCGCGGCAGCGCGGCATGAGGGTCAAGGGCCACACCCTCGCCTGGCACTCCCAGCAGCCGGGCTGGATGGCGAGCATGGAGGGCACCGCGCTGCGTCAGGCGATGCTCAACCACGTCACCCAGGTCGTCAGCTACTACCGGGGCAAGCTGGACTCCTGGGACGTGGTGAACGAGGCGTTCGAGGACGGCAACAGCGGCGCCCGCCGCAACAGCAACCTGCAGCGCACCGGCAACGACTGGATCGAGGCCGCGTTCCGGGCCGCCCGGGCCGCCGACCCCGACGTCAAGCTCTGCTACAACGACTACAACATCGACAACTGGAACGCGGCGAAGACCCAGGCCGTCTACCGGATGGTCCAGGACTTCAAGCAGCGCGGCGTGCCGATCGACTGCGTCGGCCTCCAGTCGCACTTCACCGGCGGCTCCAGCTACCCGAGCAACTACCGCACCACCATCTCCAGCTTCGCGGCGCTCGGCGTCGACGTGCAGATCACCGAGCTGGACGTCACCAACGCCGACCCCAACCAGTACCGCAACGCCGTCGCCGACTGCCTGGCGGTGCCGCGCTGCACCGGCATCACGGTGTGGGGCATCCGTGACTCCGACTCGTGGCGCTCCAACGAGCGGCCGCTGCTGTTCGACGGCAACGGCAACAAGAAGTCGGCGTACGACGCCGTCCTGCAGGAGCTGAACCGCGGCGGGCCGACGACCCCGCCGACGACCACGCCGCCCACCACCCCACCGACCACGCCGCCGACGACCCCGCCGACCACCCCGCCGACCCAGGGTCCGGGCGGCTGCTCCGCGACGTACTCGCTGCAGTCGTCCTGGGGTGAGGGATTCGTGGCGTCGGTACTGGTGACAGCCGGATCGTCGGGCACGAACGGCTGGCGGGTCACACTGACGCTGCCGTCCGGGGCCACCATCGTGAACTCCTGGAACGCCCAGCCGAGCAGCAACAGCGGCACGATCACGTTCACCAACATGAGCTACAACGGCCTGCTCGGCCCCGGTCAGACGACCGAGTTCGGCTTCCAGGCCACCGGCGTCGGCACGGGCGTGACCCCGAGCTGCACCGCCATCTGATCCATCCGACAACCAGCCGGAGCCGGTGCGCGGGAGGCGTCGCCTTCCCGCACCGGCTCCCGCCGTCGGGGCCTCACCCGGCCCCGGCAGGTCGAAACACCCGGCACCGGATCCGTCGTCGCCCGCCGGGGGGCGGGTCGTGGACCGACCGGAACCGGTCGCGTCACCCGGCGCCGGGCCGCACCCGGAAGGTCGGGCTAGCCGTCCGTCCCGTTCGGCGGCGTCGTGACGAGCTGATCGGCGTACTGGACCGGGCTCGTGTCGAGCACCTCCAGCTGGATGCCGGCGGCGGCCAGGATGAGGCGGCTCTCCTCGGCGGCGTGGTACGCCGCCCGTGCCACGACCCGACTCGCGCCGACGCTGACGATCAACATCGCGCAGGTGCGGCACGGCTCCATCGAGCAGTAGAAGGTGCTGCCGTCGAGCGAGATGCCGTGTCGTGCGGCCTGCGCGATCGCGTTCTGCTCCGCGTGAATCGTCCGCACACAGTGCTGGCGGGTGACCCCGTCGCTGCCGGTGACGTTCTTCAACAGGTGGCCGACGTCGTCACAGTGTTCCAGGCTCGGTGGCGACCCGACGTAACCGGTGCACAGAATCTGCTTGTCGCGTACCACGACGCACCCGGACCGGCCGCGATCACAGGTCGCCCGGCGCGCGACCTGGACCACCAGATCCGTGAAGTACTCGTCCCAGCTTGGTCGCTTCTGCATGATTCTCACCCTCGCCCGACCGATCCGGGCCAGCCTACACCTGCGATGACGCCGCCCCGGGCCGTCGCGCCCGCCCGGGGTGACACATCCCGTCCGGATAGCCGGTTTTGCCATGCTTGACCGGGGTACGCCGGTCCTGTTGGCGTACGGCGCGGATCGGGGTCGTGGACAACCGGAGGGGAGCCGACGTGGGCGAGGCGCGGCGGCCGCACGGCACGGCGGTGCTGCGGGGCGCGGCCCGGGGCGGGGTCGCCGCCATGGCGATGTCCGGAATGCGGCAGATCAGCACGGCGATCGGACTCGTCGACCGGACGCCCCCCGAGACGGTGCTGCGGAACACCGCGCCCGGACTGTTCCGCCGGATTCCGGCGGACCGCCGGCAGGCCCTCGTCGAGGTGATCCACTGGGCGTTCGGCGCGGCCGGTGGGGTGGTCTTCGGGCTCCTGCCCCGACGGGTCCGCCGGCGACGCTTCACGGGCCCGGCGTACGGGTTCGCCTTCTGGGCGCTCTTCGAGGCCGGCATCGCCCCGCTGCTCGGTATCGACCAGCGACGGCACCGTGCGCGGGAACACCTCGCCCTGCTCGCCGATCACCTGCTGTACGGCGTCGCGGTCGCCGCCTCCGGCCAGCCGTACGCGGACTGACCCCACCACCGGCCCCGAAGCCGCGTCCGCCCCCCGCGGCGGTGCCGGCGTGGACCGTCCGGGCGGGAGCGCGCGAGGTTCGAGCTGCCCGGGAAGGGGAAGACGCCGACGAGAGCCAAGGGAGGAGACCGCCATGGGCAGGAAGCACGGCCACGCCGACAACATCGTCTACGACCTGGTGTCCATCCAGTACCACGCCCTCAAGGGCGGCCAGGTCTACGAGCAGTACAAGCGTGACGCCGAGGAACACGACGACATCCGGCAGTTCATCGAACAGATCCAGCGTGAGGACATCGACCGGGCCCAGCGGGCGCAGGAGCTGTTGGCGACCATCATCAACGTCCCGGTCGGCGTCGGCTGACCCGGCGGCCGACAGCTCCGGACCACCCCGACGGTCGAGGGCGCCGACCGTCGGGGTCAACGGCGACGGCGACGACGCACGGCCCACCGGAGCAGCAGTACGGCGACCACCAGAGCGGCGAGGCCGACCCCGGCCTCGCCGACGTGGGTCTGCACCCGTCGCCACGACGCGCCGGCCAGGTAGCCGACCAGCACGGTGGTGGCCGCCCAGGCCGCCCCGCCGAGCGCGTTGAAGAGCAGGAACCGGCGGTAGGGCATCCGGTTCATGCCGGCCAGCGCCGGCACCAGGGTGCGCAACACCCCGACCCACCGGCCCAGCAGCACCGCGAGTGGTCCGTGCCGGGCGACGAACCGCTCGGCGCGGCTCCAGCGTTCCTCGCCCACCCACC
Source organism: uncultured Micromonospora sp. (assembly GCA_937951935.1). Lineage (GTDB taxonomy): Bacteria > Actinomycetota > Actinomycetes > Mycobacteriales > Micromonosporaceae > Plantactinospora. The sequence goes on along the minus strand of CALGAM010000067.1, from coordinate 39,771 downwards.
GGCCGGTCCGGCTGCGTCGCACCGGTGGGCCACTCCACCGACCGATCTCGTAGCCGACGCTGTCCCCGGCGATGGCGCCGACGGTGGAGACGACCACCATCGCCGCCAGGCTGACCCGACCGGTCGCCGCGAGTGCCCCGCCGAACAGCAGTGCGGCCTCCCCGGGCAGGAAGAGTCCGACGAACGCGGCGGACTCCCCGAACGCGAGCCCGCCGACCAGCAGGAGCGCGGGCCAGCCGGAGAACGCGGTGATGATCTCGACGAGGACGTCCACGGCGTGCCCGTCAGGTGCGGTGGTCGCCGTCGCCACGGTCGCCCGGACCGGGGCCGCCCCCGGGTGCGCCTGCCGGCCGGTCCACACCGTGGGTGACCCGTTCCACGCACCCATCGTGCCCGAGGGCACGGTCCGACGAGCCGGAACCACGAATCCGGCGCCGCCGGCGGAACCGGCGGCCCGCCGGCCGCCGGGCCTCGCGAATCCGCTGATGGCCGCCCAGCTGCGCGGTTAGGCTCGCGGCGTGTCCGCGAGCCTGCGAGAGGACCCCCGGCTGAGCCCGGTGACCAGCGCGAACCGGGTCTGGACGGGTGTGGCCACCACCGGCGACGGACGGGTCTTCGTCAGCTTCCCCTCGGCCGACGGCCCGGGTGTCCAGGTCGGCGAGGTCGTCTCCGACGGCCGGATCGTGCCGTACCCGAGTGAGCTCTGGAACGAGGTTCGGGACAGCCCCGACCCGCGGGGCGCGTTCGTACACGTGAACGCGTTGCGCGTCGGCCCGGACGCCAACCTGTGGATCGTCGACGCCGGCACCGGCGGGTTCGGGCTACCCGTCGTGCCCGGGGGGCCACGGCTGATCGTCGTCGACACCGGGGCCGCGGCGGTGGTCCGGGAGTACGACCTGGGTCCGGCGCTCCACGCGCACAGTTACGTCGACGACGTACGGTTCAACGGGCGGATGGCGTACCTGACCGACGCCGGGGCGCCGGGTCTGATCGTGCTCGACCTGACCACCGGGGAGGTCCGCCGGACCCTCGACGGGCACCCCAGCACGGTCGCCCGCCGCCCGTTGCGCGCCGACGGGCGGATCCTGCGCGCCGCCGACGGCACCGAGCTGCGGATCCACGCCGACCAGCTGGAGGTCTCACCGGACGGACGGTACCTCTACTTCCAGGCGGCCTCGGGCCCGCTCTACCGGATCGAGACGCGCTGCCTCGACGACCCGGACATCCCGCCGGAGGTGGTGGCGGAGCACGTCGAGCCGTGGGCGGACACCCCGACCACCGGCGGCACCGCGATCGACGCCGCCGGGGTCATCTACCTGAGCGACGTGGAGCAGCGCCGGATCCTGACCGTCGGCCTCGACGGCCACGTCGAGCCGCTGGTCAGCGACCCGCGCCTGGCCTGGGCCGACGCGCTGTGGCTCGACGGTACGGGTCAGCTCTGGATTCCGGCCGCCCAGCTCAACCGGACGCCGGGTCTGGCGGGCGGGCGGTCCGCCGTCGACTATCCGGTCTGGATCTACCGGCTGCCGGTCGGTGCCGTACCCCCGGCCAACGACCACGCCTGACCGCGGGCCAGGTGTCGGCGGCCCCGCGGCGGGTAACCGGGGCGCCGGGGTCGACAGGAGGCGGAGATGGACGAAACGGCCGACCGGTCGGACGGCCCCGCCGCGCGGCCCGGCCTCCTGGTCGACCGTCTCCCCTGGCTGCTGCGCTGGGCGGTGCTGGCCAGCCTCTGCCTCCTCGTCCTCACCGCCGGGGCGTACGTCCTCGCGCGGATCGCCATCGCACTCGCCCCGCTGGCCATCGCGCTCGCGGCCACGCTCTTCCTCGCCGGGCTGCTGGACCCGGTGACCAGCCGGCTGCGACGGCACCGTTTCCCGCCCGCGCTCGCCGCGCTCGTCGGTGTGCTGCTGCTGCTCGGGGTGTTGGTCGGTGCCAGCGCGTTGGTCTGGCGGCTGAGCGCCGGCCAGTTCTCGGACCTGGTGCGGCAGCTCGACGAGGGCCTGCACCGGACCCGGGAGTTCCTGGTCTCCACCCTGCCGGTCAGCCGCCGACAGCTGGACCAGTGGGCCCAGCGGCTCGTCGCCGGGGTACGGCGGTCCGCGCCGGACCCGATCACCGGGGCGGCCACCGTCGCGGAGGCTGTCGGGGGCGTGCTGCTCGTCCTGGTGCTGCTGTTCTTCCTGCTCAAGGATGGCCGCCCGATGTGGCGGTGGATCCTGGCCCGGGTTCCGGAACGGGCGCGGCCGACCACCGCCGCGGCGGGCCGGGCGGGCTGGCGGACGCTGGGGGCGTACACCCGGGGCACGATGGTGATCGCCGCCATCGACGCGGCCGGCATCGGGCTCGCGCTGGTCCTGCTCAGGGTGCCGCTGGCGCTGCCCCTCGCCGTCATCACGTTCCTCGGCGGGTTCGTGCCGATCATCGGCGCCACCGTGGCCGGAGGGGTCGCGGTGCTGGTCGGGTTGGCGGCCAGGGGACCCGTGACGGCGCTGCTGGTACTGGCCGCGGTGATCGTGGTGCAGCAGGTGGAGGGGAACCTCCTCGAACCGTTGATCATGAAGCGCCAGGTGTGCCTGCACCCCGTGGTGGTCCTGCTCACGGTCACCGCCGGCACCCTGCTCGGCGGCATCGTGGGCGCGTTCGTCGCCGTGCCGGTCGGCGCGGTCGTCTACAGCGTGGTCAGCACGATCGCCGAGTACCGCGGCCGGGCCGCCGACGTCGGGAGGGCCGGAACCGCGGCGGGGTCGCCGGGGCCGCCGTCGGACGGCGCGGAACCCCGGGACGGGACGGGGCCGGCGGAGACGTCGGCACCGGACGAGCCAGCCGGCCCGGCGGAGCCCCAGCCGCCGCACGGGTGAGCGGGATGACGGCCGGGGCGGGGCGGGCCGGCCCGGCCGCCGGGCCCGCCCCGCCGGGCGGGCCCCCGTCGGGTGACCGAACCCGGAGCCGGGGGTGCCGCCCCGGGCCGGCTGCTACGCGGCGGCGCAGGCCACCGGGCGCTCGACGGCGGCGTGGACGTCGTCGTGGCTCCAGCACTCGACGATCCGCTCACCGTCGATGCGGATGATGTCGACCCCGGCGACCTCGCCGGCCGGACGCGTCGGGTACCGGTCGGGGCGCAGGATTCCGGAACAGGTCCAGCGGCCGGCGACCAGATCCGGTCCGATGATCGGACCGACCGCGACGGTCAACCGCAGCCGGGGATGAGCGGTGTGCAGCGCCGAGACCCACGAGACGAACCGCGCCCGCCCGTGCAGCCGGACCGGCTCCTCCCCGGCCGGCGACAGGTGAACGACCAGGTTCGGGGCGACGACCTCCTCGACGAGCGACAGGTCGCCGTTGCGCAGTGCCATCCAGTTCGCCCAGAGCCTCGGCCGGGGGTCGACGGCGACCAGGGCCGGGCTGTGGTTGGTGTTGATGGTCATGGCGAGACTTCCTCCCGTGGACGGTGACCGGGGTGGGGTCACCGGATCGTTCGCGCCGGGAAGCACCGAACGCCGTCAGGAACGATTCTCGACCGGGACCGCGGCACCGCCCTGTCCGCATTTCCGGCGCGGATCGTCCGATCGGAGCTTTCCGGGGGACGGATGGAACTTTCAGGGGGAGGCCGTACCGGGCAGGTTCAGCGGCACCGTCGGCAGGTCGAACCGGCTGCGCCAGTCGGCGCCCACCGACCGTGGCGGGGCGACCTCGTCGGTCGGCGCCGCCCGCCGCATCCGGTCCAGCCGGAACCCGCGTACCTCCTGCCGGAGCCGGCACCAGCCCACGAGATACCACTGGTGGCCGGCACCGAGCAGCTCCACCGGCTCGATGTGCCGGCGTGACGTCCGGCCGTGGCGGTCGACGTACTCGATGGCCAGGACCGTCCGGCGCACCACCGCGTCACCCGCCGTCCGCAACACCTGGCGGGCCGGCGGCGCCGACCGCGCGGGTGCCGCCAGGTGGATCCGGTCCGCGACCCTCCGGGCCTCCGCCACACTCGACGGTGGCATCACGGCCAGGATCTTGTGGAGCGCGGAGCGGGCGTCGTCGAGGAACGGGGTGTCGGCCATCGTCGCCAGGGCGACCGCCGCGGCGATCGCCTCACGCGGGGTGATGTTGACCGGTGGCAGGGTGTAGGCGCGGTCGAGCACGTAGCCCCCGCGCCGGCCCCGCTCGGGGTAGATCGGGACACCGGCCTCCTGCAGGGCACCGATGTCGCGTCGGATCGTGCGCGCGTCGACCTCGAACCGCTCGGCGAGCCAGCGCGCACTGCGCGGGCGCGGCGCGACCGCGCGCAACTCCTCCACCAGGGCGTAGAGCCGGTCGGTACGGTTCACCCACCGACCCTAGCGGCCGGGTACGACGCCCAAGCCCGTCCCGGGCAGCCGGCCCCGGCCGCCGACCGGCGGGCTACCCGGCGCCGGTCAGCAGACCGGGAGTGTCGGCCAGCCGCAGCACGATGTTCGCCAGCGCCGGGGTCCGGCTGTCCCGGGGATCGGCCAGCATTCCGGCCCAGAACCGGGCGTCCCGGGCGGCGTCGGGCCTGCCGAGCTCGTCGTAGGCCCGGGCGAGCATGTTGAGCGTGGCCGCCTGCGCCGCCGGCATCTCCATCTCCTCGAACGTGCGGGCGCACTCCCGCAACACCTCGACCGCCGCCTCGGCCCGCCCCTCGCCGATCCAGCTCACCGCCAGGTCCCGGGCCAGCCCGGTCGCCCACGGCCGGTCCCCGAGCCGCACCGCCAGGTCGTGGCTCTGCCGCAGCAGGCGTATCGCCTCCGCCCGCCGGCCCAGGCACAGCGCGGCCGAGGCGAGGTGCCGCAGCGAGGCCAGCAGGACGTACCGGTCGCCGACGGTACGCAGCAGCGCCACCGCCCGCGCGGCCGCCTCGTACGCCAGCGACGGCTCGTCGCGCAGCAGCCGGGTCACCGCCAACGCGTTCAGGCAGCGCGCCATCACGATCTCCGGCGCGCCCAGCTCGCCGGCCTCGGCCACCGCCGCCCGGTCCACCGCCAACGCCTCGTCGAGCCGGCCCAGACCCCGGTAGGCCGCGGACAGGACCGGCGCGGCGAGCACCGCGCCGAGCGGATCCCCCTCGGCCCGGAACAGGGCGATGGCCCGGGCCGCCGTCTCGGCGGCCTCCCCGGCGCGGTTCTGGTAGTCGTACAGCACCGCCAGGTCGCTGAGCAGGCAGGCGAGGCCGTGCCGGTCGCCGAGCCGTGCGAGGCGGGCCTGCCCGCTGCCGAGCCGGCTCGCGGCGCCGGCCAGGTCGCCGCGAGCCAGCCGCAGCACACCGTCGAGGAACTCGGTACGCGCCAGCGCCCGCTCGTCGCCGATCCGCTCCGCCGCCCGGCCGGCCAGCCGCTGCCCCCGCTCCAGCTCGGTCCAGTGACCCTGCACCCAGCAGAACGGCGCCAGCCGCTCGGCCAGTGCGACCACCGCCTGGTCCGCGCCGCAGCCCTCGGCCCGGCCGAGCAGGTTCACCAGGAAGTCGAGTTCCGCGCCCAGCCAGCCGAGCGGGTCGTCCCCGAGCGCGGCCACCCCGACCCGGGTCCGTCCCACGTCGACCGGCTCGTCCGGCCGGGCCCAGGTCAGGGTGCGCGGCAGTCGCCGGGCCGCGGCCCCGGCCAGGGCCGCGGCGGCCGTGACCAGCCGGCGCAGCGCCGCCGCGCGGTCCACCGTGGCCGTCGCCGCCGGGTTCGTCGTGTCCGCCCGGGCGACCGTGAGTTCCTCGGCGTAGACCCGGAGCAGGTCGTGCAGCCGGTAGCGGGGTTCGACCGCGCCGGTCGGGCAGGCCACCTCGAGCAGGTTCGCCTCGACCAACTCGTCGAGGATCCGATCCGGGTTCGTCCGGTCGAGCAGTTCGGCGACCGCCCAGCCGGCGAAGCTGACCGGCCCGAGCGAGCCGAGCAGCACGAACGCCTCCCGGGCCGCCGGGGAGAGCGACCGGACGCTGAGCGCGAGGCTGGCCCGCACCTGCTGGTCGCCGGCGGCCAGCTCGTCGAGGCGGCGACGCTCGTCGTCGAGCCGGTCGGCGAGTACGGACAGCGGCAGCGCCCGGGTCGCCAACCGCGTCCCGGCGATCCGGACCGCGAGCGGCAGGTTGCCGCAGGCGGTGGCGATCCGGGCGGCCGACCCGGGCTCGTCGGCCACCCGGTCGGCGCCGACGACGTGGGCCAGCAGCTGCCGGGCCTCGTCGTCGGCCAGCGGCTCGACCGGCACGTGCCGGGCGTCGATCAGGTCACTGAGCCGGCGCCGGCTGGTGACCAGCACCGCGCTGCCGGGCGTCCCCGGCAGCAGTGGGCGCACCTGGGCGGCGGTCGCCGCGTCGTCGAGGACGACCAGGATCCGGCGGTCCGCGAGCCGGGCCCGGTACGCGGCGGCGAGCGCGGCGAGGTTCTGCGGTACCGCGCCGCCCGGCACGCCGAGGCCGCGGAGCAGGTCCGCCAGGACGGCGGCCGGGTCGCGGGGTGCGGCCGAGGCGCCGGCGAGGTGGACGAAGAGCTGCCCGTCCGGAAACCGGGTACGAAGCCGGTGCGCCACCGTCACCACGAGCGCGGTCTTGCCCACCCCGGGCTGCCCGGAGACCGCGACCACGGGCACCGTCCCGTCGGCGTCCCCCACCAGGGTCTCGATCCGGGCGATGCTGTCGCCGCGGCCGACGAACCCGGGCACGGCCGGCGGGAGCTGGCACACCGGGAACGGCGACCCGCCGGAGACCGGCACCGACCGGGGTGGCTCCTCCCCGCGCAGGATGGCCTCGTGCAACCGGCGCAGCTCCGGTCCGGGTTCCAGGCCCAGCTCGGCGACGAGGAGGTCGCGGGCGTGCCGGTAGGCGGCGAGGGCGTCGGCCCGGCGGCCCGCGCGGTTGAGCGCGACCATCAGCTGGGCGTGCGGCCGTTCCCGCAGCGGATGCTCGGCCACCAGCCGGTGCAGGTCGGCCAGGACGGTGGTGAGGTCGGTGCCGGCGGCCAGGTCGGCGTCGACACACTCCTCCTGGGCGTCGACCCGCTCCAACTCCCAGCGGGCGAGCTCCGGTTCCAGGATCGGCACCGACAGGTCGGCCAGCGGGCGGCCCCGCCACTGTCGCAGTCCGCGCCGGAACCGTTCGGCCGCGGTGGCGGGGTCTCCGGCCGCCATCGCCGCCCGCGCCAGTCCGATCTCGCGACGGAACACCAGGACGTCCACGTCGTCGGGGTCGACCCGGAGCAGGTAGCCGTCGCCGCGGTGTTCGATCGTGACCCCGGGCAGCCGCTCGCGCAGCCGGGAGACGTACGTCTGGAGGTTGGACGCGTACGACGCCGGGGGCCGCTCGCCCCAGAGCGCCTCGACCAGCCGGTCGACCGTCACGACCTGGCCGACGCCGACCAGCAGCGCGCCGAGCACCGTCCGCTGGTGCCGGCTGCGGAGCACCACCTCGGCGCCGCTGTCCAGGCACACCCGCAGCGGCCCGAGGACCCCGAACCTCATCGCCCGTCTCCCAGAACCAGCGTCGGCCAGACACGCCAGACCGTACTACGGGCCGGTCGACGGCCCGCCGGTGTCCAACCGCGACGGACGGGTGCGCGGTGATGTGTGTGGCGATCGTGTGGCAGGGCCGCCCACGCTGCTTGAGGCCCGTCGGGGGGCGGGCCGACCAACGGGGGCGGGCGGCCCGTCGGAGGGGGCGGGCCGCCTGGGCGGCCCTGGCACGCGGCGGGCCGGCCGGGGCCGTTTCCGAACTTTCTTAGCCGCCCACGAAGCCATCCTTAAGACTGGACTAAGCGGATCGTCGGCGCCGGTGCGGGCCGGTACACCTGACTCGTGACACGTCGCCGGAACGTCGATACGGTCGAGCCGCTGACCGAGTGGGTGACCGGTCTGATGCCACCGGTGTGGGACGACGACGACCCGTTCGGTCCGCCGCCTCGCGCCTGGGACCGCGGGGGTCCCGAGCCGTACCCGGGCTACGATCCCCACCCGACGCGCACCCGGGAGGTACGCCCCCGGCGTGGGCGGCGCGGCGGTGCGGAGTGGCCGGACCCGGTGTGGCACCGCGAGCCACGGTCGTACGCCGAGAGCGCACCCGCCCGGCGCCCGGGGCCGCCACGCGCGACGCCAGCCGCCCGGCACCGGGAGACCGCCGAGGTCGAGCCGTACGACCGTGGCGGGCGGCTGTTCTTCCACATCGTCTTCTGGGCGGCGCTGGCCACCACCATCGAGCTGTGGTGGCTGAACACCCCGCCGGGCTCGATCGACACCACCGCCGACATCCTGACCGCCGCCGGGCGGCTCACCGGTCTGGTCGGTGGCTACCTGCTGCTCGCCCAGGTGCTGCTGATGAGCCGGGTCCGCTGGCTGGAGCGCTGGATCGGCGCGCACTCGCTGCTGGTCTGGCACCGGGAACTCGGCGCCTTCCTGCTGCTGGCGATCCTGGCCCACGCCGCGCTGGTCACGGTCGGCCACGCCGAACTGACCAACGTTCCGCTGACCGACGGCGCGTGGACGCTGGTGCGCACGTACGAGGACATGCTCGGCGCGGTGGCGGCGACGGTGATCCTGGTCGGGATCGCGCTGCTGGCGATCCGGGGGATCCGGCGTCGGATGAACTACGAACTCTGGTACTACCTGCACCTGAGCAGCTACCTGGTGCTGCTGTTCGGCTACGGCCACCAGTTCGCCACCGGGCAGGAGTTCGTCAGGCCCGGTTTCGGCCGGTACTTCTGGGCCGGCCTCCACCTCTTCGTCATCTGGTCCGTCCTGTGGGGACGGATCGTCACCCCGCTCCGGTTCAACCTCCGGCACCGCCTCCGGGTCGAGGACGTGGTCCCGGAGGGTGCCGACATGATCTCGATCTACATCTCCGGGGAGCGGCTCGACGAGCTGGACGCCCGGGCCGGCCAGTACTTCCGGTGGCGGTTCCTGACCCGGGGGTGCTGGTGGCAGGCGCACCCGTTCTCGCTCTCCGCCGCCCCGAACCCCCGGTGGCTCCGCCTCACCGTCAAGATCGTCGGGGACCACACCGAGTCCCTGCAGTACCTCGAACCCGGCACCCGGGTCTTCGCCGAGGGGCCGTCCGGGGTCTTCACCGCCGACCGGGCGATCCGACCCCGGGCCCTCCTCATCGCCGGCGGCAGCGGCATCGCGCCGATCCGGGCACTGCTGGAGGACCTGCCCGAGCACACCGTGGTGATCTACCGCGCCCGCACCGAGGAGGAGCTGCTCTTCCGCGACGAGCTGGACTGGCTCGCCCGCGCCCGCGAGGCGCAGGTCTGGTACGTCATCGGTTCCCGCGACGACCCGGCGCCCCGGTACCTGTTCACCGCCCGGGGAATGCGCGAACTCGTTCCCGACATCCGCCGACGGGACATCTACCTGTGCGGGCCGCCCGGCCTGGTGGAGGTCTCGCTGCGCACCCTGCGCAGGCTCCGGGTCCCCCGGCGGCAGATCCACCTCGACCCGTTCGAGTTCTGACCTGTCCCGTACCCCCGCGAGGAGGAGGAATTCCGTGCGTCGTGCCGCCTTCGCCGTCCTCGGCACCGCGATCGGTTCCGCCCTGCTGATCGGCGCCAAACTCGGCACCCCGACCGCCGGCACCGGCACCCAGGTGGCGTTGGAGGACACCGACGGCGCCGCGGCCGGCGCCGCGGGCGAGGGCGCGGCGGACGCGGGCGGCGCCACGTCGAGCCCGAAACCCGCGTCGCGCGACACCCCCACGACGAAGGCCACGACGAAGCCGCCGGCGCGCGGCGGGCTGCGGGACGGCACCTTCACCGGGGCGACCGCGACCTACGCGTACGGCAGCATCCGGGTCACCATCACCGTCACCGACGGGAGGGTCTCGGACGTCTCCGCCACCTACCCCACCGACAACCCGACCACGAAGAGCGTGAACGAGCGGGCGATCCCGAAGCTGCGCCAGGAGGCCCTGACCGCGCAGAGCGCGAACATCTCGACGGTCTCCGGGGCGAGTCTGACCAGCGAGGCGTACCAGGCGTCGCTGCAGTCCGCGCTCGACAGGGCGAGGGCCTGAGCCGATGGGTACGCCCGGACTGCGCCGGGTCGAGCAGGTCATGGGTACGCCGGTCAGCGTCCACCTCGCCGACCCGCTGCCGCCCCGACGGCTGGCCGCGCTGGCCGACGAGGTCTTCGCCTGGCTGCGTGAGGTCGACGCCCGGTTCAGCACCTACCGGCCCGACAGCGAGGTCAGCCGCTTCGGCCGGGGTGAGCTGTCCATCGAGGACTGTTCTCCCGATCTCCGGTACGTGGTCGAGGCCTGTGCAGACCTGTGGCGGGAGACCGACGGCTACTTCGACGCGTACGCGACCGGACGGTTCGACCCCTCCGGTTTCGTGAAGGGCTGGTCGGTACAGGTCGCGTCCGACCGGCTGCTCGCCGAGGGCTGTGGGTCGCACTGGATCAACGCCGGCGGGGACATCCGGGCCCGGGGCGGGCCGCGGCCGGGCGAGTCGTGGCGGATCGGGGTACGCCACCCGTGGCAGCCGGACCGGGTCTGCTGGGTCCTCGACGTCACCGACGTCGCGATCGCCACCTCCGGGACGTACGAGCGCGGACTCCACGTCATCGACCCGTACCGGGGCGAACCGGCCCACGCGTTGACCTCGGTCACGGTGGTCGGCCGGGACCTCGGCCGCGCCGACGCCTACGCCACCGCCGGGGTGGCGATGGGCACCGCCGGCCTGCGCTGGCTCGCCGACCTGCCCGACCACGAGGTGGGCATTGTCACCGAGGAGGGACTCTGCTACCGCTCGGAGGGCTTTCCGGCCCTGCCGGCCGAGCCGGGCCCCCGGGGTGTCCACGCCGAACCGTCCGCGTGGCCGGCCCGAACCCGTCCTCCGGACTGACCTCACGCGGGCCGGACGGGACACCCCGCGCGGGACGTCGGCACCGCTCTCCGCCGCTGTCAGACGGCACCCGCGGGCAGCGACGGCACGCCCGGCCGAAGCGCGGCGAGCAGTCGTGCCCAGCGGCTCTCGCCGAGCAGCCCGCTGTCCCGGGCGAACCGGGGCATCAGGTTCCGCAGTGCCGGTACGCCGTAGAGCGCGACCGCCACCCCGGGCTCGGTGGCCGGCTCGGTGACCTCCGGGTACCGACGCCGGGCGTCACGGAGCAGCCGGGCACCGGCCACGGTCTGGCGGGACACGAAGAGGTTGGCGACGGCGGCGAAGGCGAGGATGACCAGGATCGCCGTGCTCCGGCCGAGCAGGTCGGCCGTGACCAGGCGGGCGACCAGCAGTGGCGGTGCGACCGCCAGGGTGGTCGGGAGCGCGAGCCGGCGCCAGGCGGGCCGGAGCAGCCCCAGGCCGATCAGCTCCTCCCGCTGTCCGGCCAGGGCCCTGCGCACCTGGTGGTGGTTGGCCACCTCCCGGGGTGTCATCGTGTGGTCCAGCGCCCCGAACAGGGCCCGTTCCAGCGGCTCGACGCTGGCCGGCAGCGCCCCGGTGCGCCGGAGACCGCCGGGCCGCTCGGCCACCACCAGGCCACGGGCGTGCAGCATCGCGAGACCGGTGCGCACCGCGGCACGGGCGCCACCGACGAGGTATCCGAGGTCGGTGGCGTTGGCAGGCGGTGGCGCTGTCATGCCCTCAGTATGAGCCGTCGGAACACATCGGTGCGCGTCTTTACCTACAGATGGCGGTACAGAACGTCGAGGTGTCCGGCTCGGGGTCGGGCGTTCCGCGACGGCACCGCCCGGCGCTCAACGCCCCACGGGCGGCAGTTTGTCGCCGAACCACCCGGCCGCCTGGTGGGCCACCTGCTCCAGCGCCCCCGGCTCGCCGAACAGGTGCGTGGCGCCCGGAACGACCCGCAGCTCCACCTCGGTCGTCATCGCGGCCCTGGCCTGCTCGTTGAGCCGCAGCACCTCCGTGTCGAGCCCGCCGACCAGCAGCAGGGTACGGGCCCGCACCCGGCGCAGGTCGGCACCGGCCAGATCGGGGCGACCGCCCCGGGAGACCACCGCGTGCACCCGGTCCGGCCGGGCCGCGGCGGCGGACAGCGCGGCGGCGGCGCCGGTGCTGGCACCGAAGAGTCCGATCGGCAGTGGACCGGCCGGCTCCCCGGTGCCCAGCCAGTCGACGATCCCCACCAGACGTGCGGCGAGCAGTCCGATGTCGAACCGCAGCTCGGCGGTTCGGTCGTCCACCGCCTCCTCACCCGGGGTCAACAGGTCGACCAGGAGGGTGGCCAGGGCGTTCCGGTTGAGCACCTCGGCGACCAGACGGTTGCGCGGGCTGTGCCGGGAGCTGCCGCTGCCGTGGGCGAACAGGACGATCCCGCGGGCGTCGGCCGGCACGACCAGGTCACCGGTCAGCTCGACCCCGCGGGTGGGAATCCTGGTCTCGGTCGTCCGGACGTCCATCCGCCTGCCTCCGTGATCGCCGCCTCGGTCCGCCCCCGCTGTCGCTCGGGTCCGCCCCGCCCCCGCGCCTTACCCGGTCGGGGCCACCCACAACCACCGGGTCGGGCCACCGCCTCCGGTTGCCGGCCGACCACCGCGTCCGCCGCGGCCGACGTCCGACCGCGCACCCGTCACGCGACCACCACCGGTTTGCCGCCGACGAGCCGGGGAAGGCGGCCTGCGGCGCCGACAGGCGCCGCGTCGCGTACCCGAGATCGTGAGGAACGTCATGGCCCGCCAGAAGTCCGGCAAGTCCCAGCCGACCACTCCGAAGGACGAGCAGACCAGCGAGAAGCGCGGGCCCGACCCGCGTACCTGGGCGGACGAGGCCGCGAAGGCGCGCAGCCTGGACGACCTGCGCCGGATGCCACCCCACGACGCCGCCGGGATCCCCTCCAGCGGCGAGCGGTAGTGCGGTGCGCGCAAACCGGCGGTCCGGGACACCCGTTCGGGGGAAGTTGCCACCCGGTGTCCCGACACGGCGCGTCCGGCCGACACATCCGTTAGGCTGACCCCGGTTTCGCCCGGTGGCGTACCCCTCCGCGCCGGCGTGACCGCGCCGACTCGCCCACACGGAGGTGAGCCGGGCCAGACGGGGGACACGCGGGGCGGCAAGCGCAGCCGGTGTCCCACACCCGTCAGCCGGCCCGGTCGGCGGCCGACGGAGGGACGTGCATGACAGGATCCAGACGTCCACGATTACCGCTCGCCGTGGCGCTGCTCGTCGCCGTCGGCGCGTTTGCCACCACGGCGGTCCGGCCCGGCACGGCGTCGGCCGCCCTCGACCCGACCGCCGCCCCGACACCGGACGAGGACGGCGTTCCGCTGCTACGGGACGTGCTCGAGGCGGCCGGCCGGAACTACGTGCAGGCCCGCACCGCACTGGCCAACTCGCGAAACCGGCAGGCGCGGCTCACCGCCGAGATGCGCCGAATCGAGGCGCGGATCGCGGAACTGGCTCCCGAGGTCGAGCAGGTCGCCCGGACCGCCTACCGGACCGGTCGGATCGGCCCGGTGCTGGTGCTGCTCGGCAGCACGTCCGCCGAGGACTTCCTGGAGCGGGCCCGCGGGCTGGAGACCATGGCGCTGCGGGACAACGACCGGCTTCGCCAGCTCAACCAGGCGCGGGACCGGATCGCCCGGGCGCAACGTGCCCTCGACGCCGAGATCGCCGAGGAGCGCAGGCAGCTCGCCGTGATGCTGCGGCAGAAGCAGGCCGCCGAGCGGGCACTGGCACTAGTCGGCGGCGCGGCCACCAAGGGCTTCGTCAGCGCCACCTCACCGGTCGCCCGGCCGGCGCCCCGCGGCGCCGACGGCTCCTGGCCACCCCAGACGTGCAGCCAACCCGACCCGACGACCAGCGGCTGCGTCACCCCGCGCACCCTGCACGCCTACACCGAGGCACGCCGGGCCGGCTTCACCCGCTTCACGTCCTGCTACCGCCCGGGCGGCCCGTACGAGCACCCGAAGGGGCGGGCCTGCGACTTCTCGACGCAGCCACACGGCTTCGGCGGCGACGCCACCGGCGGCGACCGGCTGTACGGCAACAACCTCGCCGCCTTCTTCGTCCGCAACGCCGACCGGCTGGGCGTGCTCTACGTCATCTGGTACCGGCAGATCTGGTTCCCGGCCACCGGATGGCGGTCGTACGGCGGTGCGCACGGCGACCCCTCCAGCGACCACACCAACCACGTCCACCTGTCGCTGCTGTAGGCCGCGGTCCGCGCCGCCCCGGTCACCCGGGTGCGGCTACGGCTCGCCCGCGCTGGTCCGGCGGACCGGGGCGCGCCCGGCGGGCTGCTCCGGCCGCGGCCCGGTCGGCCCCGCCGGGGGGATCGGCAGGGTCACCGGGTTGGCGGAGGTCACCCGGACCAGGGTGCCGTGGTGGGTCAGCTCCATGGCCGCGTCGGGGCGGGCGTCGCGCAGCGCGTACGTCACCTCGTGCTGCCGGACGTCCACCCGCAGGTGCACGTCACGCCAGCGCAGCGAGAACACCAGCCGGTTGATCCGGCTCGGCAGCCGGGGCGTGAAGGCGAGCACGTCGGTGTGGTCGCGCAGCCCGCCGAAGCCGGCGACCAGGGCGATCCACGCCCCGGCCAGCGAGGCGACGTGTACCCCGTCGCGGGTGTTCTGGTTGAGGTCGTGCAGGTCCATCAGCGCCGCCTCGCCCAGGTAGTCGTGGGCCAGTTCGAGGTGGCCCACCTCGGCGGCCAGCACGGCCTGGGTACAGGCCGACAGCGACGAGTCACGGACGGTACGCCGCTCGTAGTAGTCGAAGTTGTTCGCCTTCTGCTCGTCGGTGAACGCGTCCCCCCGCCAGTGCATCGCCAGCACCAGGTCGGCCTGTTTCACCACCTGCCTGCGGTACAGGTCGAAGTACGGGTAGTTCAGCAGCAGCGGGTACTGCTCCGGCGGGGTGTCGGCGAAGTTCCACTCCTGGAACCGGGTGAAGCCCTCCACCTGCGGGTGGACCTTCAGCTCGTCGTCCCACGGGATGTGCATGTCACGGGCGGCGTCCCGCCAGGCGGCGGTCTCCTCGTCGCTGACGCCCAGCCGCCGGGCCGCCTCGGCGTGCCGCCGGGCGGCGTCGGCGGCGGCGAGCAGGTTCCGCTGCGCCATGAGGTTGGTGTAGACGTTGTCGTTGTTGACCGCCGTGTACTCGTCGGGGCCGGTCACCCCGTCGATGTGGAACCTGCCGTGCCGGTCGTGGTGCCCCAGCGACCGCCACAACCGGGCGGTCTCCACCAGCAGCTCCAGCCCCACCTCGCGCTCGAACTGCTCGTCACCGGTGACCAGGACGTACCGACGAACCGCGTCGGCGATGTCGGCGGCGATGTGGAAGCCGGCGGTGCCGGCCGGCCAGTACGCGGAGGTCTCCTGCCCGCGGATGGTCCGCCACGGGAAGGCGGCACCGCGCAGCCCGAGCGTCCGGGCCCGCTCCTGCGCCAGGTGCAGGGTGGAGTGTCGCCAGCGCAGTGCGGAGGCGACCGCCGACGGCAGGGTGTAGGTCAGCACCGGCAGCACGAAGGTCTCGGTGTCCCAGAAGGCGTGGCCGTCGTAGCCCGGTCCGGTCAGGCCCTTCGCCGCGATCGGCCGCAGCTCCGCCCGGGCACCGGCCTGGAGCACGTGGAAGAGGCCGAACCGGACCGCCTGCTGCACCTCCGGGTCCCCGTCCACCTGGACGTCCGAGTCGTGCCAGAACGTGTCGAGGTAGTCACGCTGCTCGGCGCAGAGCCCCTCCCAGCCGGAGAAGCGAGCCCCGGCGATCGCCGCGCCGACCTGGTCGCGCAACGCCGGCCGGGAGCGGCGGCTGGACCAGCCGTAGGCGACGTACTTGACCACCCGGAGCCGTTCCCCGGGGCGGAGCACGCAGGTGACGGTGGTCCGGGCCCAGTCGTCGTACGCCTCGGTGCCGACCAGCTTCCGCTCCGGCCCGTACACCTCGTGGCTCATCTGGGCGGCGAGCCGCAGCCCGCTCGCCTTGGTGCGGTGGATCAGCAGCGCGCCGTCGCCGTGTACCAGCCGCTCCTCGGCCTGCAACGGCGACTCGAGCACCGCCGCCACCCGGGGGTCGCGGCTCTGTGCCGGCAGCTGCTCGTTGGCGACCAGCTCGGACTGGATGATCAGCCGCATCGGCCCGTCGACCGGTTCGACCTGGTACTCGATGGCGGCGATGGAACGCTGGGTGAACGAGACCAGCCGGGTGCTGCAGATCCGCACGGTACGGCCGACCGGGGAGCGCCACACCACCGACCGCTGGAGGGTACCGGCCCGCAGGTCGAGGACCCGCTCGTGGTTGATGAGCTCGCCGTAGCGGACGTCGAACGGCTCGTCGTCGACGAGCAGCCGGATCGGCTTGCCGTTGGTGACGTTGACGATCGTCTGCCCGGATTCCGGGAAGCCGTAGCCCGCCTCGGCGTACGGCAGCGGGCGCAGCTCGTAGAAGGAGTTCAGGTACGTGCCGGGCAGCCCGTGCGGCTCACCCTCGTCGAGGTTGCCCCGCAGTCCGATGTGGCCGTTGGACAGGGCGAAGACCGACTCCGACTGGGCGAGGACGTCGAGGTCGAGCCGGATCTCCCGGATGTGCCACGGCTCGACGGGGAAGGAGCGCTCCCGGATCATCGGCCCGCCCTCTCACCGGGTCGCCCCGGCCGCGCCGTCGCGGGCGCCGCCGGGCGCCGGGCCGGGGTCTGTGCCGCCGGTGCCGCCGGTGTCCCCGGGTGCGTCCGGACCGGGTTGGTCGAGGAGTTCGGCCAGGTCGCGGACCACGATGTCGGCGCCGTGCCGGCGCAGTTCGTCGGCCCGGCCGACGCGGTCCACCCCGATCACGAACCCGAAGTCGCCGGCCCGGCCCGCCGCCACCCCGGCCTGGGCGTCCTCGAAGACGGCGGCCTGCGCCGCCGGCACCCCGAGCAGTTCGGCGCCGGCGAGGAAGGTGTCCGGATGCGGTTTGCCGCGCAGTCCGCGCTCGCGGGCGAGCACCCCGTCGACCCGGGCCTCAAGGTACGGCGCCAGCCCGGCCGCCGCCACGACGGTGCCGGCGTTGGCGCTGGCCGAGACGACGGCCCGGCGTAGCCCGGCGGCCCGCGCCGCCTTCAGGTAGGCGACCGATCCCGGGTAGGTCTGGACGCCGTCGGTGCGGATGCGGCGGAGCAGGACGGCGTTCTTGCGGTTGCCGATCCCGTTGACCGTCTCGGCGCCCGGCGGGTCGTCCGGCTCGCCCTCGGGCAGGGTGATGTGCCGGGAGGCGAGGAAGCTCCGCACCCCGTCGGCCCGGGAGCGGCCGTCGACGTACCGGTGGTAGTCCGCGTCCGGGTCGTACGGCCGGAACGGCTCGCCGGTGGCCTCCGACCGTACCCGCAGGAACGCGTTGAACGTCTCCGCCCAGGCGGCGTTGTGCACCCGCGCGGTCTGGGTCAGCACGCCGTCCAGGTCGAAGAGACAGGCGGTCACGCCAACGGGTAGGCCCAGCACGTCTTCCAACCTAGCCGCGCCGCCCCCGGTCGGTGCGCCTTCCGGCTGCCCGGGAAGGAAGCCCCCGGTATCGGCACGTCCGGGCGGGCCGCCCGCTTCCTCACCTCGTGGGTACGCCGAAGGCGGACCGCGCGTGGTCGACCAGTTTCGCCAGTGCCGGCCCCGGGTCACCGTTCCAGACCAGGGCCAGCGAGGCCGGGGTCGTGACGTCGTCGATCAGGAGGCGCCGCAACCGGTCCGTGGTGTCGGGCGCCATCGACTCGCTGAGGATCCCCACGCCGAGCCCTCGGGCGGCCAGGTCGGCGACCGCCTCTCCCGCGCTGGCCTGCAGCGCGATCGACGGTTGGAGCCGGGCGGCGGCGCAGGCGCGGTCGAGAACGGTGCGGATGCCGGTTCCCGGCGGCAGACAGACCAGCGGGTACGCGGTGAGGTCGGCCAGGCTGACACCGCGCCGCGCGCCGAGCGGGTGGTCCGGCGGGACGAGGGCGACGAGCCGTTCGCGGACGAGGGTCAGCGCGTCGAGGCCGGCGAAGGTGACGTCGGCGGTGCCGACCAGGGCGAGGTCGAGCGCGCCGGAGCGGACCCCGGCGACGAGCCGGTCGGAGTTGTCCTCGCGCAGCGTCAGCTCGACGCCCGGGTGGGCGCGGTGGAACTCGGCGAGGGCCGCGAAGAACGGGGCGATGGTGCAGCCGACGACCATGCCGACGGTCAACTCGCCGCGGATGACGCCGGTCACCTCCTCGACGGCCTGCCGGACGGCGGCGGCGTGGGCGAGCACGGCCCGGGCGGGTCCCAGCGCGGCCCGGCCGGCGGCGGTGAGTCTGGCGGTACGGCTGGAACGGTCGATCAGGGTGGCGCCGAGTTCCCGTTCGAGCTGCCGGATCTGGGCGCTGACCCCGGACTGGCTGATCCGGACGCGTCCGGCGGCCCGGGTGAAGCTGGCCTCTTCGGCGACCGCGACGAAGTACTCCAGCTGGCGCAGTTCCATAACTGCCGATTCTAGATCAGATAAGAAACATCTGTTGGACTTCTGGTGTCGGCTGACGCACCCTGAACGGGTGACCGGAGACCGGACAGGAGGAGGAAGCGTGACCGCACGGACGAAGGCGATGCGTCCCGAGGACATCACCCGGCTGTTCGTCGAACGCTCGAACGCCGGTGACGCCGACGGGGTCGCCGCGCTGTACGAGGAGGACGCGGTGCTGGCGTACCCGCCGGGCGGCGTGACCGTCGGCCGTGCGGCGATCCGGGCGCTGTGGGAACAGGTTCTGGCAGACCGCCCGCGTCTCGCGCCGGAGGATCCGCTGCCCACCCTGGTCAGCGGCGACCTCGCGCTCACCTCGACCGTCCGGCGCGACGGCACGGGCGTCCGGGTCCAGGTGGCCCGCCGTCAGCCGGACGGCTCCTGGCTGCGGGTCCTCGACCGGCCGGAACTGCCGTGACGCGCCGGCCCTCTCCCGGCGGTGTCGTGCCGGGAGAGGGCCGCGGACGTTCCGGATCAGCCGTGGGCGTGCCCGGTCGGGGGACGGCCCGGCCGCTGGCCCGGCTCCACCACCACGAACTGGCCCATCATCCCCTGGTCCTCGTGGTAGAGCAGGTGGCAGTGGTACATGTACGGCATGTTCGGGTCGGCGTGGTCGGCGAACCGGGCGATGATCCGGACCTCCCTCCGCACCTCCAGCAGGATGGTGTCCTTCCAGCCGCGCAGCTCGGGCGGAGGTTCACGCCCGGCCACCGAGAGGACCTGGAACTGCACGTCGTGCACGTGGAAGTTGTGCGGCGTACCGTCCTGCTTGGTGATCTCCCAGATCTCGGTGGTGTCCCGGGTGACCGCGAAGTCGATCCGGCCGAGGTTCATTCCCGTGCCGTTGATGCTCCGCCCGGCGAGGTCGAACTTCCGGGTCGTGGCGGCCGACGCCGGGTCGAGTCGCTCGATCGGCACGAGACGGGACGGCACCTCGGGTGCGGGCCGCAGGGTTGCGGCGGCCCGCAGTTGGAGGACGTCGAAGGTGTCGTCGCCCCCGTTGAACCGCTGGTTGAAGAAGTCCACGCCCAGGTTGGGCGGGTAGCTGCGCAGCACCGTCCGCTCACCGGGGCGCACCGTCACCACGATCTCGGCACGCTCGCCCGGTGAGAGCCGGATCCGCGTGGTCCGGTGCGGCGCCTCCAGGAGCCCGCCGTCGGTGGCGACCAGGGCGAAGCTCCGGTCGTCGGCGAACCCGAAGTCGTACGTCCGGGCGGTGGAGCCGTTGAGCAGCCGTAGCCGGACCCGCTCCGTGGTGACGTCGAGGTACGGCCCGACGGTGCCGTTGACCAGCAGGGTGTCCCCGAGGATGCCGACCCCGCCGAGGAACGCGCGCCGCTCGTCGAACTGCCCGTCGGAGTCGAACCGCCGGTCCTGGACGATCAGGGGGATGTCGTCGACCCCGTACCGGCGGGGCAGCGCGAGCCCGTCGGAGGCGTCGTCGTCCAGGATGAACATCCCGGCCAGTCCACGGTAGACGTGCCGCTCGGAGCGTCCGTGCGGATGGGGGTGGTACCAGAGGGTGGCGGCGGGCTGGTCGATCCGCCAGTGCGGCGACCAGGTGGCGCCGGGACGGACCATCTGGTGCGGTCCGCCGTCCATGACGGCCGGAAGGTGCATGCCGTGCCAGTGGACGCTGGTCGGTTCGCCGAGGCCGTTGACGACGTTGACCATGACCTCCTCCCCGCGCCTGGCCCGCAGCGTCGGCCCCAGGTAGTCGCCGTTGTAGCCCCAGGTGCGGGTGGGCCCGCCCACGCCGAAGTCGCGCCGGCCCGGCTGGGCCCGCAGGTCGAAGACCCGGCGGCCCTGCGCGTCGATCCGGGACTCGGCCAGCGGCGGGATGGCGAGCCGGTTGACGAAGCTGACCCTGCCGGTCGTGTCGACGACGCCGCGGGTCCAGGTCCAGGTGGCGAGTCCGACGCCGATCCCGCAGAGCAGCAGGACTCCGGCCAGCACCCCGACCAGCACCCCGACCCACCGTCGCGAACCAACGCCCGCCATTCCCACCCTCCCGGTATCAATGCTCACTACCTGTAGGGTGTCTTCTTATTGGGATCGCCGTCGAGGCCCGCGAGGCACATTCAGGGTGCGTTCAGGGTCGGCTCAGGGTCCGTTCGGGGATACCCGTGCGCCGCGGAGGGGGTCGACCCCGGTCCGTCGCCGGGGCCGCCGACCGGCACCGTCGGGTACGCCGTCGCCGTACCGGTGGGGGTCGGGCCGACGAGGAGCAGGCCGGGCTGAAACAGGCCCCGGCGGGGTCCGGCCGGTGCGGGGCGCGCCGGGCGCGGGATCGGGCCGGTCAGCGCCAGCCGACGTCGATCCGGTCGCCGCGCTCGTCGAAGAAGTGCACGGCGTCCATCCGCACCGAGACCGCCATCGACTGGCCGGGAGATATCGCCGGATACGGCGCCAGCCGGACCACCAGTTCGGCCGGACGACGGTGGTGGCGGCCCCCGTCGCTCAGCACGCTCTCCCGGGCACCCCGCGGCTGCGACTCCGGCGACGCGGGCACCGACGCGACCGCCCGTCCGGTCAGGCGCTGCACGACCTGGCTCAGTCGGCGGATCCCCCGGCCCGGGCCGCCGGGCCGCTCGTCGGCGGTCGCACCGCCCACCTCGTCGACGACGATCGCGGTGGCGCCGATGTCGAGGAACGCCAGCGACTCGTGGCCGTGGTGCTCCAGGTAGCGGATCCGACCGTGCAGCACGTCACCCGGAGCGTCCGGCGCCACCGGCGTCAGCGCCTCGGCCCGCATCCCGACCACGATCCGCTCACCGTGGTAGTGGGCCACGGCCCGGGCCCGGATGTCGTCCCAGGGCAGGTAGAGGGACTGTTCGCCGAGGTTGAGCGCGACGTACCGGTCGAGGTGGACGTAGACCGTCGCCTCCAGCAGGTTCATCCGGGGGCTGCCGAGGAACGCGGCGACGTAGAGGGTGGCGGGCCGCCCGTACACCTGGGTCGGGGTGCCCACGTCCTGCAGGACGCCCTTGCGCATGATGGCGACCCGGTCGGCCATGGTCAGCGCCTCGGCCTGGTCGTGGGTCACGTAGATGGTGCTCACGCCCAGTTCCCGGACGAGCCCGGATATCTCCGCCCGCAGCTCGGCCCGCAGACCGCTGTCCAGGTTCGACAGGGGCTCGTCCATGAGGAACAGGCCGGGGCGGCGGATGATGGCCCGGCCCATCGCGACCCGTTGCCGCTGTCCGCCGGAGAGCTGGCTCGGCCTGCGTTCCAGCAGGTCACCGATGCCGAGCGCGCTGGCGACGTCCGCCACCCGCTCGCCACGCGCCCGCTCCTCGACCCCGGACAGCCGCAGCGGGAAGGCGATGTTGTTCCGTACCGACATGTGCGGGTAGAGCGCGAAGTCCTGGAAGACCATGGCGACGCCACGTTCCCGGGGCGGGAGGTCGTTGGCGAGTTCGCCGTCGAGCAGCACCGCCCCGCTGGTCGGTTCCTCCAGGCCGGCGATGATCCGCAGCATCGTGGACTTTCCGCAGCCGGAGGGACCGAGCAGCACCATGAACTCGCCGTCGTTGACGTCGAGACTGACGTTGTCGACCGCCACCGTCCCATCTGGGAATACCTTCGTGACGTCCTTGAGCGCGACGGTGGTCACCGACTCCTCCCGCAGCGTGATGACTCGCCCCGGGTTCGACTGTGACGAGGACCATCTGGCTCGCACATCGGGTAAACGTGCCATGTTCAGGTTGTGACATAACGATTACAGGAAACTTCATGGAAGTTTCACGCCAGTCAGGAACCGACGTCAGCGGTGGAGAGGCGTACCAGCCGCGCTCCGCCCGGACCGGTCACCACCCGTGTCGCGTACCGGTCCAGCCACGGGTAGCCGGACCTCGGCTCCAGCACCCAGTCCACCCCGTACCGGGCGAGGAGATCGGCCCGGCGGCCCGGATCCGTGTCGGGATCGAGCAGGGCGGCCTCGTCCGCCCGGCGCCTGGCCTCGTCCGACAGCAGCGGATCGGGCCACGGCGGGGCGACCGCGCGGATCTCGTACCTCAACACCTCGCGCCCCACCGCCGGGTCGGCGGTCAGCAGCACCGCGCCGGGACGGATCTGCCGCGCCAACCAGGAGAGATCGGGCAGGTTGCTGATCCCGTACGCCGCCCGGCGCGCCGGGGTGAGGTGGTCCCGGGGTAGCACCAGCAGCAGGTTGCCGCCCTGGGCGACGAGCCCGGCCAGCACCGCGACGGCGGCGCCGGCCACCCAGAGGCCGGTCGGCACGATCCGGGCCGCACCACGGACCCCGCCGTGCCGGACGGTCCGCAGCACCCGGACGAGTTCCACCGCCGCCGCCAGTTGCAGACCCAGCAGCACCACCGGCCAGAGCCGGCCCAGGGCGTACGCCCCGGTCAGCCCGCCGACCAGCACCGGGACCCCGGCCAGACCGACGAGCAACGCCAGCGGGTCGAGGCGGTCCCGACGCAGCCGTACGGCCAGCGCCGGCAGCCCCACCGCGAACGCGAAGCCGTACCGGGCCGGCGGGTCCACGTAGAGCACGCGGTGGATGGCGTCGAAGTCGCGGGCCGCGGCCAGCAGGTCGGTGACCCGGAAGTACGGCCAGGTCAGCACGACGACCAGCGCCACCGCGACGCCGAGCGCCGCACCCCGCAGGTCGGGCCCGGCCGGGCGGCGAAGCCGGGGTACGGACAGCGCGAACGCGCCCAGCGCGGCGCCGAGCGCGGTGAACGGGTGGACCAGGACCAGCACACCGCCCAGGAGCCCGACCGGTACCCACCGCCCCGGCGTGCCGGCCGCCAGCGCCCGGGCCAGAGCCGCCCAGCCGAGCAGCAGCAACGCCAGCCCGAGGGTGCCCGGGTACGGCAGGATCAGCGGCAGCCCACGCAGGTTCGGAAAGCCACTCCAGCGCGGGGCGTCGGTCCCCCACAGCAGCGGCACGAAGGCCAGGGCGACCACCGGCGTCCACCGGTCGGAACCGAACAGCGCCACGACGCGGCGCAGCCCGTACAGCAGCAACGCCAGGTTGACCGGGCCGGCGGCGCTGAGCACGACCGCGACCGGGATGCCGGTCAGCCGGGCGACCAGCGCCAGCGCGACGGTGTACGGCGTGCTGTACGGGCCGCCCTCGGGTGAGTCGACCATCGGGTTCGCCGGGTCGAGCAGGTCGTCGCGGAGCCGCCCGACCGCCGCGACGTGCAGCCCGAAGTCGGCGCCCCAGGGTTGGCGCAGGCTCAGCGCGACCGCGCCGACCACCGCCAGCGTGGCGCACACCAGGTACGGCGACGGCCGCCACCCGGTCGCGGACCGGCCGGCGGCGCGCCGCCTCGCGCCACCGGGGAGGACCCGGGCCGGCCGGTCAGGGCCGGTGGTGTTCGGCGGCCCGACCGCCATCGGTCCCCCTCCCGGACCCGGCCACCGCGCCCGAGGCGGCGACCCCGGCCATCTCGCCGACGGCGGTGGTCCCGGCGCTCACGGCCCGCGCCGGGGCCGGGTCGGTCACCGTGCCGAACTCGCGGTGCCGGGGCAGGCCGGACCACTGCGTCCCGCCGCCGCGCAGGAAGTACTCCAGTCCCGGGTCCCAGGTGTGCCCGGTGCGCCGCCGGTGGTAGACGTAGCCGAGGGGATGGGTGCGGTAGACGAGGCCGCCGGCTCGGCGGACCCGGTCGATCAGGCCACGGTCGACCGAGCGGGGCACCGGCCGCCACCCTCCGACCTCCTCCAGGTCACCCCGGCCGATCAGCATGGTGCCCCCGGCGACGGCGGTGGTGAAGCTCTCGGGCGCGCCGGCGTCCCGCCGTACGGTGGTGTCCAGTGCCGCCAGGTAGACGAACTCCGCCGCCTTGCCGACCAGCGTCGCGCCGGAGTGGACCCGCGCGAGGACGAGGTCCCAGACGTGCTCCGGCCCGTACGTGTCGTCGTCGTCGAACTTCGTCACCAGGCTCCCCCGGGCGCGGGCGGTCGCCGTGCCCAGCGCGGCACCGAAGCTCTGCGTGGCCGGCACCTCGTGGACCTGCACCGGGCGGGTGCAGTCGGCCAGCCGGGACCGCAGGCCGGG
The DNA here is from genome assembly GCA_937951935.1 of uncultured Micromonospora sp. Taxonomy (GTDB): domain Bacteria; phylum Actinomycetota; class Actinomycetes; order Mycobacteriales; family Micromonosporaceae; genus Plantactinospora. Next base: position 15,357 of record CALGAM010000067.1, on the reverse strand, counting down.
GGTCGGGGCCACCCCGTGCAGGCAGAGGACGATCTCCAGGGCCGGGTAGCTCTGCGCCTCGATGGCGGCCAGCGCGGTGGCGACGTGCGACAGACGCCTGGTGACCAACAGCGCGGAGACCGGCGGCAGCGCGGGGACCCCGGGGAAGGCCGACGCGGCCAGCCCGGTGAGCCGGAACGCCCGGCCGTGCCCGCGCAGGACGGCTCGCCGCTGGCGCACCGCGTGGATCTCCCGGTCCAGGGGCGCGGCGTGCGGTCCGGGCGGCCTGGTGGTCAGCAGCTCGGCGACCTCCTCGGAGAGGTACGTCCGGCAGGCCGGCGACAGCACCGGTGCGTACACCGGGAAGCCGGCCGCGACCAGGTGCAGCAGCAGCGCCACCTCCCGTGCCGGCTGCCACCCGGGCACCGGCTGGCACTCGATGACGCCGACGCCGGCCAGCGCCGCCTGCTCCTCCTCGGTCAGCCAGGGCCGGTCCAGGGTTCCGGTGCGGTCCAGCCCGTCCGGGCCGAGTATCCGCCAGCCCGGCTCGTCACGGCCGGCGGTGAAGCGCAGCTCCGCCGCGGGTACGTCCGGGCCGAACGGCCCGTACCGGCCGGCGGGTGCGGCGTACCCGATGTCGATCAGCACCGGCCCGGGGCGTGGGCGGGTCCGCGTGGCCGGGACGGCACCGGCCCGGTCGACGGCGAGGAGCGCCCGGTAGGGCTGCTCGTCGGCCGGCGCGGTCGCCAACGTCGGCGGGGTGTCGTCCGGGCGCAGCACCAGGTCGTGGGGGCGGACGTCGGCGTCTCCGGGCAGGTCGCCGGCGACCGCGGCGATGTTCGGGCCGGTCCCCAGCCACCCGGGGAGGACGTCCTGGGCGGTCACGTCCGGGCTGGCCGGGACGGGAAGCGGTCGCGCCGGGGTGAGCAGCGGCAGCACGGCGGCGATGACCGACCGGAGCGGGAGGGACCAGCGCAGTTCCAGTTCGACCCGGACCCGGCCGTGGTCCCGACGCGGCAGCCGGACCCGGTGCGCCAGCAGGTGCGGCAGCGGCCCCAGCCGCCCGGACCAGCCGCGCTGCGGGATCCGCCACTCGTCGACGACGATGTCGGTGCGCCGTACCCGGGCCAGGGAGACCGGGTGGTCGAGCAGGTGCCGCAGCCAGCGCGGCGACTGTGCGGCCACGACCATCCGGCCGACGAAGACCCGGTGCCACCTCCCGGCCGGGCCGCGATCCGGTCCGGGCACCTCGGTCAGGCCGGAGCCCAGCGTGCCGACGGGCCACCGTCTCGGCCGCCGGTGGGCCGGGTCGCCGGCCACGATCCGCCAGCGAAGGTACTTCTCCGGGTCGTCCCTGGTCGGCAAGCCGGCTCCCCCATCGACCGGTTACGGGATTCAGCCTACGCGCAGCTATCGCGCAGCGACCTAGGGTAGTCAGTTTTTGGGAGGATGCCGACGACCATCCGGCACGCGGCGCCACGTGCTCGCACAGCGCAATCGGATAACTACACTGTGGCACGTGCTGTCCCCCAGTCGGGCCCCGGCCCCGACCCGCGCCCCGGTCCGGGTGTACCGCAACGACTGGAGCGTGCTCGACCCGCCACCGCTGGAGAACTGGCGGCCGAGCCGGTCGGTCTCACTGGTCATCCCGGCCCACAACTGCCAACCGACCCTCGACCTGGTGCTGGCCGCCCTGCGCCACCAGACGTACCCAACGGAGCTGTTCGAGGTGCTGGTGGTCGACGACGGCAGCAACCCGCCGATCCGGCTGCCGGAGCTGCGACCCGCGCACTGCCGCCTCGTCCGGGTCGCCGACCACGCCAGCGGCTGGGGTCGCGCCACCGCGCTGCACGTCGGCGCCACCGTCAGCGACGGCGAGATCCTGCACTGGCTCGACGCCGACATGGTCGTCTTCCCCGAGCACGTCGCGGCCCAGGTCCGCTGGCAGCACGTCAGCGACGAGGTGGTCACCCTCGGCTACAAACGCTTCGTCGACCACGGCTGGACGGTCACCCCGGAGGAGGTCGCCGAACGCTGCCGCGCCGGTACGCTCGACCGGCTGTTCCGGTTCGAGGACACCACGCCGCACGACTACGTCGAACGCCTCATCGACGACACCGACCAGCTGCGCGGCGGCAACCACCTGAACTTCCGGGCGCACGTCGGCGCCACCGCCGCACTCAGCCGCGCCCTGTACGCGGAGGCCGGCGGCGTCAACCCCAACCTGCGGCTCGGCGAGGACACCGAGTTCGGGTACCGGCTGGCCCAGGCCGGCGCGGTCTTCGTGCCCGAGCCACGGGCCCGCAGCTGGCATCTCGGCCCGTCGCACATGATGACCCGCGGCGAGGCGCTGCGCCGGTACAACCACCCCTTCCTGGCCGACCTGATGCCCCTGCCCCGCCACCTGCGCCCGGCCGCGAACCGGATCTTCGCGGTGCCGCTGGTCGTCGCGGTGGTCCACGCCGACGGCCCGTACGAGCTGGTCCGCACCTGCGTGGACCGGTTGCTCGCCAGCGACCTCACCGACCTGCGGGTGGTCCTGGTCGCGAACTGGGCCGAACTCACCGACGACCGGCGGTCGGTCCTCGCCGACCCCCTGCTGGAGCGGCGGCTGCTCGCCGCCGCCTACCGCTCGGATCCCCGGGTGGTACTGGCCGAGTCGGCACCGGCCACCGCCTTCCCCGCCCCGTACCTGCTGGAGCTCGCCCCGCACCACGGAGTCGACGCCGACACCGTACGGCGGCTGGTGGCGGTGGCCGACGAGTGGCAGGTCGGGCTGGTGCGGGTCCTGCCGGCAGGGGCCGGCGCACCCGAGGACGCGGTGTCGCTCTGGCGTACCTCGGCGGTGAGCCGGGCCCGCCGGGTACGCCGGCCGGACGAGCCGCTCGACCAGGTCGTCGCCGAGGTCGCCGGCCGCCGCTGGGTCAGCGGGGACGACCTGGGCGTGCTCGACCTGCGTACGGTGCCGGCCGAGCAGTGGGTGTCACCGCGCCCCCGGCTGGTCGTCCGGTCGGCCCGCCGGTCCCGGTGGGCGGCGCCGGCCGGGGTCGAGACCATCCCGGTGGGCGGTGTCCGCTCCCTGGCGCGCGCCACCCGGTTCGTCGCCAGCCGGTACGCCGGGCTCGCCGCCGACCGGCTCCGGCAGCGCGTCCGGTCGCGGCGTCGGTCCGCGGGCTGACCGCCGCCCTCGGGCCCGAGCGGCACGATGATGACCGGTGGCATCGGCTGGTACGCCGAGAGCTCACCCTCGCCCGTGATCAGGCAGCGCGGGTTGGCCGCCACCAGCTCCGCCTGCGCGCGGGCCCGCGCGGCCATGTTGAGGTCCGCGTCCGACAGGTCGCCGACGGCGAAGACCCGCTCCTGGCCGCGGACCCGCAGCCACTCGTCGACCCACAGGTGGCCCCGCTCGTCCCGGGCCTGCGCGAGCGGGCCGACCAGGTGGTCGCTGACCGGGGCGACGCCGAAGCAGCAGTACCAGATGTCGGCGGTCAGCTCCTCGCCGTCCTCCGGATCGTCGACCCCGGCCCTCCCGTCACGGTCGCGTACGCGCTGACCCCCCGGGGCCAGGCCCTCATCCCCGCGCTGGAGCAGGTCGCCGCCTGGGCCCGGGAGCACCTACCCGACTCGTGACGCCCCCGTCCCCCGACGGCCCCGTCCGACCCTCCGTCGGACCGGCCGCCCCGGCCGCCCCACCGGCTACCCGTCGGTCCGGGGTGTCCCGCGGTCCGGCTCCCCCAGCAGGACACGCCGCACGACCCGCTCGGCCGCCCGGCCGTCGTCGAGCGCGCAGTACCGGCGCCGGAACGCCTCCCGGGCCCGCCGCGCCGCCGGGTCGTCCACGGCGCCGCCGCGGACGAGGGCGAGCAGTTCCGCGAACGTGGTCGCCACCGCCCCCGGCGCCTCGGCCAGCACGTCCAGATAGACGCCGCGTTCCCGTCGGTAGTCGGCCCAGTCGGGGGCGTAGACGACGATGGGCCGGTCCAGACAGCCGTAGTCGAACATCGCCGAGGAGTAGTCGGTGATGAGCAGGTCCGCCGCCAGGTAGAGGTCCTCCACCGTCGGATGGTCGGTCACGTCCCGCACCCGACCGCCACCGTCGGCGCCCACGGCCGCGGCACCGGCCGCCGACGGGTCCAGGTAGTGACCCCGGACCAGCAGCACCCCGGACGGGCCGAGGGCGTCGAGCAGGGCCGCCGGGTCGAACGGGGGCCGGTAGCCGGGCCGGTGTTCGCGGTGTGTCGGCGCGTAGAGCACCACCCGGCTCCCGGGTGGCAGGTCCAGCCGTTCCCGCACCGCCGCGACCTCCTCCGGCGTGGCGTTCACGAGCCGGTCGTTGCGGGGGTAGCCGGTCTGGAGGGTGACGTACCCGGCCGGGTAGGCCCGCTCCCACATCTGCGTCGAGAAGGCGTTCGAGGTGATGCTGTAGTCCCAGCGGTCGATCCGGCGCAGCAGACGCGGGAAGTCCAGCCCGACCGCACCGGCCGGATACCGCTGCTGGTCCAGCCCCATCACCTTCACCGGCGTGCCGTGGTGGGTCTGCACGTGGATCGCGCCGCGCCGCTTCACCACGTAGTCCGGGAAGTTGACGTTGTTGATCAGCCACCGCGCCCGGGCCAACACCCGGAAGTACGCCGCGGTACCGGCCACCACGTACGGCACGCCGGGCGGCAGGCTCCCGACCCGGTCCCGGCGGACCACCCAGACCCCCCGGATCCACGGGGCGAGCTCCCGGGCCTTGGCGTAGATGGCGGCCGGATTGCAGGCGTACCCGCGGTACCAGTAGGACGCGTAGCAGGCCAGCGTCGGATCGAGCGGCCGGCGCAGTTGCACCTGGTAGTAGGCGCGGAGCAGCGCCGTCCGGCCGAGCCGCAGTGCGGCCCGGCCGAGCCGGGCCAGCCGCCCGGCCCCGGTCGCGCCGCCCGGCGGAGGTGTCACCCGGGACGCGCGCACCGCCCGGGCCACCCCCGACAGCCGGCGGGCGGCCCGCCGGGCACGGCGGGTGAGGGCGGTCCGCGTCCGGTGCAGCGCCCGCAGCAGCGAGTACGTCCACCAGTGGTCGCCGGCGACCAGCCGGTGCTTCAGTCCCGCCATCCCACCCGGGCGCGGATAGCCGCCGTCCGGGTACCAGCGCCGGTAGTCGGCGACCACCTGCCGGAAGAAGTCGCGGCGTACCCGCGCGGAGAGTCGGTGCCCGTTGCCGAGCACGATCAGGTAGTGCCAGACCATCCGCTCGAAGATCAGTGGCCGGAGGTCGTCGTACTCCGGCCCCCACCGGTCCAGCAGGGCGAAGATCCGCCGCCAGTGGGCGAGGACGTCGAAGTGCCGGTCGTCGCGGGTCCGGGTGATGGCGCCGCAGCGGCGCTGCCGGTAGTTGACGCAGACCCGACCGAGCACGCTGATCCGCCGGGCGGCGAGCAGCACCGGGTAGCTGAACGAGACGTCCTCGTACCAGCCGGGACCGAACCGGAGCCCGAGCCCGGTGAGGAAGCCGCGTCGTACCACCTTGTTCCAGGCGGTGTGCAACAGCCCGAGCACCGCCGGGCGCTCCCGGACGGTGAAGACGGCGTCGCCGGAGTCCGGCATCGTCCTGGCCAGGTCGCTGCCGGCCGTGTGGTCGTCCCAGTACGCCCGCACGTGGTCGACGACCAGCACCTCGGGCCGAACCCGACGCAGCCGTTCCACCACCGCCGGCAGGCAGCCGTCGGCGAGCCAGTCGTCGCCGTCGAGGAACCAGACGTACTCGCCGGTGGCCCGGTCCAGCCCGATGTTGCGGGCCTCGCCGAGCCCGACGTTGCGGGCGAGGCTGACCGGCCGGACCCGGGGGTCCCGGGCGGCGTACTCGGCGATGATCTCCCGACAGCCGTCCGGCGAGCAGTCGTCGACGGCGACCACCTCCAGGTCCCCGACCGGCTGACGGAGGATCGAGTCGAGACAGTCCCGCAGGTAGCCCTGGACGCGGTACGCCGGCACGACGAAGCTGAGCAACGTCATGGCCGGTGTGGCCGTTCGACTGGCGGCGTCATCCGTGTCCTTCTCCGCCGCCGGCCGACCCGGCGCTGCTCAGCCGACCGGCGGTGTCACCCGTCCCGTTCCCGTCCGACCGCACCCGACCCGGCGGTCCGGTCCGCGCCGGCGGGCACGGCGGTCCCGGCCCGGCTCTCCGGACCGGTCTCGGCCGGCCGCCGGGGGCCCGGGATGTCGCGCGGCGTCCAGCCCCGCACGGCGTTGACCACGAAGATCACCGCGAGGTAGCCGGCGAGGAGCAGCATCGCCACCCGGGCGGCGGCCGGCCCCAGCAGCGCGGCACCGGCGAGAACGACCAACCGGCCGTCCCACCCGAGTCCGAGGGACCGCAGCAGGGGAGCACGCTCCCGCTTCTCCAGCCGGGCGGTGAGGTCGTAGTGGCGCAGCGCCAATACGAACAGTAACGTGAACGTCACCGCTGCGGGGGCGTCGACCAGGACTCCGACCGCGATCACCGCCAGATACTCGGCGGCCCGCAGCGCCGCCGGCACCAGCCAGTCCAGCGCACCCCCGTGCGGCACCGCCGCCGGGACCCCGGCGACCAGCGCCACCAGCACCGCGGCCGGTACCGCCCACCGGGCGGTCGGCGCGCCGGCCCCGACCAGCGCGGCCGCGAGCAGGGCCAGGCCGGCCACCACCCCGAGCACGGCGAGCGGCAGCGGCCCGGGTAGGCCGGCACGCCGGCCCGGCCCGGCCAGCGCCCGCGCCACCGGTCCGTCGTCGCGGTGCAGCATGGTGTCGACCCCGGTCAGCACGGCAACCCGCATCGAGCGGGCCCGCAGGGTACGCAGCGTCAGCGTGTACACCGCGGCGAGCCCACCCCAGACCAGCACGGCGATCAGGCTGACCAGCGGGTTGAACAGCGCCACGGTCAGCGCGACCAACGCCCAGCGCTCCCCGATCGGGAAGACCACGGTTCGCTTGAGCCAGTACGACACCGAGCCGGTGTCCGCCTGCACCCGGTTGGAGGCGGCACCGAGCCGGGCCCCGAGGCCGCCGGACGACCCGGCCGGGCGGGGCCGCCTCGCCGCCTCGTCGTGCAGTGCGCCGTACCAGGTGTCGGTCATGTGCCGCACGGTCTGGAGGGTCATCGCCGCGATGCCGAGCGCCCACCCGTTGCCGAGCCCGGCCCGCTCCACCCCGACCGCGAGCCCGGCGTAGACGAGGTACTCCTTGGCCCGGTCGGCGATGGTGTCCAGCCAGCCGCCCCACGGGCTGAAGTTCCGGGTGTAGCGGGCGAGCTGCCCGTCCACGCAGTCGAGGACGAAGCCGAGGTAGAGCAGGACCGCGCCGACGACCAGGGCGGGTCGGCCGCCGAACGCGAACAGCAGCGCCGCGACGGCGGCGAAGAGCACCGAGAGGGCGGTCACCCCGGTCGGGGTGAGCCGGAGCCGGGCGCAGAGCCTGGTCACCCGCGGGGACCACGTGCTGACGAAGAAGGTGGTGAAGAAGTCGTCCCTCTCCTTGACCGACAGCCGCAGCTCCGCCGTGTCGGAGTCGACCGCCGCCACCGCCGCCTCGGCGGCGGCGACCCCGGACTGGTCGACGACCCGGCGGGCGACCAGCAGACGTACCCGGTGGGCGAAGATCGTCAGGCCGGGGGTGGCCTCGGGGCCGATCCGGGTCAGTTCGGCGAACACCCGGTCCAGGGCGGGTACGCCGTCGACGGTGGCGTCCCCGACGGCAGCCGCCCGGGCGGCGGTGACCAGCGCCGGCAGGTCGGCCACGGCGACCCTGACCGCGCCGCCGAAGGCACCGGTCGGCGCCGGGACCGTGCCGGCGTCCGGGAGGGTCGGGCCGGCCGGGTCGGCCTCCTCGTCGGCACCCGGCAGCACGGCGGCGACGACCTGGTTCCGCTCCTCCACCACGGGAAGCGGGCCGGCGTCCACCTGCGGCAGGACCAGCGCCACGGTGCCGGGCAGCGGGCTGGTGGCCAGGTGCCGGAGCACGGCGGCGTGCGCGACCAGGTCGCCGGAGCAGAGCAGGACGGGCTCCCGGGCGGCGCCGGCCAGCACCGCCACCTGGTTCAGGTCGTCGGTGAGGACGACGTCCCGGGCACCCGCGGCGCGCAGCTGGTCGCGAAGCCCGGCGGCCAGCGGCGTGCCGTCGGCACGGGTCAGCGGCTGCCCCGGGCGGGCGGGGGTGAACAGGATCGCCAACATCAGGGCCTGACCACGTTGTGGTAAGCGTCGAGCGCCTCGCGTATGGTGCCGTCCACCCGCAATCGTCCTCCGTCGAAGTAGAGTCCCCGGCTGCAGAACCGGGTGAGATCGTTTTCGTTGTGCGAGACCAGCATCACGGTCCGGCCCTCGGCGATCAGCCGGTCGATGGTGTCGTAGCACTTCTTCCGGAAGTCGGCGTCGCCGACCGCGGTCACCTCGTCCATCAACAGGATCGGGTGGGGCAGCTGGGCGATGACCGCGAAGCCCAGCCGCACCTTCATCCCGGACGAGTAGTGCCGGACCGGGGTGTCGATCGCGTTGGCGACCTGCTCCCCGGCGAAGGCGACGATCTCGTCGAAGCGCCGGCGCAGGAAGCCCGGGCTGAGCCCGTGCAGCGAGCCGACCAGGTGCACGTTCTCCCGGCCGGTCAGGTCGTTGGAGAACCCGGCGGAGAGTTCGAGCAGCGGCGCCACCGCCCCCCGGACCCGGATGCGCCCCTCGTCCGGGATCAGCACCCCGGCGATCAGCCGGAGAAGCGTGCTCTTGCCGGTGCCGTTGCGGCCGATCACCCCCACCGTGTCGCCGGGCGCCACCGTGAAGGACACGTTACGTAGCGGCCAGAATACTCCGGCGTCGGGCTGGCGGCCGCCCCGGTGGATGATCATCTCTCGGAGCCGGAGGTTGCGCCGCCGGTTGCGGACGAACTGGATGCCCAGGTTCTCCGCCTCGATCATCGGCTCGCCCACCCTAGAGCTCCTTGAGGACGGCGGGTTCGAGCCGGCGGAAGACCGCGGCGCCGACGAGCAGGGTCACCAGGCTGCCGCCGACCGACAGGCAGAGCAGCCGGGCGTCGGGGAACTCGGCGGGATACCAGATCGAGTGGTGCAGTTGGAAGATTCCGACCAGCGGGTTCACCTCGTACGCGATCTTCACCCATCCCGGCAGCCCGGAGTCCCGTACCAGTGCCAGCGGATAGATGATCGGCGTCGCGTAGAAGAGCACCCGGGTGACCAGCCGCATCAGTCGCTCGATGTCGCGCATCAGGACGTTGAGCGAGGAGAGCAGCAGCGCGATGCCGACCAGCAGGATCGTCTGGACCAGCACGGCGAGTGGCAGCGCCAGCAGCGAGGGGCCGAGGTCGATCCTGCCGAGTGCGGCGTAGACCGCGGCGACGGCGGCCAGGATCGGCAGGCCGGCGACGTACTCGGCGAACCGGCCGGCGACCCGGCCGATCGGGAAGAGCTCGCGCGGCAGGTTCATCGTGGTGATCAGCCGGGCCTGGCCGGTGAGGGCGTTGGTCGCCTCGCTGATCGCCGAGCTGGTCCACATCCAGGCGAAGATGCCGGTGATCAGGAAGAGCGGGTACGACTCGGCGGCCTCGCCGAGGTGCCGGTGGGTGGCCGAGCGGTAGAGCAGGCCGAAGACGAAGAAGTAGATCGCTCCGAGGCCGAGCGGCTCGATCAACGACCAGAGGTAGCCGAGCACCGACTGCTGGTACTTCACCGTCAGGTCCCGGCGGACGAGCAGCCGCAGCGTGGTGCGGTGCGACCACACCGCCACGACGCCAGACGTCACCGTCGCCTCCCGCTCGTCCGGCAGCACACGCAGCCGCAATGGGACATAGGCTACCAGCCGGGGAAAAGACCCAAATGCGACCAACATGGGCAGAATGCCCACAGACCCCGCCACGGGTCTCCCGACGACGTGCCAACGTTACCGGACCGTTCCCCGGACACCACCGCCGAGACACCGGGATCGCCCCGGCCCGACGGACCCGCACACCGGGCGGCGCGGCGGTGCCCGCCGCGTCGCGACCGCGGCAGGGCACCCGACGGAGCACGGGGACGGCGGGGGCGCGGCGCGACGGTCCCGGAGGTCACCGCGGCGAGCGACCAACGGCGGCGTCGTACGCGGCCTGGGCGCGCTCCACCTCCGGGATGTGGCGCTCGGCCCACTCCTTGATCGACGCCATGATCGGCAGCAGGCTCTCGCCGAGCGGGGTGAGGGCGTAGTCGACCCGGACCGGCACGGCGAGCGTCACCGTCCGCCGCACCAGGCCGTCCCGCTCCATCGTGCGGAGGGTCTGGGTCAGCATCTTCTGACTGACCCCGGCGATCCTGCGGCTGAGTTCGCTGTAGCGCCGCGGCCCGTCGGCCAACGCGGTCAGCACCAGGCTCACCCACTTGTCACTGATCCGGTCCAGCAGCTTCCGCGCCGGGCAGTCCGCCATGTAGGCGTCGTAGGCCCGCCGCTGCTCGGCGCGCAGTTGGCTCGCGGTCCGGGTCGTCACCCTCCACCTCCGGGTACGGTACGCACTCTCGGGTAACCCCTTCCTCCAGGAGAGTAGCTCTCCATACGCTCGCCGCCATGAAGGCAGTGATCATCCGCTCCTTCGGCGGCCCCGAGGTGCTCGAGGTCGCCGACGTCCCCCAACCCACGCCGGGCGTCGGCCAGGTCCGGATCAGGGTCGCGGCGGCGGCCGTCAACCCGGTCGACGTGCAGACCCGCTCCGGTGCCCTGACCGAGAGCGGGCTCCTCCCCGCACGCGAGGTGATCGGCATCGGCTGGGATCTCGCCGGCACCGTCGACGAGGTCGGACCCGGGGTCACCGGGTTCGCGGTGGGCGACCGGGTCCTGGGCCTCTCCGACCGGCTCGCCCTCCCGCTCAAGGCCCAGGCCGAGTACGCCGTGCTCGACGCGGACGCGGTCGGGCGTCTGCCGGACGGGGTGGACCTGGTCGCCGCCGCGACGCTGCCGCTCAACGTGCTCACCGCCGCCCAGGCACTCGACCTGGCCGCCCCACGCCCCGGGCAGACCCTGCTGGTCACCGGGGCGGCCGGCGGCGTCGGCGGGTACGTCGTGGAGCTCGCCGCCCGGGCGGGGGTCCGGGTGGTGGCGGTCGCGGATCCCCGGGACGAGGCGCTGGTGCGCGAACTCGGCGCCGAACACGTGGTGCCCCGGGGCGTCGACGTCGCCTCCGCGGTGCGTGCCGCCGTCCCCGGCGGGGTGGACACCGCGGTGGACGCCGCCTCGATCGGCGTGGCGGCGCTGGACGCGGTACGCGGCGGCGGCAGCTTCGTCGCGGTCCGGGGCGGTCGCGCTCCGGTGCCGTTGCGCGGCATCCGGGTCGCCAACGTCTGGATCCGGGCCGACGGCCCCCGGCTCACCGCCCTGGCCGCGGCCGGGCTGCGCCTGCGGGTCGCCGACACACTGCCGCTGGAGCAGGTCGCGGAGGCGCACCGGCGGCTGGAGCGGGGCGGGCTGCGCGGGCGTCTCGTGCTGCTTCCGGGCTGACCCCGACCTCCGGCGGCTTCGGCCCGGTCGGGCCCGCCCCGGGGCTCACCCCGACCTCCGGCGGGCCCGACCGGGCGGCGCGAGGCCCCGGAAAGGGTTCCTCAACACTCGATGACGTTGACCGCCAGACCGCCCCGCGCGGTCTCCTTGTACTTGACCTTCATGTCCGCGCCGGTCTCCCGCATGGTCTTGATGACCTTGTCCAGCGAGACCGTGTGCCGGCCGTCGCCGCGCAGCGCGAGTCGGGCGGCGGTGATCGCCTTGACGCTGGCCACCGCGTTCCGCTCGATGCAGGGGATCTGCACCAGCCCGCCGACCGGGTCGCAGGTCAACCCGAGGTTGTGCTCCATGCCGATCTCGGCGGCGTTCTCCACCTGGGCCGGGGTGCCGCCGAGCACCTCGGCCAGCCCGGCCGCCGCCATCGAGCAGGCCGAGCCGACCTCGCCCTGGCAGCCCACCTCAGCCCCGGAGATCGAGGCGTTCTCCTTGACCAGCACCCCGATCGCCGCCGCCGCGAGCAGGAACCGGACCACACCCTCCTCGGAGGCACCCGGCACGAACCGGGTGTAGTAGTGCAGGACGGCGGGGATGATGCCGGCGGCGCCGTTGGTCGGTGCGGTGACGACCCGACCGCCGGCCGCGTTCTCCTCGTTGACCGCGAGCGCGAAGAGCGTCACCCAGTCCATCACCCGCAGCGGGTCGGCCGCCCCGGGGTCCGCCTCCAGGGCGCGCCGCAGCTCCGCCGCCCGGCGGCGGACCCGCAGACCGCCGGGGAGCACCCCGTCACGGGTGCTGCCCCGCTCCACGCACTCCCGCATCACCCGCCAGATCTCCAGCAGACCGGTCCGGATCTCCGCCTCGCTCCGCCAGGACCGCTCGTTGGCGAGCATGATCCCGCTGATCGGCAGCCCGGTCTCGGCGGTCCAGGACAGCAGCTCGGCACCGGTCGCGAACGGGTACCGCACCCTCGTGGTGTCCGGCTTGATCCGGTCCGCGCCGGTGGCGCTCTCGTCCACCACGAACCCACCGCCGACCGAGTAGTACGTCCGGGTCCGCAGTGGTTCGCCCGTCGCGTCGTACGCGGTGAAGATCATGCCGTTGGGGTGGAACGGCAGCGACCGGCGCCGGTGCAGCACCAGGTCCCGGTCGACGTCGAAGTCGACGGTGTGCGCCCCGAGCACGGCCAGCCGGCCGCTGGCCCGGATCCCCGCCACGGTGGCGGCGACGCCGTCCGGGTCGACGGTCTCCGGCGCCTCCCCCAGCAGTCCGAGGAGTACGGCCCGGTCGCTGCCGTGTCCGTGCCCGGTGGCGCCGAGTGAGCCGAAGAGTTCGGCGCGCACCCGCACGGTGCCGGCGAGCAGTCCGTCGGCCTTGAGTCCGGTGGCGAAGGTCCGCGCGGCCCGCATCGGGCCGACGGTGTGAGAGCTGGACGGCCCGATCCCGATCGAGAACAGGTCGAATGCGCTGATCATCAGACTCCTCCCGGGCCGGCCCCGTTGCCGGCCCCCAACCGGGGTGCCGCCCGTACCTCCGGCGTGCCCCTGACCTGCCGGTTCGCGAGCCTACCCGGGACCGGCCGGGGTGCCCCGCCCGGTGGTCGGGGTGGCGGGGCGTGCGGGGACAGATGGCGGAGGCCGGTGTGCCCCGCGGGGCACACCGGCCTCCGGTCGGGCGGGGTCGGATCAGCCGACCTTGACGCTGGCCTGTGCCTCCATCGGGCAGGGCAGGCGGGAGTCGAAGGTGAGCTGGACGGCGCTGGCCACGAAGAACCCGCCGATGGTCTGGGCGGCGATCTCCGGAGGCGTACCGGGGGCGACCCGGTTCACGTCCTGGGCGAAGACGTAGACCTTCCAGATGCCGTACGGCTCCTGACCGGCCTTCCACAACTCCGGCAGCACGTTCTGCAGGTACAGGCCGGCGGTGTACGTGCCGTCGTTGGCGCGGGCGTCGAAGCCGGTGCCGTCGTCGGTCAGCGGCGCCAGGAAGTAGAGCCCCTTCGGGGCCCGGAACAGCGCGAACGCGTAGAGGTCGGGGCCCGTGAACAGGGTCGAGTCGGCCCGGGTGAACGTCGCCCGGACCCACAGCACGTCCGACGGGCCCACGGCCTCCGGGGTGACGACCGTGACGTCCTTCGTGACGTGGATGTTGGTCTGCTCCTCCTCCACCCGGTGGTGGTACACGCCGCCGGTGGTGATCCGCTCGTAGCTCCACCCCACGTGCGCCCGGTACGGCCTGCCGGCGTGCGGCTCGTCGAGCAGCTTCCACCGCGCCTCGACCCGCTCGGCGGTGGTCAGCTCGCCCGGGGCGGGCGGCGTCGCCGCCTGGCCGCGCCGGTGCGGGTCGGCCTCGTCGGAGAGCGCCACGGCCAGGGCCACCGAGGCGATCACCCCGGCGACGCCGGCGACGGTGACCCCGCCCTTCAACGGGTCGCCCGGTGCCGGCGTACAACACTCGGTGATGATGTCGGGGTCGGTCTCCTCGAACCTGCCCTTGATGCCCGCGTGGAAGGTCCCGGAGCCGAGCACCGCTCCGATGATCCCGACGATCGTGGCGACGACGAAGACCACCAGCGCCAGCACCTTCCACCACGGATCCTCGAACGGCAGTTCGCCGTGGGTTCCGGCGTACGCGGGGTTCGGCACCCAGACCATGGTCAGTCCGGTGGGGACGTACGGGCCGGGCCAGGGCTTGCGTTTCTCGCCGTCCGGCTTCTCCCCGGCCCACCAGCCGTCCCCGCCGGGCGGGATGACCGTCACCTTCGAGATGTCGAGCCGTCCCTCGGGGACCTGGATCGAGTACGTGTCGGTGGCGGCGTCGTACCGGGTCTGGGAGACGAAGATCTGCCGGATCGAGCGGGACGCGGTGTACCCGTCCGCCCGGGCCACGAAGCTGACCAACGGCTTGCCCGGCGAGGCGTGCCGGAAGTCGGCCGCCCAGGAGACCAGCACCGAGGCGCCGGCCGGGATCGTCGCGAACGTGTACGTCTGCGCGGTCACCGCGATGCCGGGATCGCCGACGCTCTCCAGGTAGATGGAGACGTTGGTCAGGTCGCGGCCGGAGGTGTTGGTGTAGTGGCAGGCGATGCGCAGGTTGTAGAGCGCGTTGTCGAAGATGCCGTCGGGCAGCATCACGTTGGTCAGCGGTTCGATGGCGAACGGCCGGGCCTGCACGACCATCGGGGTGGGGCTCATCTGCGTCCCTCCCCGACCACGGCGAACGAGATGCCGCCCAGCGTCTGCTCCTTCTGTGTCTCGATGACCTCGACGAGCTGGTACGCCCCGGCGGGCAGGTCGGCACCGCCCCGGATGGTGAGGTAGACGGGGACGCTGCGTCCGGCCGGCACCTCCAGTTCCAGCCACGGTTCGCCGACGCCGTCCTTCGGGTTGGTGATCGGCTTCTCCGCGAACCCGACCTCGACCACCGGCTTCTCCACCGGCCTCCCGTCGGCCAGGCCGAGCGTCCTCAGCGCCTCCCTGGACAGCTCACCGCCGATCTGGGCACCGATGCGGACCCGCTTCGACTCCCGGCGCGGCGCGCTGACGGTGACGGTGAGCTTGAAGTCCTCCTTGCTGCTGGAGCTGGCGAGGGTGAGGTTGCGCTGTGCGACGTTGGGGTAGCTGACCGGGTCGACGGCGTCCGGCAGTGGCGGGTCGTCCGGCGTGCTGGCGACGACGACGAGGCACTCGTGTCCGTTGTTGACGGTCACGACGCGCCACGGCACCAGGCAGAGCACATCCTGGCTCTCCCCGGCCTTGATGTCGGCGTAGGCGGTGCCGATGAGGTTGAGGGTGCTGTAGAACATCTGCACCGAGGGATTGCCCCAGTAGAACCGCAGCTCGGCCCCGAACACGTCCTTCTGGCCGGTGTTCTGCACCCGGGCCCAGACGTAGGCGGTGTC
>CALGAM010000066.1 GCA_937951935.1 uncultured Micromonospora sp. | reverse complement strand
CCGGGATGCTGCTCACCTGCCTGGCCGCGGGCTGGCCGACGGACGGGTACTGGAGGCCCGAGCACCCGCTGCAGCAGCGGATCCGGGACGTGGTGGAGGAGCTCACCGGTGAGGACGTGGCCGCGGTGGGGGTCGATGGCTGCGGCGCGCCGGTGCTGGCCGTCTCACTGACCGGGCTGGCCCGGGCGTACCTGCGGCTGGTCCACGCCGAGCCCGGCTCGGTGGCCCGGACGGTCGCCGACGCGATGCGGGCGTATCCGGAGCTGGTCGGCGGGACCGGCACCGACGACACCCGGCTGATGTCCGGGATTCCCGAGCTGTTGGTGAAAAGCGGGGCGGAGGGCGTGGTCGCGGCGGCGCTGCCGGGGGTGGGCGCCGTGGCCGTCAAGATCGACGATGGTGCGGCCCGGGCCCGCCGGCCGGTGCTGGTCTCCGCCCTGCGCCGGCTCGGCGTCGCCGCGCCGTGCCTCGACGAGCTGGCCGAGGAGCCGGTGTACGGCGGGGGCGAGCCGGTCGGGGCGCTGCGCAGCCGGTGGTGAGGGATCGGGCCGTGGCCGTGGCCGCGCCGGCGGGCGGCGGTCGCCCGTGCGGCCCGTGACCGACTCCGGGCCCCGGGAGCGTGAGTCGTCCGCCCTGAGACGCCGCTAACGTTCGCTAGCGAAGTGCTCGCAGTTGCAAGCAGTGCGGGCTACCGTCGAGGTATGGCCAACCCGAAGGACCTTCCGCGCGACATCGGCGGATTCATTCGCGACCTCCGGCGCAGCGCGCGGATCTCCCTGCGCCAGCTCGCCCAGCAGGCCGGGGTGAGCAACCCGTACCTGAGCCAGATCGAGCGCGGGCTGCGCAGGCCGAGCGCCGAGGTGCTCCGGCAACTGGCCAGCGCCCTGCGCGTCTCGACCCCGGTCATGTACCTGCGCGCCGGGCTGCTCGACGACCGGGAGGGCCAGGGGGTGCTGGCCGCCATCGCGGCCGACCCCGACCTCACCATGCCGCAGAAGCAGTCGTTGAGCCAGATCTACGAGACGTTCCGGCGGGAGAACCTGCGGCGGGCCGCCGAGTCGGAGGGCACCCGGCCCGACGCCACCCCGGCCACCCCCGAGACCGCCACCACCGATACCGCCGCCACCGCCGAAACCCGCGGTCCCGCCGGAGAGTTCCCGGCGGACGCCGTACTCGAGTCGGTGGCGGTGACCGAGGCAGGCACCGCCGCCCCGCCGCCCACCACGTCCCCGGGGTCGGACGCCGGACCCGAAGCGGCGGTCGCACCCGCGAGAAGGACCGCCAGGAAGGCGGCCACGAGGAGACCGTCGGCCCCGACGGCCGCACCGACCCCCGACGAGGAGGATTAGATGACCACCCCACCCCGTGTCACCCGTGTCCCCACACCGCTGTACGCCGTCGCCGGCGCCAGCGACCTCGCCTACGAGCGGCTCCGCCGGGTCTCCGCGGTGGTGAGCAGCCTGGGTGACGAGGCGGTTCGCACCGAGCTGCGGGAGAGGTCCGTCGCCACCACCGCCGAGCTGCGGAGGAGGGCACTGGCCACGACCGCCGAGCTGCGGGACAGGGCCGTGCTGGCGCTGCGCAACGCCGAGGCGGCACGGCTGCGGCAGCGGGTGACCGGTCGCGAGTTCGACCTCCACCGGCTGCGGGAGGCGACCATCCGCAACGCCGCCGCGGTGGTGGCCGGCGCCCAGCAGCGTGTCCTGTCGGTCTACGGCGACCTCGTCGCCCGAGGCGAGCGGGTCGTCGGCTCCGGCACGGTCGACACCGACCGGACGGCGGCCGCGGCCACCGCCACCGACGACGCGGTCGTCGTTCGGGAGCCGGCGGTGCCCACCTCCCCGAGCCCGGCCGAGGCGTCGGACCGGGCGGAGACCCCGAAGGCCACCGCGGATGCCGGGGCCGCCGCCGCGCCGGCCCGGAAGGCAGCGCCGAAGCAGCGTACGGCGAGGAAGACGACCCGTCCGGCCGTGACCGGGCGGCCCCGCGGCGCCGACGACGCATGATCCTGAACTCCGGGTGCGTGCGGCAACTGGCACGTACCCGGGGTCGTCGGCATAAGCTTCACGCCATGGCCACTGCCGCGCCGATCTTCTTCGACGACGTCCGCTTCGTCATTGACCTGGTGCTGATGGTCTTCGCTCTGGTGCTCCAGGGCGTCGCCCTGGTGCACTGCATCACCCAGCGCTCGGACGCCTTTCCGGCGATCGGCACCCTTCCCAAGGGGGCCTGGATCGCGATCCTGGCCGTGTGCCTGGTGCTCACGCTGCTGGTCGGGGGGCCGATCAACCTCTTCGGCCTGATCGGCATCGCCGCTGCGTTGATCTACCTTCTCGACGTCCGGGTCGGACTGCGGGACCTGACCGACGGCAGAGGCTTCTGGTGAGGGACTTCCGCTGGCCACCGCCGCCGGACGGCGGGCCGCGGACGTACGGTCCGGGGCCGAGCGCCCCTCGCACCGGCCGGCCCATGCTGCCCGAGCCGCCGACCGAGCTGGTCACCACGCCGCACGGCGTACGCCTCGAACGTCTGGTGACCGGCACGGGTGAGCCGGTCACCGTCTTCGCGCACGGCCTCGGCGCCGGTATCGCGACGACCCGACCGCTGGGCAGCGCGGTCACCGGTCGCAAGATCTTCTTCCAGTTCCGCGGGCATGGCCGATCCGACGCTCCCGAGGGCCGCTGGAGCTACGCCGACCTGGCCCGAGACCTACGTGCCGTCGCCGACCTCGGCGGGGCGACCCGGGCGCTCGGGGTCAGCCTCGGCGCGGGGGCGCTCTGCCGGCTGCTCTGGGAGAGTCCGGACCGCTTCGAGCGGCTGGTGTTCGTGCTTCCCGCGGTTCTCGACGAGCCCCGCCCGGACGCGGCCCAGCGGCGCCTCGGTGAGCTGCTCACCGCGGTCCGGTCCGGCGACACCGTCGCGGTGGCCGAGGCGGTCGCCGCCGAGGTACCCCCGGCCCTGCGCAACACCCCGAGCGGCTGGGCCTACCTGCGGCAACGCGTCGACCAGCTCACCCGCGACGGCCTCGGCGCCGGGCTGGCCAGCCTGCCCGGCCAGGTGGCGGTCCGGCGGCGCGCCGACCTCGCCGCGGTCCGGGCCCCGGCGTTGGTGATCGGGTGCGCCGGTGACGACCTGCATCCGGTCGCGGTCGCCGAACAGCTCGCCGCCACGTTGCCGGCCGCCACCCTCCACGTGTACGACCGGCCGGGGCTGTTCTGGAGCCACCGCGCCGACCTCAGGGAGCGGATCTCCCGCTTTCTCAACCAGTAGCCGGCCGATGGTCGGTCACGCCGCGGCCACGGCGGCGGTCGGCGCCCCGCCGGTGGCCGGCCCCACCGCCGGAACCACCCCGCACGTCCCGCCAGCGGCCCGTGGTTCGGGGGCGACGGCGCAGGTCGGACCGCCCGCGACGGCCCGGTGCGGAGTACCCTGCCGCCTCATGGGTGTCTACCATCACGGCCGGACGAGCCGGCTGGACCTCGTCGACCCGACCCTGCGGCAGTGGGAGTGCACCGTCCTCGCCGCCGATCCCGAGCAGGGGATCGTGCTGGACCGGTCGGCGTTCTATCCGGGCGGCGGAGGGCAGCCGCCGGACCACGGGGTACTGCTCTGGCAGGGGGTGCAGACCCGCATCGTCGGCACCCGCAAGGGTGACGACCTCTACCTCATCCCCGCCGAGGGGGACCCGCTGCCGCCGGTCGGCGCCTCGGTCACCGGAGCCATCGAGGATGAGCGACGTACCCTGCTGATGCGGACCCACTCCGGCCTGCACGTGCTCTGTGGTGTGGTGTTCCGCGACTTCGGCGCCCTGGTCACCGGCGGCAACATGGAGCCGGGCGAGGCACGGATGGACTTCAACCTGCCGGAGGTGCCGACCGACTTCAAGGCGCGGCTGGAGGAGTCGGTCAACCGTGAGGTCGTCGCCGACCGGGCGGTGACGGTCCGGGTGCTGCCCCGGGAGGAGGCACTGGCCCTGCCGGACATCATCCGGACCCAGTCCAACCTGATCCCGCCGGACGAGAAGGAGATCCGGATCGTCGACATCGTCGGTCTCGACGTCCAGGCCGACGGCGGGACGCACGTCGCCTCGACCGCGCAGATCGGCAAGGTCCAGGTCGTCAAGGTGGAGAGCAAGGGGCGGGCCAACCGCCGGGTACGGATCCG
>CALGAM010000065.1 GCA_937951935.1 uncultured Micromonospora sp. | reverse complement strand
CGTGGTGATGCTGCTCGGCCTGGCGGTGCTCAACCCCGAGGACTACGTGGCCCGCCGCAACATCGCCCGCTACCAGGAGAGCGGCAAGATCGACGCCTGGTACCTGCGGGCGCTCTCCGCGGACGCGACCCCGGCCCTGGCCGCGCTTCCCGACCCGGTACGCCGCTGCGCGCTGAGCTGGATCGCCGAGGAGCTGGAGGAGCCGGACCCCTGGTACGCCTGGAACCTCGGCCGGGCCCGGGCCCGGGACGTCCTCGACCGGCTCGGACCGGAGGCCATCGGCGGGCGGAAGGACTGCCACGCCGCCGACCAGTTCGACCTGCCGAAAACCCGGTCGCACCCCCGGTGAAGGCGTTCGGCCCGGACATGGCCTCGACGCCGTCCGGGCCGGCGTCCGCTCCTGTGACACATGTCGCCCACGGGCCCGGGGTGAGTCCGCTCACCCTGTCTGACGGACCACCACCGCCGATGGCACCGGTCGGGGGCGGCGACGGGTGACCGTCGCCCACCGGTGGCCGCACGCGAACCTGGCCTCACGGGCGAAGCCGCCGCCGTGTCGTCGGCTCCGGCCGACGACACGGCGGCGGTGCCGTTGGCGCGCCGACTCCCCACCTTTTGGCCTCCTGATCTTCCTGCTAGCTTCTTGGCAAGATTTTGCAACAGCCAAGAGATGCGTATAGGAGCGCGGTGCCGGCCACCACCCTGCTGGATGATCAACACGACCCGCTCGGGGTCGCGGCCCGGCGACGCCGGACCGAGGGCTGGCTGGTCGTGCTGACCGTCACGCTGATCGTGACCGGGATCAGCGCGGTCGGAGCCGGAGCGATCGGTATTCCGCCGCTGACGGTGGCCCGGATCATCGGTCACCACCTGGTCGGCCTGCCCGGCGAGGTGAGCTGGTCTCCTCCGCAGGACGCTATCGTCTGGCAGGTCCGGCTCCCCCGGGTGCTGCTCGGCATGCTCGTCGGCGCCGGGCTGGCCGTGTGCGGGGTGGCGTTACAGGCCATGGTCCGGAACGTGCTGGCCGACCCGTACCTGCTGGGTGTCAACTCCGGGGCCTCCAGCGGCGCCGCCGCGGCGATCCTGTTCGGGGCCGGGGCCGGCTTCGGGCAGTACGCGCTCTCCGCCAGCGCCTTCCTCGGCGCGTTCGGGGCGTCGCTGCTGGTCTTCCTGATCGCGCGCAGCGGTGGGCGGGTCACCGCGATCCGTCTGCTCCTGTCCGGGGTCGCGGTCGGGTACGCGCTGTACGCCACCACCAGCTTCCTGATCTTCGCCTCCGGATCCGCCGAGGGTTCGCGTTCGGTGATGTTCTGGCTCCTCGGCTCCCTCGGGCTGGCCCGATGGGACGCCCTGCTGGCGGTGACCGCGGTCGTGCTCGTCGGCGCCGCCGGCTACCTGACCATCACCGGCCGGCGGCTCGACGTGCTGGCCATCGGTGACGAGACCGCCCAGACCCTGGGGGTGGCGCCCGACCGGTTCCGGATCCGCCTGCTCGTGGTGATCTCGCTCAGCGTCGGCGTGCTGGTCTCCGCCGCCGGCAGCATCGGGTTCGTCGGGCTCGTCGTCCCGCACCTGGCCCGGCGCCTCGTCGGAGCGCCGCACGTCCGCGTGGTACCGGTGGCCGCACTGCTCGGGGCCATCCTCCTGGTCTGGGCCGACGTGATCGCCCGGGTCCTGCTGGCGCCGCAGGAGATCCCGATCGGGATCATCACCTCCCTGCTCGGCGCTCCCTTCCTGCTGATCCTGATCCGCCGTCTACACGCCACCGCCGCGTGAGCATTCGAAGTGTCGAGGTGATTCGATGAAGGCCATCCGCCTTGCCGTCGCCGCCGCGACCTCCAGCGTCGTGCTGCTCGCCGCCGCCTGCGGCGGCGGGGGCGCCGACAGTTCGGCGGGCGGCCCGGGATACCCGGTCACCGTCACCAACTGTGGGGCGGAGGTGACCTTCGACGCCGCGCCCGAGCGGGTGGTCCTGCTCAAGAGCGCCGCCGTGCCGTACCTGCACGCGCTCGGGGTCATGGACCGGGTCATCGCCCGGGCCGGGCAGTACCCGAGGGAGTACTACGACGCGGCGACCCTCGCCGAGTTGGATCGGATCCCGCTGCTGACCGACAAGCTCGACCCCAGCGGCCACCTACAGATCTCGAAGGAGGTGGTGATCAGCCAGCAACCGGACCTGGTCCTCGGCCAGGTCGACAACCTGTCCCGCGACACCCTCGCCGCCGTGAACATCCCGCTGCTCGAGGAGCCGGCGCTGTGCCCCGGCGCCACCCAGGTGCCGAGCTTCGACGACATCTACCAGCAGATGCGGACCTACGGCCGGGTGTTCGGCCGGGAAGCCGAGGCCGAGGCCGCGGTCGCCGCGCTCCGGGAGCGGATGGCCGGCATCCAGGCGACGGCGGGTACGCCGTCGGGCCGTACGGCGGCGGTGCTCTACCCGACGATCGGCGGCGGCGTCACGTACGCCTACGGCACCGCGAGCATGGCCCACCCGCAGTTGGAGGCGGCCGGCTTCCGCAACGTGTTCGACGACGTACGGGAGCGGGTCTTCGAGGTCACCATCGAGGAGCTGCTCGGCCGCAACCCCGACGTGCTGATCCTGCTGCACAGCGACGGCGACCCGGCGGCGGTCGAGAAGGCGCTCACCAGCCTGCCCGGCGCCGGGGACCTCAAGGCCGTACGCGCCGGTAACGTCATGACCCAGTTGTTCAACTTCACCGAGCCGCCCACCCCACTGTCGATCGACGGGTTGGAGCGAATCGTCCGACGTTTCGGGGGCGGCTCATGATCGAGGCGAGCCGCGTCTCCTGGCGCTACGGCGAGAATCCCGTGATCGACGGGGTGAGCGTGATCGCGCGCCCCGGCCGGGTCCTCGGGCTGATCGGTCCGAACGGCAGCGGCAAGACCACGCTGCTCCGGCTGCTCTACGGCGCCCTGCGCAGCCCCACCGGACAGGTCGTCGTCGACGGGAACGACCTGTCCACACTGCCCGCCCACGAGGCCGCGCGGCGGTTGGCGGTGGTCATCCAGGAAACCGGCGGCGAGACCACCCTGACCGTGGCCGAGATGGTGTTGCTCGGCCGCGGTCCACATCTGTCGACGTTCCAGCGCACGAGCCGGGTCGATCACGAGATCGCGGCCCGCTGCCTGGCCCGGGTCGGCGCCGCCCACCTGGGCGCCCGGCCGTTCGCCCGCCTCTCCGGCGGCGAGCGCCAGCGGGTGCTCATCGCCCGCGCGCTGGCCCAGCAGGCAACCCACCTGCTGCTCGACGAGCCGACCAACCACCTCGACATCCGGTACCAGCACGAGATCCTGCACCTGGTACGCACCCTCGACACCTGCTCCATCGTGGTGCTGCACGATCTCAACCTCGCCGCCCGCTACTGCGACGACCTGGTGCTGCTCGGCGGCTGCGGGGTCGTCGCCGCCGGCCCCGTCGGCGAGGTCCTCGACCCGACCATCCTCGAACCGGTCTACGGCATCGGCATTCGACGGCTGGACCTGGATGGCGCCATCCACCTGCTGTTCCAGCCAACCGACCACGACACCGCCACCGAAAGGAGCGTCGCCGCGTGACGGCGCAGGACCGCATCAACGCCTACTGGACCAACCGGGCACCCAGCTACGACGAGTACCAGCAGCGTCCCGAGCGCCTCGACGCCGACCGGCAGGCATGGTCGGCCATCTGGGCGCGGGCCCTGCCGGCGGCACCGCTCGACGTCCTCGATGTCGGCACCGGCACCGGTCAGGCCGCCATGGTGCTGGCCGGCCTCGGCCACCGGGTCACCGGGATCGACCTCGCCGAGGGCATGCTCGAGCGGGCCCGTGCGCACGCCGCCACGATGGTGGGTGGCCCGGTGATCCAACGCGGCGACGCCGTGAACCCGGACTTCCCGCCCGCCAGCTTCGACGCCGTTACCAGCCGCTATCTCATGTGGACGCTGCGCGAACCGGAGACAGCGGTGGCGAACTGGATTCGTCTGCTCCGTCCCGGCGGCACCATCGCGGTCGTCGACAGCGCCTGGTTCCCCGACGGTCTCGACAACGCCTCGGAGGACTTCGCCGGGCACTACGACGAGGAGGTACTGGCCGTGTTGCCGCTGGCCACCGCGACCTCCATCGACCAGACCGCGGCGGTGCTGCGCCGGGCCGGCCTGCGGGACGTCACCGTCACGCCGCTGACGTCGATCTACGAGTTGGACCGCCGGTACGGGGTCGCGCCGAACCACGAGCTCCGGATGCAGTACATGATTACCGGCCGGGTCTGAGGCACGTCGACCTCGTCAACCGTCTTCCGGGCCGGCTTCGGCAGCTCCGCGTGGTCGGCGAGAGACTCATCGTTGATGTCGCGTCGCACGACTCGGCGTTTTCTCCCCCGGCCGCCGCCGTACTACTCTGCTCGTCTGTGCTCACGCGGTGTCGATGCACAGACGGTGCGTCGATCGAGCGGATGGCCGGACTGCGGGACGGGAGGCGGGTACCGATGGGCCGGACCGATGGGCTGCCCCGATGACGACGGTCGACGTGACGCGGACCGTGCCGGGGACCGAGCCGGTCCACGACGGGGACGACGTACCGGCGCCGGGCCAGCTCGTCACGGTCCGCAACCGCCGCTGGGTGGCCGCGGACGTGGTACGCGCCGAGGTCGCCAGCGGTGACCCGCACGTCTTCACCGGCCGGGCGCCGCACCTGGTGACGCTGGTCAGCGTCGAGGACGACGCCCGTGACGAGGAGTTGCGGGTGGTCTGGGAGCTGGAGCCGGGCCGGCTGGTCCACGACACCGCCACCCTGCCGGACCCCCGGCACGGCTTCGACGACCCGGGCGAGCTGGACGCCTTCCTCGACGCGCTGCGCTGGGGGGCGATCGCCTCGGCGGACCGTACCGCGTTGCAGGCGCCGTTCCGCTCCGGTGTCGAGATCGAGGACTACCAGCTCGACCCGGTGGTCCGGGCGTTGTCGATGCCGCGTACCAACCTGCTGATCGCCGACGACGTGGGCCTGGGTAAGACGATCGAGGCCGGGCTGGTGATGCAGGAGCTGATGCTGCGGCACCGGGCCCGTACGATGATCATCGTCTGCCCGGCCGGGCTGACCCGGCAGTGGCGCGACGAGATGCGCGACAAGTTCGGCCTGGACTTCCGGATCGTCGACACCGCGCTGCTCAAGGAGTTGCGCCGCTCCCGGGGCCTGTACGCGAACCCGTGGACGCACTACCCGAGGCTGATCGTCAGCATCGACTGGCTGAAGCGGGACCGGCCGATGAAGCTGCTCCGCGAGGTGTTGCCGCCGACGCCGCGCTACCCGCGGGCGTTCGACCTGCTGGTGGTGGACGAGGTGCACACCTGCGCCCCGTCGGGCCGGGGCCGGTACGCGGTCGACTCGCACCGCACCAAGGCGATCCGTACCCTCGCCCCGCACTGCGAGCACCGGCTGTTCCTGTCCGCGACCCCGCACAACGGCTACCTGGAGTCGTTCACGGCGCTGCTGGAGCTGCTGGACGACCAGCGGTTCGCGCGCGGGATCAAGCCGGCGCCGGAGCAGTTGGCCCGGGTGATGGTGCGCCGGCTCAAGAGCGAGCTGCCGCCGAGGTGGGACGGCACGCCCCGGTTCCCGGTGCGGAGGCTGGACTACCTGGAGGTGACGTACTCGGAGGCGGAGCGGCAGGCCCACGAGCTGCTCTCGCAGTACGCGGCCAGCCGCCGCCAGAGCGCGCGGGACCGGGCCGGGCAGATCGCCGCCGACTTCGTCACCACCCTGCTCAAGCGTCGGCTGTTTTCCTCGCCGAAGGCGTTCGCGGAGACGATCGACACGCACCTGGCGACGATGACCGCGTCCGAGGTCGCGCCGGACGGCCCGCGGGAGGTGTCGGACGCCGGGGAGAAGGTGCTCCAGCCGATGATCGAGCGGCTGGCCGAGACCGCCGAGGACGACCAGGCGTACGGCGAGACCGAGGCGGACGCCCTGGCGGCGGTCCGGCGCTACGCTCCCCCGCTGTCGGAGCGGGAGCGTGACCTGCTGGAGCGGCTGCGCGCCTGGGCGCGGTCGGCGCAGGACCGGCCGGACGCCAAGTTCGCCGCGCTGCGCGCCTGGCTGGACCCGATCGTCCGGCCGGGCGGCGAGTGGTCGACGGAGCGGGTCATCATCTTCACCGAGTACCGGGACACCCAGCGCTGGCTGTACGAGCAGCTCATCACCGCCGGCTACCCGAAGGAGCGGATCGCCCAGCTCTACGGCGGGCAGGACGCCGACGAGCGCGAGCACGTGAAGAACGTCTTCACCGAGGATCCGGCGTTGGACGACGTACGGATCCTGCTCGCCACCGACGCGGCGAGCGAGGGTATCAACCTGCAGCGGTACTGCCACCGGCTGTTGCACTGGGAGATCCCGTGGAACCCGAACCGGCTGGAGCAGCGCAACGGCCGCGTCGACCGGCACGGTCAGCGGGCCCGGGAGGTGTGGGTGCTGCACTTCGTGCCGGCCGGCTGGCAGCACGTCGACTACACCACCGGTTCGCTGGAGGACGAGTTGGCGTTCCTCCGGGTGGCGGTGGAGAAGGTGGAGGCGATCCGCACCGACCTGGGCAGCGCGGGCGAGGTGATCGCCGCCCAGGTGGAGCAGAAGATGACCGGCAGGCGGACCGACTGGCAGGCCACCGACGCCGAGATCGAGAGCCGGGCGCGCCGGGCCCGGCTGCGGGTGGAGCGGGATCTGGCCCGGGAGTTGCACAGGCTGACCGAGGCGTTGCGGGGCAGCCGGGCGGAGCTGAACCTGACTCCGGCGACGGTGGAGCGGGTGGTGCGGACGGCGCTGCGGCTGGCGCACCGCCGGGATCTGGTCGCCGTGCCGACGCCGCCGGGCGCGACGGGGGCCTGGTTCCGGCTGCCGGAGTTGCCGGGTGCCTGGGCCGCCGCCCGCAACGACGGGCTGCTGCACCCGGTGACCGGCCGGGAGCGGCCGGTCACCTTCGACCCGGACGCGGCGGCCGGTCGCACCGACGTGGTGCTGCTGCACCTGGGGCACCGGCTGGTGCAGATGTGTCTGCGGCTGCTGCGGGCCGAGTTGTGGGCGCAGGCCCGGGGTGCGGCGGGCCGGCCCGGTGGCACCGTCTCCGGCCCGACCGGGGCGGCGAAGCTGTCCCGGGTCACCGCCCGGGTCGTACCCGGGGATCTGCTGCGCGGCCCGGCGGTGGTCGCGCACGGCCGGGTGGTGGTGACCGGCGCCGAGGGGACCCGGCTGCACGAGGAGATCGTGGTGGCCGGCGGCGAGATCCAGGCGGGTCGGCTGACCCGGGCCCGGCAGGAGGAGCTGGAGCGGTGGCTGGCCGCCGCCACCGACCAGGCGCCGGCGGAGGCGGTGCGCGCCCAGCTCGCCGACCTGTGGCCGGCGCTGAGCGAACCGCTCGGCAGGGCGCTGGCGAACCGGGCCAACCAGCGGGCGCGCAGCCTGCACGGCCTGCTCGCCCAGCGGTGCGAGGAGGAGGTCGCCGCGGTCGAGGCGGTTCTCGCCGAACTGGCCGCCGCGATCGACAGGAAGCTGCACGACGAGCCGTACTGGGAGCAGCCGACGCTGTTCGCGTTGGAGCAGCAGCAGTTGCACGCCGACCGGAACGCGTTGAAGGCGCGGCTGGACGACATCCCGGCGCAGCGGCAGCGGGAGACCGACGCGCTGCGCCGCCGCTACGCCGACCCGACCGCCCGGTGGTTCCCCGCCGCCGTCACCTTCCTGGTGCCGGCCGCTCTCGCCCGAGGTGACCGCTGATGTCCGCTCCTGTCCGCCGTTCTCCCGCCGCCGGTCGGGCCGCCGGTCGGGCCGGCGGTGGCGCCGCCCGGGGCGCCGGGTCGGGCCGGTCCGCCGGCCGCGCGCACCGGCCGGCGGTGTCGACGCCCGCCGAGCAGCACGCCGAGTGGCTCGGCCTGCTCAGCCCGGACGGCCCGTTCCTGACCGTGCCGGTGCTGGTGGAGGCGTTCCCGGACGGGCTGGACACCGTGCCGGACGAGGTGCGGGACCGGATACGCCGGGCCTGGATCGAGGTGCAGGAGGCGCCGGACCTGCTCGGGCCGGCCTGGTTCGACCTGATCCTCGGCGAGCTGCTGCGTTTCCCGGCCGACGTGCGTGGTGACGGCACGAGCCTGCCGGCGGACGTGCGGGCGGCCGGGCTCCGGCCGGACGTGGTGATCGTCGGCCCGCAGCCGGGCGGTGGTCGGGCTACTCGGCTGTACGTCTACCGCCACGACTTCGGTACCCCGCTGACCGCCGCCCGGGGCGACCGGCCGGCGCTGACCGAGCAGGCCGCGCAACTGTGCCGGGCCACCGGGGTGCCGCTGGCGCTGCTGACCAACGGCCGGCACTGGGCGCTGGTCCACGCCCGGCCGGGTGAGTCGACCGGGGTCGGGGTGTTCGACGCGGACCTGTGGCTGGAGGAGCCGGCGCTGTTGCGGGCGTTCGCCACCCTGCTCGCCGCGCCCCGGGTGCTGCTGCCGCCGACGAACGCCGACGGCACCCCGTCGACCAGCCTGGCCGGGTTGTTCGCCCGCAGTGCCGAGGCGCGCACCCAGGTGACGACGACGCTCGGCGACCAGGTGCGCCGGGCGGTGGAGCTGTTCGTCGGCGAGCTGGCCCGGCTCGACCGGGAGTCCGGTGGCGCCCTGCTGGCCGAGGCCAGCGACCGGGAGATCTACCGGGGCGCGCTGACGGTGCTGATGCGGCTGGTGTTCCTGCTCTACGCCGAGGAGCGGCGGCTGTTGCCGATCACCGACCCGGTGTACGCGCAGGCGTACGCGGCGTCGACCCTGTACGGTCAGCTCACGGCGCTGCGGGACCTGCACGGCGACGAGCTGATCGACCGGCGGACGTCGGCCTGGCCCCGCCTGCTGGCGCTCTTCACCGCCGTCCACGGCGGCTGCGAGCATCCCGACCTGCGCATCCCGGCGCACGGCGGGTCGCTGTTCGACCCGGCCCGGTTCCCGTGGCTGGAGCGGGCGGCGGTCACCGACCGGGTGGTGTTCGAGATGCTGGACGCGCTGCTGGTGCTGCGGCACCGCGGCGGCCGGGCGGCCGAACAGCTCAGCTACTCCAGTCTGGACGTGGAGCAGATCGGCCACGTCTACGAGGGCCTGTTGGAGTTCTCCTGCCGGCGGGTGACCGAGCCGTACGTCGGGTTGCTCGGCAGGCGCGAGCCGGAGGTGCCGCTGGCGGAGCTGGTGGAGCGGGCCGGCCAGGGTGAGGCGGCGTTGCGTGACTGGCTGGCCGAGCGGTGCGACCTCACGGCCAGGCAACTGGACCGGCTCCTGGCCGCGACCCCCGGGCCGGCCGAGTTGGCCGCGCTGCACGCGGCCTGCGACAACGACGCCGACCTGGCGGAACGGGTACGCCCGTTCTGGGGCCTGCTCCGCACCGACCTGCGCGGGCTGCCGACCGTCTTCCCGGCCGGCTCGGTGCTGTTCACCCAGTTCGGCGACCGCCGGGCCACCGGTACCCACTACACCCCGCGCGAGTTGGCCGAGGAGGTGGTCCGGCACACCCTGGCCCCGCTGTGTTTCGCGCCGGGCCCGGCGCAGGGGCTGACCGACGAGGGGGTGTGGCGGGCCAGGAGCGCCGACGAGCTGCTGAGGTTGAAGGTGCTCGACCCGGCGATGGGTTCCGGGGCGTTCCTGGTGTCGGCCTGCCGTTACCTGGCCGACGTGGTGGTGCGGGCCTGGGAGCGGGACGGCCTCCCGCCCGACGTGGCCGAGCTGGTCGGCGCCAATCCCAGCCGTGACGAGCTGCTGCTCGCGGCCCGCCGCAAGGTGGCGGCCGGTTGTCTGTACGGGGTGGACCGCGACGACATGGCGGTGGAGCTGGCGAAGCTGTCGCTGTGGCTGGTCACCCTGGCCAAGGGCAAGCCGTTCGGTTTCCTCGACCACGCCCTGCGCTGTGGCGACTCGCTGGTCGGGATCACCTCGATCGACCAGCTCACCGCCTTCCACCTCGACCCGGCGACCGGCCGGGTGTTGCACGCCGTGCTCTACAACTCGGTCAGCGAACGCCTGCACGAGCTGGTCGCCGAGATCACCGAACTGCGTGAGTCGATCGAGTCGAGCGTGGCCGAGGACGTCCGGGACATCACGGACAAGAGCGCCAAGCTGGCCAGGGTGGAGGCGTTGACCAGGTCCGCGCGCCTGGCCGCCGACGCGGTGGTCGGGGCCGCGCTGTCGACGGCCGTACGTCCGCAGCGCCGGCCGTGGGATCCGCAGGACGACTCCGACGACCCGGAGTCGACGTACGACCGTCGGCTCGTCAGCATCAACGACGCCATGCACGCGGTGTTGGACGGGTCCGCGCCGTCGCAGGTGGAGGACCAGCTCGCCGAGATGATCAGCGGCTGGCTGCGCGGGCCACGGCCGGAGCCGATCCGGCCGCTGCACTGGCCACTGGAGTTCCCCGAGGTGATCAACCAGGGTGGCTTCGACGCCGTGGTCGGCAACCCACCCTTCATCGGGGGCCAGCGCCTGACCGGCTCGATC
This sequence comes from uncultured Micromonospora sp., assembly GCA_937951935.1. Classification (GTDB taxonomy): domain Bacteria; phylum Actinomycetota; class Actinomycetes; order Mycobacteriales; family Micromonosporaceae; genus Plantactinospora. The sequence goes on along the minus strand of CALGAM010000065.1, from coordinate 180 downwards.
GGCCATGACGTACGTGAGTTTCTGGTGGAGCGGGTCGGGCGGGGCAGGCGCGGCAGCGCCGATCTCTGCTCGTACTTCCTGCTGCGGAACCTGGGGGTGGCGCGGCAGGGTCGGGTCGGGATCATCGCCACGAACACGATCGCCCAGGGCGACACCCGGGAGGTCGGGCTGGACCAGGCG
>CALGAM010000064.1 GCA_937951935.1 uncultured Micromonospora sp. | reverse complement strand
GGGCCGATCTCGTCGACCTCCAGCTCGATGACGGTGCGCTTCTCGCCCTCGTTGGTCTCGTACGTCCGCTGCCGCAGCCGTCCCGACACGATCACGCGGGTACCGCGCTGCAACGACTCGGCCACGTTCTCGGCGGCCTGCCGCCACACCGTGCACGACAGAAACAGCGGCTCGCCGTCCTTCCACTCGCCCGTGGCCCGGTCCAGGAACCGGGGTGTCGAGGCGACCCGGAACTTGGCGACCGCGGCGCCGGACGGGGTGAACCGCAGCACGGGGTCATCGGTCAGGTTGCCGATGACCGTGATGGTGGTGTCTCCTGCCATGACCATCTCCTCGCGCACTCATCAGTCCCCGTCCAGGCTGCCAGAGCCGTACGACAGGACCGGTGAGGCTGATCCGGGCGTGCCGGACACGCGTCAGTGCGTGTCCGGCCGGATGACCTTGGTGCGCAGCACGGACTCGTTGAGTCGCAGCTGCCGGTCCAGCTCGGCCACCGCCGCAGGCGTCGCCCGCAGGTCGATGACTGCGTAGATTCCTTCGGCCTTCTTCTTGATCTCGTACGCGAGGCGCCGGCGGCCCCACACGTCGAGCTTCTCCACCGAGCCACCCGCGTTCCGGATCACGTTGAGGTACGTGTCGAGCGATGGGGCGACGGTGCGCTCCTCGAGATTCGGGTCAAGAATGACCATGATCTCGTAATGACGCATGACGTGCTCACCTCCTCTGGGCTGGGCGGCCACGGTCCTTCCGTGGCAGGAGGTCGTGCGTCGTTGCCGGACGGTCGCGCCGGGTGAACCATCGGCGCCGCAGGCAACCTGGGCAGGATACCCAATGTGTCGATCCCGGTCCCACACGGCCTCCGACGCAGGCCGCGGCCTCGGTGGACCGTCGCCGGCACGCCGGTGGGCCCGGGCGGAACCGTGACCTCGGTGCGGGACCGTGGGGACCCGCCGACGGCCGAAACCCCGCCCGGACGTCGTGGTCGGGCGGGGTTTCGTCGTGGTGGAGCCGCGGGACGCATCCCGTCCGCATTCCTTGGGTGGGACCTGGGGAGGAACGACCACACCGACGAGCTGGACGGGAGGCGCCCCGCGGAGCTTATTGTATTGTCAGCTTAGGCGAAGATAGCGCCTGTTATGGGAAAAAGAGCGGATAGCCCGAATATTTCCACCCACGCCTTCCGTGGGCGGTGCGGTGGCCCCGCCGGGTCGGCCGGATCGCGGAGCACCACCGGCGCCGCGTTCCGCGGCCTCCGGTGATCCGGGAGCCAGCCGCATTTCGGGACCTCGCGACACCGGCTCCGTCTCGACGCGTACGGCCGACCCGGCGGGGGAGATCCGCAACCCGTGTTCCCGGTCGTCTCGGCGAGGGCGTGCCGGCGGACCCGACCGGCGACCACCTCGGCTCGGCAACCTCGCGGGACAGGGTCACGGGCGGCGTCCTCTCGGGTACGGATGGTGTCCCCACCGACGCCCAGACCTCGGGAATCAGGGACCTCACCAGGAGAAACGAGCCGAGACGGGGTGGGTGACGCGCCCCCGGGACCCCCGCACGCCCGCCGGCGCGACACCCGGGTACGCCGCCACGCCGCCCCCTTTCGGTCACCCGTGCGACGTAGGCTCGCCCTCATGCGTATCGGAGCCCATGTCGACGCCACGAACCCGTTGGACGAGGCGGCCCGGCGGAAGGCGGACGCGGTCCAGTTCTTCCTCTCGGATCCGCAGAGGGACTGGAAGGCTCCCCAACCCCGGCCCGACGCGGCGATGCTCCGCGCCTCCGAGGTGGACATCTACATCCACGCGCCGTACATCATCAACGTCGCGACGACCAACAACCGGATCCGCATCCCGAGCCGGAAGCTCCTGTTCAGCCACGCGAGCGCCGCCGCCGAGCTGGGTGCGAAAGGGCTGGTCGTGCACGGCGGGCACGTCAACGCGGGCGACGATCTCGCAGTCGGCTTCGACAACTGGCGCAAGGCGTTCGCCCAGGCGGCCGAGGCGGGCGGCTACCCCACGCCGATCCTGATCGAGAACACCGCCGGCGGTGACAACGCCTGTGCCCGGCGCCTGGACAACCTGGCCCGGCTCTGGGACGCCATCGGCGAGTACGACGTCGGGTTCTGTCTGGACACCTGTCACGCGCACGCCGGCGGCGAGGACCTCCTCGACATCGTCGACCGGGTCAAGGCGATCACCGGCCGGATCGACCTGATTCACGCCAACGGCTCCAAGGGCGCCTTCAACTCGGGTCAGGACCGGCACGACAACCTCGGCAGCGGCACCATCGATCCCGAGCTGGTGGTCGAGGTGATCCGCGCCTCGGGCGCGCCGGCCATCGTCGAGACGCCCGGTGGGGTCGACGGGCAGGCGGCGGACATCGCGTACCTGCGCGACCGCCTGGGCCGGTAGGAGCGGGGATGTCGACGGACCAGCCCAGCGTCACGGACCAGACGCGCGAACCGGGTACGCCCCGGCTCGGCGGACCGGCGACACCGGTCGGGTCCGCCGACGCCGCCACGCCCGCCGGACCGGCCACGCCGACGGAGACACCGGACGGCGCCGGCGCGGGTACCGGCGTGGCCGCCGGACCGCGAACGACCACCGAGCCGGGCACGGCCACCGAGCCGGGCACGGCCACCCGACCGGGCGCCGACGAGCCGGCGGTCCGGTCCGACAGGCCGGCGGCCGGGTCCGGTGGGTCGGCAGCCGAACCCGACGAACCGGCCGGGGCGGAAGGGCCGGGCGAAACCGAAAAGCCGGTGACGTCCGCCGCGGCGGGCGCGACCGCCGCCGGCGCGGAGACCCCCGCCCCACCCGGTACCCAGGGCCGGGACGTCACCCCCGCCGGCGAGGGCACGCCCGAGGGAACGGCGACGACGCCCGGGACGGACGAGGCGGGCGAGGCGGTGGATCCGTTCGCCGCGTTCGGGCCGGCCCCCGAACCGGTGCCGGGACGGCTGCGACGCCTCGGCCGGGCGATCGGCCGGCGGCTGGGGCACGAGTGGACCCTGGCGGCGCTGGCGAGCCTGGTCCTCGCGGTGCTGACGAACTGGCGCACGCTGCAGTACCCGCAGTACCGGCTGCCGCAGGACACCTGGGACCCCGCCCTGCAGGCCTGGCAGGTCGCCTGGTCCGGACACATCCTGCTGACCAACCCGAACCAGCTCTGGCAGAGCAACGCGTTCTTCCCCGAGAACTGGAGCTTCGCCTTCTCGGACACCCTGCTCGGGTACGCCCCCGCCGGCATGATCGGCCTGGGGCCGGAGGCCGCGGTCCTGCGGTACAACATTCTCTTCCTGCTGGCGCACGCGCTCGCCACGTTCGGGGCGTACGCGCTGGCCCGGCAGCTCGGCGCGGGCCGGATCGGTTCCGCCGTGGCCGGGGTCAGCTACGCGTACGCGCCGTGGCTGCTGGCCCAGGCCGGCCACCTGCACATCCTCTCCAACGGCGGCATTCCGCTGGCGCTGGCGATGCTCGCCCGGGGGCACGGGTGGTCGCTGCGCTCCGGCTACCGACCGGACCGTCGCCGACCCGGCTGGGTCTTCGCCGGCTGGCTGGTGGCCACCTGGCAGCTCAGCCTCGGCTTCGGCATCGGCCTCGTCTTCGCGTACGTGCTGGCCCTGATCTCGGTGGTGGTGCTGCTCGGCTGGCTGCTGCGGCGGGTCCTGCGCCGGCCGCGGCAGCCGTTCGGGTTCCGGATGGTGTTGGCCAACCTCTTCGGCGGCGGGGTCTTCGCGGCGGCCGGCATCCTGCTGGCCATCCCCTACTTCAGGGTCGCGGACCTGCACCCCGAGGCCCGGCGGACCGTCGCCGACCTGCAGCTGTACTCCCCGCCACCCAGCGGTTTCGTCACCGCGCCCAAGGAGTCGCTGATCTGGGGGCAGCTTCACGAGAACGTCCGGAGCGGGCTCTCCTGGCCGCCGGAGATGACCCTGCTGCCCGGCTTCGTCCTCTACGCGCTCGCCCTCGCCGGACTCTTCTTCTCGCTCTGGACGGTGCGCCAGCGGCTGCTGCTGCTCGCCGGAGTCCTGGTCAGCGGGATCCTGGCGATGGGCACCTCGTTCTTCGGCGGCACCTGGACCTACCTGCCGCTGTTCACGTACCTGCCCGGGTGGGACGGGCTGCGGACACCCGGCCGTCTGATGCTCTGGACCACGCTGCTGCTGGGTGTCCTCGCCGCGGGCTCGGTCGGCGCCTTCGCCGAACGGGCCCGGCTGATCTCGGCGGCCGAGCGGGTGCCGCCACGCCCGGGTCCGTTCCTCCGGCTGGTCACGTTGCTGCCGCTGCTCCTCGTGGTGGTGGAGGGTCTCAACGCCACGCCACACGAGACGGTGCCGCCGCAGCCGGCGGCGATGCGGGTCGCCACCGGACCGATCCTGGTGCTGCCGTCCGGCCAGAACCACGACCAGCACGTGATGCTCTGGTCGACGACCCGGTTCCAGGACATCGTCAACGGCGGCAGCGGCTTCACCCCGAGCCGGTTGGCCGAGGTGCGGGAGGTCACCGCGAACTTCCCGGACACGGCGAGCGTCGACTACCTGCGTCAGATGGGGGTCCGGACCGTGGTGGTGCTCCGGGACCGGATCGCCGGAACGCCCCTGGAGGCCACCGTCGACCTGCCCGTCGACGCGCTGGGCATCCAGCGCGAGGAGATGGGCAACGCGGTGGTCTTCCGGCTCTGACCGACCGGTTGCCGGC
>CALGAM010000063.1 GCA_937951935.1 uncultured Micromonospora sp. | reverse complement strand
CGACGCGCGGGCTGGGTGCGACCGAGTCGGGCGTGCTGGGTGTCCCCCTGGCCGTCGCGGTCGGAATCTCGATGCAGGTCGCCACGCGCCGCGTCGACCGGGTGTCCCCGCAGCTGTTGGTCCTCACCGGCATCACGGTCGCCACATGCGGTCTGTCGCTGTTCGCCGTGCAGGTCGGGCCCGAGACGCCCTACTGGCGGTTGGTCGTGGCGCTGCTGGTGACGGGGGTGGGGGTCGGCATGGTGATGATGCCGACGAACACGACCGCGTCCCGAGCGCTCGTCGCCGAGGACATCCCCTCGGGCAGCACCCTGCTGACCATCGGATCCCAGATCGGCGCCGCCGTGGGCACGGCGCTGCTGTCGGTGGTGCTGGCGGCGCACGTGGCCCGGACCGGGGAGGGCACCCGGGCAGCGGACGCGTTCCAGCACACCTACTGGTGGGCGGTGGCGCTGCTGGCCCTGGCCGCGCCGCCGGCGGCGCTGCTGCCCCGCCGACGGGCGGGCGGCGGGGCAGCGGCGCGAGAACCATCGGCCGGTGTGACACCCGCCGACCGCCGCCCCGATCCCGCCTGACTACCGCAGGGGCGGGTGGACCATCCAGACGTTCGGTTCCCAGTACGTCCCCAGGTCGGCCTCCCGGTCGATCCGCACCGGGGCGAGGCCCTCGGGGAAGACGTACTCCCCGGACTCGGGAAAGACCATGCCGGTCCACGACTCCCAGTCGGCGATCGGGGCGGTGATCCGCAACGAGCGCGGCAGCGGCGCCGCCACCCGGGCCCCGAGCCGTTCGTGCACCCGCATCCACGGGTCGAACAGCAGGCCGTCGGGACGCCGCCACCGGACGTACCGCTCGATCGGGGTGATCGGATAGCGGTCCTTCCACGCGGGCCGCACCGGCGCGACCAGGTGGGTGAGCCCGTGCCGCTCGGCGATGGTCCGCATCGCGCGCAGGATCTCCACCGCCAGCCCGCGGCCGCGGTTGCCGCGCGGGATCTCGGCGGCCAGCGCGCAGAGCGCGGTGACCGGCGTGTCCGTCCGCCGCTGTTCGAAGATCAGTTCGAGGGCCGGGTCGAACCCGTCCGGCAGGTGGGCATCCACGCCGTCCCAGCCGAACGGGCCGGTGTGGCCCTCGGCCAGCACCTCGTCCGTCTCCTCGTCGTAGAGGACGAACTGGAAGTCGGGCAACTCCTCGTCGAGCAGGTGCCAGTACTGGTCGGACACGTTGCCGTGCATGTTGTACTCCGGCCACACCAGGCGGGAGTCGATCTTCCGGGCCCAGAGATCCGGCCGTTCCAGCGCCGTGTACATCCTCACCACTGCCGTCTCCGCCTCCCTCCGGTGACGCCGGACACCCAGCCGACGGTGGACACCGGGACCCTAGCGGGAACCGCGCGCGGGCGGCCAGGCATTTGCGGCGGCGCCGGCAGGCACCGTGCCGCACCGACCGGGAATCAACCAGGGGTTTCGGGCCACGCCGACGAGGGCGGGCCGCTACCGGACGTCGTACGCCAGCAGCGGGGTGTCGTCGTAACGGAGAAGTTCCAGCCGGGTCAGCTCGGATCGGGTGAAGCGGGTGACACCGGTGAAGGTGGCGGCGTCACCGGGAGCCGCAAGCCAGGAGCCGACCTGCTCCGTCTCGCCGTTCGGGCCGTGCGCCACCAGCCGGAAGGTGTACGCCTTCGTGTAGTCGGTGGTCGCGGCGTACTGGCAGCGCATGGTCACCACCGTGCCCCACCGCGTTCCGTCGAAGCCGATCTCGGCGCTGACCGGGATCTCGCCGCCCTGCACCGGCTTCATGGCGACCATCCGCACCTCGACGTCGGTACCGGGGTCGCCACGGGTCAGCGGCCCGGCCAGCCCGAACCCGGCCACCGCGGCCACCGCGGCGGCGGCCAGCGCCACCCCGGCGGCACGGAGCCGGCCGATCCGCCGCTCCCGACGCCGACGGATACGGGCCGCGTCGAGCAGCCGTGGCAGCCGTTCCGCGGCACCGACCGACGGGGTGATCCGCTCCAGCTCGCTCCGGTCGAGCCGGCCGAGCAGTCCGGGCAGGACGGCGATCTCGGCGACCGCGTCGCGGCAGTCCGCGCAGGTGCCCAGGTGCCGCTCGTACGCGACCCGCTCGGCCGGGGAGAGGGCACCGAGCACGTACGCGCCATCGTCGTGGGCGTATTCGCACCGCATCACCCGGTCACCCCCATCTCGGCGAGTATCAAGCGTAGGGATCGCAGCGCGTAGTGCGTCCGTGACTTGACCGTGCCCGGTGGGACACCGAGCCGGGCCGCCGCCTCGGCCACCGAGCGGCCCTGGTAGAAGCACTCCACCAGCACCTCACGGTGCGACGCCGACAGCCGGCTGAGCGCCTCGGCAACCGTCCACGCCTCCACCGCCCGGTCCGTCTCGTCGTCCACCTGCGGTGGCTCGGGCAGTTCGTCGGTGACCACCTCACCCACCCGCGAGCCGCGCCTGCGCCAGGCGTCGATCGCGAGGTTGCGGGCGATGGTGAACAGCCAGGCCCGGATCGATCCGCGGTCGGGGTCGAGGGCCTCCGGGTGGCGCCACGCCCGCAGCAGCGTCTCCTGCACCAGGTCCTCGGCCCGCTGCCGGTCGCCGTTCATCAGGCGCAGCGCGTGGCCGAGCAGCGCCTCGGCGTGCTCGTCGTGCAGGGCGCGCAGCAGTTCGGCGTCCTGGTCGCTGATGGTGTCACCTCGCCTCCGCCCGCCGGCCGCGGCCGTGGGCTCTGCCGCCGTCCGTGGGCTTCGCCGCACGGCGACACGTCACACTCCGCGCCTTTTCCCACGGAACCCACGGCCGGCCGGTTCAACGCCGAACGGCCGAGACCGCGGCCGGCCGCTGAGCCGGCACGTCGTGCGGGCCGGGTGACCGGCACCGCCGGAGGTGGGCGTGGCCCCGGTCGCCGGGGTGGGTTCCCGGCGACCGGGGGCCACGTCGGGTCAGGACTCGGCGGCGAGGCTGTCGGCGATGCTGCGGGCGACCGCGAGCAGCTTCGCCCGGATCACCCGCGCCGAGGTCATCATCTCGGCCGCCGGAAGCGCACAGGCGAGCACCGTGCGCCGCTCCAGGTCCTTGTCCGGGGACACCAGGACGGCCGCGCAGGCGACGCCCTGCCGGAACTGTCCCAACTCCAGCTGCATCCCGCGCCGCTCCCCGGCCGCCAGGTCGGCCTCGAAGGCGTCGGGCGCGACCAGGGTCTGCGGGGTGAACGGCCGCATGCCGTACTCCCGCAGGTAGCGGAACCGCTGTTCCGGAGTGAGGGTGGCGAGCAGCGCCTTGCCGAGCGCGGTGGCGTGCGCGCCCTCGTCGAAGCCGGGAACCAGCTCCTCCAGGTACGGGGACCGGGGACCTTCGGCAGCCGCGGTGATCGCCACCTGACCACCGACGAACCGGCCCAGGTAGTGGCTGTACCCGGTCTCGGCCGCGGCCCGGCGCAGCACCTCACCGACCGACGGCGGCCCACGGAACGCGGCCACCAGTTCCCGGTACCGGTCGGCCACCTCCAACCCGACTATGTACGTGCCGTCCTCGCGCCTGATCACATAGCCCTCGTACGCGAGCGTGCGCACCAGGTGGTACGTGGTTGCCACCGTCAGTTCGCAACGCCGGGCGATCTGCTTCACGGTCAGACCCTTCGGTGCCCGTCCGACCGCTTCAAGCACGCGCAGGGCACGCGACACGCTGCGGATCAGGTCAGAAGGTTCCGCCAAGGGGTCGCGCACAACCACCTCCGCCGCCGGGGACTTACAGAATATGAAAAACCGGGCGCCTGGGAAATGCCCGTTCGGATCGAAGGATGCCAGATTCCCGGCACCCTGTGTGCACCCGCCGACACGATCGGTTCATACGAGTGGCTCGCGTAGGCTCGTCGCAAATGGTCGAATTTGAGGTTTCTCCCCCGCCCCCCGTAACCCTCTCCCGCCCCGGTCGTACGGTCCTCGGCGCCGCCGCCACCACCGTCGCCTGCGTACTCCCGGTCTTCCTCGTCGGCGGACTCGCGGTGCAGCTCGGCGACGAGCTGCACCTCTCCCCCGCCGGGCTGGGCCTGGCGGTCTCCGTCTACTTCGGCGTCAGCGCACTCGCCTCGATCCCGTCCGGCGCCCTCGTCGAGCGGTACGGCCCGGTGGTCGTCGCCCGGGCCGGAATCCTGCTCGCCGCCACGACCACCCTGGCCATCGCTCTCCTGGCCCACTCCTACCCGGCGCTGGTCGGGCTGCTGGCGATCGGCGCCGGCGCCAACGCGCTCGGACAGCTCGCCAGCAACACGTCGCTGGCCCGCGGCGTCCCGCGCGGCCGGCAGGGCCTCTCCTTCGGGGTCAAGCAGTCCGCCATCCCCACCGCGACCCTGCTCGCCGGGGCCGCCGTGCCGGCCGTGGCGCTCACCGTCGGCTGGCGCTGGGCGTTCGTCCTCGCCACCGGGCTGGCCCTGACCGCCCTCCCCCTCGTGCCACCGGACCCGATCCCGGTCGCCCGGCCGACCCGACGGCGGCGCGGGCAGGCCACCGGAGCCCTGGCGGTCCTCGGCGTCGCCGCCGCGCTGGCCGCCGCCGCCGCGAACGCCCTCGGCACCTTCCTGGTCGACTCGGCGGTGGCCCGCGGTCTCTCGCCGGGACTCGCCGGCCTGGTGCTGACCCTCGGCAGCGCACTCTGCCTGCTCGGTCGGCTCGGCACGGGGTGGTGGGCCGACCATCGCGCCGGCGGACACGTCGCGACCATCGCCGGGATGCTCACCGTCGGCGCCGCCGGGCTGACCCTGCTCACCGTCGCCGGGCCGGTCGCGCTGGTCGTCGGGGTGGTACTCGGATTCGGTGTCGGCTGGGCCTGGCCCGGGCTGTTGAACTTCGCCGTGGTCCGGCTCCACCCGCAGGCCCCGGCGGCCGCCACCTCGATCACCCAGACCGGGGTGTACGCGGGCGGCAGTCTCGGCCCGCTCGGGCTGGGGGCGGTCGCCGGCCACCTCGGCTACCCGGTGATGTGGCTCACCGCGGCCGGGGCGATGCTACTCGCCGCCACCCTCATGCTCGCCGGCCGCCGGCTGCTGCTGGCCCGCCGGGCGACGTCCGGGGCGGACGGCGGAGAACCCCCTGGCGGGGTGCACCACGGCGTGGACACCGACGGGAGGAGCTCCTCCTGACCCGTCAGCCCGTACGGTCGGCGATGACGTCGCAGAGCCGCTCCAGCGCCCGGCGGGGGGCACCCGCCGGCAGCGGGGCGAGTCGGGTCCGGGCCTCCTCGGCGTAGCTGCGCACCGTCTCCCGGGCCCGCTTCATCGCCGGGGACTCCCGGAGCAGGCTGAGAGCCTCGGCGTGCAGCGCGTCGTCGGTGACCGGCCCCTGGGCGAGGATCTCCCGCAGCCGCATCGAGGCGGCGTCTCGGTCGTCGGAGGCCAGGGCGTACAACACCGGCAGGGTCGGGACGCCCTCCCGCAGGTCGGTGCCGGGGGTCTTGCCGGACTGCACCGTCTCGGAGGCGATGTCGAGCAGGTCGTCGGAGAGTTGGAACGCCATGCCGATGGTCTCGCCGTACCCGGCGAGGGCCTCCGTGTACGCGGCATCGGCACCGCCGAACATCCCGCCGAACCGGGCGGAGGTCGCGATCAGCGAGCCGGTCTTCTCCGCGATGACCTCCAGGTAGTGCGCGACCGGGTCGACGCCGCCGCGCGGCCCCACCGTCTCGGCGATCTGGCCGTGCACCAGCCGGGAGAACGTCCGGGCCTGCAACCGGACCGCCTCGATGCCCAGGTCCGCGGCGATGTCCGCGGCCCGGGCGAAGAGGTAGTCACCGACCAGGATCGCCACCGAGTTGCTCCACCGGGAGTTGGCGCTCGGTGTGCCCCGGCGCAGCGGCGCCTCGTCCATCACGTCGTCGTGGTAGAGCGTCGCCAGGTGGGTCAGCTCCATCACCACCGCCGCCGGCACCACCTGGGGAGCGTCCGGGTTACCGAACTGGGCGCCGAGGGCGACGAGCAACGGCCGGAACCGCTTGCCCCCGGCGTCCAGCAGGTGCCGCGCGGCCTCGGTCACCAGCGGATCGGCGCTGACGACCGTGCGCCGCAGCTCGGCCTCCACCTCGGCGAGCACCCGGGCGATCGAGGCCTCGACCCGCTCGTCGGCGAAGTCGATCCCGAGTGCCGCAATCCCGCCAGCCGTTCCCCCCACGCCTTCAACCATGCCACACCCGCCGGAGAAGACCTGGTGGGGGGCGGTCGGACGCGAAAGTGAGCCGAGATCCGGTCATCGTCCGACGAACTCGGCGGCGCCGTTGGCCAGGTCGAGCAGCGGCGCCGGGGCAACCCCGAGCACCAGGGTGGCCAGCACCCCGATCCCCAGCGCGGCGGCGGTCAGCCCGCCCGGCAGGGAGACGCTCGGCGTGGCGTCACCCGGTTCCGACAGCCACATCATCACCACGACCCGCAGGTACGGGAAGGCGAGGATCATGCTGGTCACCACGCCGGCGATCACCAGCCAGGCCTGCCCGGCGTCCAACGCCGCCCCGAAGACCGCGAACTTGCTGGTGAAGCCGCTGGTCAACGGAATACCGGCGAAGGCGAGCAGCACGACGGTGAACAGCCCGGCGTACAGCGGGGAGCGCCGTCCGAGCCCGGCCCACCGGGAGAGGTGGGTCGCCTCGCCGTCGGCGTCCCGGACCAGGGTCACCACGCCGAACGCGGCGAGCACCGAGAAGCCGTACGCCACCAGGTAGAACATCGTGCTGGAGAGCCCGTCGCGGGACAGCGCCAGGACACCGACCAGCAGGTAGCCGGCGTTCGCCACCGACGAGTAGGCGAGCAGCCGTTTGATGTCGGTCTGGGTGACCGCCAGGACCGCGCCGACCAGCATCGTCAGGATGGCGATCACCCCGAGTACCGGCTTGAAGTCCCAGCTCGCGCCGACGAACGCGACGTAGAGCACCCGGAGCAGACCACCGAACGCGGCGGCCTTGGTGCAGGCGGCCATGAAGCCGGTGACCGGGGTCGGGGCCCCCTGGTAGACGTCCGGGGTCCAGATGTGGAACGGCGCCGCCGCGATCTTGAACAGGAGACCGATGGCGAGCAGCGCCAGACCGGCGAGCAGCAGGATCGAGCTGGTCGACGAGTTGGTGACCGCGTTTCGGATGGTGGCGAAGTCCACCCCGCCGCCCTGGTCGCCCGCGCCGGCCGTGAAGCCGTAGACCAGCGCCATCCCGAACAGGAAGAACGCCGAGGCGTACGAGCCGAGCAGGAAGTACTTCAGCGCCGCCTCCTGACTCAGCAGCCGCCGGCGGCGGGCCAGCGCGCAGAGCAGGTAGAGCGGCAGCGAGAACGCCTCCAGGGCGACGAACATCGTCAGCAGGTCGTTCGCGGCGACGAAGAGCAGCATGCCGGAGACGGCGAAGAGGGTCAGCGGGTAGACCTCGGTCAGCCCGCCCTGCTTCTCCGCCTGCTGGTTGTCCTCCGGCGAACCGACGGTCACCGCGGCCTGCGCCACGAAGGCGCCGCCGCGCTGGACCGCGCGCTCCCCGATCAGCAGCAGCGAGACACCGGCCAGGACCAGGATCGCGCCCTGCAGGAACAGCGCGGGCCCGTCGATCGCGACCGCGCTGCCGGCGGTGACCAGCCGGTCGTTCGCGTTGAGCACCACCGCCACCAGCGCGCCGACCACGGCGAGCAGGCTGAGGACGAGCTGCACCCCGTGCCGGCGGGCCCGCGGGACGAAGGCCTCGACGAGGACCCCGAGCAGCGATGCCCCGAACAGGATGAGGATCGGCGCGAGTGCCGCGTAGTCGAGCGCCGGGAGCTTGAGATCCGTCATCGGACCTTCCTTACGTTCGCGACTGACAGCCGTACGTTCGGGACGGGCAGCCGGTTCACCGGTGTGCCTCCTGGACGGTGCCCACCGTCGGCGCCGGGTCCTGGCGGCCGAGGTCCTGCTCCACCGTGGCCTGGACAGCCGGGTTGATCACATCGGTGACCGGCTTCGGGTAGAAGCCGAGCACCAGCAGGAGCGCGATCAGCGGGGCGACCACGACCTTCTCCCGCACCGACAGGTCCCGCCGCATCCCGTCGACCTCGGTCAACGCCGGGTTCAACGTGCCCTGGGTGGTGCGCTGCACCATCCAGAGCACGTACGCGGCGGCCAGGATGATGCCGGCGGTGGCGACGACCGCGACCGGCTTGTTCACCGTGAACGTCCCGATCAGCACCAGGAACTCGGAGACGAACGGCGCCGTGCCGGGCAGGGCCAGCGAGGCGAGACCGGCGAAGAAGAGCACCCCGGCCAGGACGGGGACCAGCTTTGCGGCGCCGCCGAAGTCGCTGATCAGCGCGGAGCCGCGCCGGGCCACGAGCATCCCGACCACCAGGAAGAGCAGACCGGTCGCCAGGCCGTGGTTGACCATGTAGAGCACCGCGCCGGTCCCCGCCTGGGTGGTGAAGGCGAAGATGCCGACCCCGATGAAGCCGAAGTGGGCGATCGAGGTGTAGGACACCAGCCGCTTCAGGTCGTTCTGCCCGACCGCCAGCAGCGCCGCGTAGATGATCCCGACCAGCGCCAGCGCGATCGCCCACGGGGCGAACCACTTCGACGCCTCCGGGAACAGCGGCAGGCAGTACCGCAGGATGCCGAAGGTGCCGACCTTGTCGAGCACACCGACCAGCAGGGCGGCGGCCCCGGCGGGGGCGGCGCCACCGGCGTCCGGCAACCAGGTGTGGAACGGGAAGAACGGCGCCTTGATCGCGAAGGCGACGAAGAAGCCGAGGAAGAGCCAACGCTCGGCGCCGGTGGAGAGGTCCGCCTGGGTCAGCGCCTGCCAGTCGAAGGTCCTCCCGCCCAGCGCCCACAGCCCGATCACCGCGGCCAGCATGAACAGCCCGCCGACCAGGGAGTAGAGGAAGAACTTCACCGCCGCGTACTGCCGCTGGTGGCCGCCGTAGCTGCCGATGAGGAAGTACATCGGCACCAGCATGACCTCGAAGAAGACGTAGAAGAGGAAGACGTCGGCGGCGGCGAAGACGCCGATCATCGTGCTCTCGAGGAAGAGCAGGAGCGCGAAGTAGACCGGCACCGACCGTTTGAGGTTGTCCGCGTCGTGCCACGACGCGAGGATCACCACCGGCACGAGCAGTGCGATCAGCATCAGCATGACCAGGGCGATCCCGTCGGCCGCGAAGGTGAGGTTGACTCCCCAGGCCGGGATCCACGGGTACGACTCGCGCAGCTGGAGGCGGTCGCCGCCGGCGTCGAACGCCACCCACATGCCGACCGCGAGGGCCAGGACGGCCAGTGACCAGCCGAACGCGACCCGCTTGGCCAGCTCACCCCTGCTGGCGGGAAGGAACACCACCAGCAGGCCACCGACCAGCGGTGCGACGGTGAGCACCGAGAGGAAGGGGAAGTCGGACATCATTCGGCCTTACCTCCGTCGTCAGCACCCGGCCGGACAGCTCCGGCCGGGTGAATCGGCGTGGCCGGTGGGTTCAGGTGGGTCACGCGAACCACCCCGCCTGCACCGCCAGGAACGCCGCCACCACCAGCACGGCGCCGGTCAGCATGGACATCGCGTACGACCGGACGAAGCCGGTCTGCAGCCGGCGCAGTCGGCCGGAGCTGCCGCCCACGGCGGCGGCCAGGGCGTTGACCAGCCCGTCGATGCCCCGGTTGTCGAGGAAGACCAGCGCCCGGGTGAGGAAGACGCCCGGCTTCTCGAAGACCACCTCGTTGAAGGCGTCGGTGTAGAGGTTGCGCCGGGCGGCCCGGACCAGCGGGCCGGCCGGCTGCTCCTGCAGGGCGGTGCCGTTGCGGAACAGCAGCCAGGCCAGGCCGGCGCCGAGCACGGTCAGGGTGAGCGAGAGGACGGTGATCGCGACGTGCGGCAGCACCGGCTCGTGCGCCTCGCCGTGCCCGCCGAGCACCGGGGTGAGCCAGTCCGCGACCGGGCTGGCCATCAGCCCACCGGCGACCACCGAGCCGATGCCGAGCAGGATCAGCGGGACCGTCATGATCGGCGGAGACTCGTGCGGGTGGTCGATGTCCTCGGTCCACCGCTTCGGCCCGTGGAAGGTGAGGACGAAGAGCCGGGTCATGTAGAAGGCGGTGAGGCCGGCGCCGAGCAGCGCGGCACCGCCGTACAGCCAGGCGGTCCAGCCCTCCCGCTCGAACGCGGCGACGATGATCGGCTCCTTGGTGAAGTAGCCGGAGAACGGGAACATGCCGATGATCGCCAGCCAGCCGAGGCCGAAGGTGATCCAGGTGATCCGCATGTGCCTGGCCAGTCCGCCGAAGCGGCGGATGTTGACCTGGTCCTTCATGCCGTGCATCACCGAGCCGGCGCCGAGGAACATGTTGGCCTTGAAGAAGCCGTGCGCCAGCAGGTGGATGATGGCCAGCGCGTACGCCCCGCCGCCGAGGCCGACGCCGAGGAACATGTAGCCGATCTGGCTCACCGTCGACCAGGCGAGGACCCGCTTGATGTCGTCCTTGGCCGCGCCGATGACGCAGCCCATCAGCAGGGTCAGGGCACCGACGCTGACCACCACGGTCTGCAGCGTCGGGTCGAGCGAGAAGATCGGGTTGGAGCGGGCGATCAGGTAGACGCCGGCGGTCACCATGGTGGCGGCGTGGATCAGCGCGGAGACCGGGGTCGGGCCCTCCATCGCGTCCGGCAACCACGCCTGCAACGGGAACTGGCCGGACTTGCCGGTGGCGCCGAGGAGCAGCAGCAGGCCCATCGCCAGCACCGTGCCGCCGGCCAGCGCACCCACACCGTTGAAGACGTCGGCGTACTGGGTGCTGCCCAGGGTCGCGAACATGATGAAGATCGCGATCGCCAGCCCGGCGTCGCCGACCCGGTTCATCAGGAACGCCTTCTTGCCGGCGGTCGCCGCGCTCGGCCGCTCCTGCCAGAACGAGATCAGCAGGTACGACGCGACACCCACACCCTCCCAGCCGAGGTAGAGCATCACGTAGTTGTTGCCGAGCACCAGCAGCAGCATCGCGGCGACGAACAGGTTGAAGAACCCGAAGAACCGGCGCCGACCGGGATCGTGCGCCATGTAGCCGACCGCGTACAGGTGGATCAGGAAGCCCACACCGGTGATCAGCAGGACGAAGACCGCGGCCAGCGGGTCGAACAGCAGGCCGAAGTCCACGCGGAGGTTGCCGACGGTGATGAACTCCCAGAGGCTGCGCTCGACCGAGCGGTTGGACAGGCCGCGCAGTTGGAAGAAGTAGGTCAGGCCGAGGACGAAGGCGACGCCGACGCTGCCGACGCCGAGCCAGTGTCCCCACCGGTCGGCCCGCCGGCCGAGCAGCAGGAGGATCGCGGCGCTGACCGCCGGGATGGCCACCAGCAGCCACACGCTGCCCAGCAACCCCGTGGCCTGGGCGTACTCCACAGTATGTTCCACTGGTGGGCCCCTCTTAGTACTTCAGCAGGTTGGCGTCGTCGACGCTCGCCGACCGCCGGGTCCGGAAGATCGTCATGATGATGGCCAGACCGACCACGACCTCGGCCGCGGCCACCACCATGACGAAGAACGCCATGATCTGACCGTTCAGGTCGCCGTTGATCCGGCTGAACGTGACCAGCGCAAGGTTGGCCGCGTTGAGCATCAGCTCGATGCACATGAACAGGACGATCGCGTTGCGCCGGATCAACACCCCGACCGCGCCGATGGTGAAGAGCACCGCGGCCAGGATCAGGTAGTGGTTCGGCGTCACCGAGAAGAAGTCCGACATGCTACTTCTCCGTCCCCTTCAGCGCGATCTCCTCGGGCTCCAGCTGGCGCCGGGGCAGCACCTTCGGCACGCTCCGGTCGGTCAGCCCGCCGTCCGGCAGCCGGGCCGGGGTGGCCACCGAGGAGGAGGTGGCGTAGACACCGGGGCCGGGCTTCGGGCCGGGGTAGTTGCCGGGCCGGAACCGGGCCTTCATCGTCGCCACCTGGTCCATCCGGCCCCGCCGCTCGATGTGCGCCAACACCATCGCACCGACCGCGGCGGTGATCAGCAGCGCCGAGGTCACCTCGAAGACGAAGACGTACTTGGTGAAGAGCAGCCGGGCGATCCCCTGCACGTTCCCGTCCGCGTTGGCCTGCTCCAGCCCGGCCGCGTCCGCCCGGCCGAGCGCCCGCCACAGTCCGGTGCCGACCAGCAGGCCGAAGCCGAGACCGAGCGTGATCGCGGCGACCCGCTGCCCACGGAGCGTCTCGATCAGCGAGTCCGAGGCGTCCCGGCCGACCAGCATCAGCACGAACAGGAAGAGCATCATGATCGCGCCGGTGTAGACGATGACCTGGACCATGCCGATGAACGGGCCGGAGTGCAGCACGTAGAAGACGCCGAGGCAGAGCATCGTCAGCACCAGCCAGAGCGCCGAGTGCACCGCGTTGCGCGCCCAGACCATGCCGAGCGCGCCGAGCAGCGCCAGCGGAGCGAGGATCCAGAACGCCACCTGCTCCCCACTGCTGACCCCGCCGGCGGCGGCGATGACCGTCATGACTTCTCTCCCGTCGTACCGGAGCCGTCGACCGGGTGCGTCTCGGACCGGGGCGCCCGCTCGGCACCGGCCGAGGTGCCCGGGTTCGTCAACGCACCCACGTAGTAGTCCTGCTCGGTGTCACCGAGCCGCATCGGGTGGGGCGGCGGCTCCATCCCGGGCAGCAGGGGCGCCAGCAACTGCTCCTTGGTGAAGATCAGATCCCGCCGGTCGTCCCGGGCCAGCTCGTACTCGTTGCTCATGGTGAGCGAGCGCGTCGGGCAGGCCTCGATACAGAGCCCGCAGAAGATACAGCGGGCGTAGTTGATCTGGTACGTCTTGGCGTACCGCTCACCCGGTGAGAAGCGACGCTCCTCGGTGTTGTCGCCGCCCTCGACGTAGATCGCGTCCGCCGGGCAGGCCCACGCGCACAGCTCGCAGCCGATGCACTTCTCCAGCCCGTCGGGGTGCCGGTTGAGGATGTGCCGCCCGTGGTAGCGCGGTGCCGTCACCGGCGGCTTGAACGGGTAGTCGGTGGTGACGACCTTCTTGAACATGTGCGAGAAGGTGACCCCGAAGCCCTTGAACGTCCCGGTGATCGCGCCCACGTCACACCTCCTTCTCGTCGTGGCCGGTACCGGCACCGTCCCGCTGGCCGGTTCCCGCACCCGCGCCCACGTTGGCGGGCTCGCGTTCGGCGACCACCCGCCTCGTCCGCGGGCTCGGCGGGACCTGGAGATCCATCGGCGGCAGCGGGAAGCTGCCCGGCGGTCGCCGGTCCACCTGCTCCTGCAGCGTCCGCTTCGGCGGCTGCTTCTTGCTCGGCCACAGCAGCGTGACCAGCAGGACCACCAGCACCGCGCCGGCGATGATCAGGTACCGGTTGGTGTCGCTGACGTCCTCCTTCTGGAGCGTGCGGATGCCGGCCAGCACCAGGATCCAGACCAGGTTGATCGGGAGCAGCACCTTCCAGCCGAGCCGCATGAACTGGTCGTACCGGAACCGGGGCAGGGTGCCACGCAGCCAGACGAAGACGAAGACCAGCAGGATGACCTTGCCCATGAACCACAGCAGCGGCCACCAGCCGGAGTTGGCCCCCTCCCAGAGGGTGATCGGCCACGGGGCCCGCCAGCCGCCGAGGAACAGCGTCGTGGTCACCGCCGACATGGTCACCATGGCGACGTACTCGGAGAGCATGAAGAGCGCGAACTTCAGCGAGCTGTACTCGGTCATGAAGCCCGCGACCAGCTCCGACTCGGCCTCCGGAAGGTCGAACGGCGCCCGGTTGGTCTCACCGACGGCGGCGATGAAGAAGATGACGAAGCTCGGCAGCAGCAGGATCGCGTACCAGCCGGGGGCGGGCAGGTCCACCACGCCGAACAGGTTCAGCCGGGTGCCGTCCGCCTGCGCGGTCACGATCCCGCTGGTCGACATCGTCCCGGCGGTCATGAAGACCGCGACGATGCTCAGTCCCAGCGCGACCTCGTACGAGATCATCTGTGCGGACGACCGGAGACCGCCCAGCAGCGGGTACGTCGATCCGGACGCCCAGCCGCCGAGGACGATGCCGTAGACGCCCATCGAGGAGCAGGCGAGCAACACCAACACCGCCACCGAGACGTCGGTGACCTGCAACGGCGTCCGCACGCCGAAGATGCTCACCATCGGGCCGAACGGCACCACCGACAGTGCGGTGACCGCGCTGATCACCGAGATGGTCGGCGCGAAGAAGTAGACGACCTTGTCCGCGGCCTTCGGCAGGATGTCCTCCTTGAAGGCCATCTTGAGGCCGTCGGCGAGGGTCTGCAGCAGACCGAACGGGCCGGCCTGGTTCAGACCGGGGCGCTGCGCCATCCGGGCCACCACACGCCGCTCGAACCAGACGCCGAGCAGGGTCGCCAGGACCGCGAAGGCGAACGCCCCGACGATCTTGATCAGGACCAGCCACCACGGGTCCTTACCGAAGTCCTGCAGCGTCGGGCTCTGGGCGAGGAATGTCAGGCCGCTCACCGGATCAACCCTCCGTTCGCGACTGCGAGGCTCGCAAGCTCACTTCTCGGGCTCACCGGGCCATCCCTCCGTTCGCGGCTGCGGGACTCGTCGGACCACCTTCGGCGCCGCCCGGCAGCGATGCCGAGTCGGCGGCGGACGGTGCGGCACCGGCGCTCAGCCGGACGAGCGCCCCGGCGGTGGCCCCGAGGCTGCGCCGGACGGTCGCGCCGGGCGAGTTGGTGGGAAGCCAGACCACACCGTCCGGCATGTCGGTGATCGCCGCCGGCAGGGTGATGGCGCCCCGGTCGGTGCCGACCGTCACCGCCTCACCCTCGCCGACCCCGAGCGCCTCCGCGGTGCCCTTGGCCAGCCGGACCACCGGCGGGCGGGCCGTACCGGCGAGGTGCGGGTCACCCTGGAGCAGGGTGCCGTTGTCGATCAGCTGGTGCCAGGTGGCGAGCACCGCCTCGCCCGGGCCGGGCCGGACCGGCTCGGCCGGCGCCACGGCCGGGGCGGGAACGCGGCTGGCGCGGGTCACCGGCAGTGACCCGAGCTCGCGGCGGATGCTGGGCACGTCGGCGGTGCCGATCCGGACGTCGAGCTGGGCGGCGATGGCGTCCAACACCCGGGCGTCGGTCATCGCCGCGGTGTTCAGGACCGCCTCGAAGGTGCGCAGCCGCCCCTCCCAGTCGAGGAAGCTGCCGGCCTTCTCCACCACCGAGGCCACCGGGAAGACCACGTCGGCGCGACGGGTGACCGCGCTGTGCCGAAGCTCCAGGCTGACCAGGAAGGGAACGTTCTCCAGGGCCCGCTCGGCAAGCCGCGGGTCGGACAGGTCGGCGGGGTCCACTCCGGCCACCACCAACGCGCCCAGCGCGCCCTCGGCGGCCGCGGCGAGGATGCCGTCGGTGTCCCGCCCCGGAGCGCTCGGGATGACGCCGGCCGCCAGGTCCCAGAACTCGGCCAGTTCGGCCCGGGCCGCCGGGTCGTCGACCGGCCGACCGCCGGGGAGCAGGTTCGGCAGGCAGCCGGTCTCGACCGCGCCCCGGTCACCGGCCCGGCGCGGCACCCAGGCCAACCTGGCCCCGGTGGCCTCGGCCAGCGCGGCGGCGGCGGAGAGCCCACCCGGTACGCCACCCAGGCGCTCGCCGACCAGCAGGATCGCGCCCGGCTGGCGCAGCGCCTCGGCGACGGTGGCGTCCTCGGCCAGCAACCGCGCCTCCTCGCCGGGCACGGTGGTCAGGACGGTCGCGCCGAGCTTGGTCAGGCCCCGGCTGGCGAACGGCGCCAGCGCCAGCACCCGGAGCTGCCGCCGGGTGTACGCCTTGCGCAGCCGCAGGAAGAGGATCGGGCACTCCTCCTCCGGCTCCAGCCCGGCGATCACCACGACCGGCGCCTGCTCGACGTCGGCGTAGGTCACACCGGTGCTGCCCGCGACCGTGCTGGCGAGGAACTGCGTCTCCTCGGCGGAGACCGGCCGGGCCCGGAAGTCGATGTCGTTGCTGTGCAGCGCCACCCGGGCGAACTTCGCGTAGGCGTACGCGTCCTCGACGGTGAGCCGACCGCCGGTCAACACGCCGACGCCGGAGCCCGCGTCCCGGGCGGCCCGCAGCCCTTCGGCGGCGCGGGCCAGCGCCTCGCTCCAGGACGCCTCGCGCAGCTCACCGGTGCGGGCGTCCCGCACCAGCGGCGTGGTGATCCGCTCGGCGGAGGTGGTGTACTGGAAGCCCCAGCGCCCCTTGTCGCAGTTCCACTCCTCGTTCACCGCCGGGTCGTCACCGGCGAGCCGGCGCAGCACCTTTCCGCGCCGGTGGTCGGTGCGCTGGGCGCAGCCGGCCGCGCAGTGCTCGCACACGCTCGGGGTGGAGACCAGGTCGAACGGCCGGGCCCGGAACCGGTACTGGGCCCCGGTCAGCGCGCCGACCGGGCAGATCTGCACGGTGTTGCCGGAGAAGTACGAGTTGAACGGGACGTCGCCGACCTCGTCCGCGCCGCCGTACACCTCGTCCCGGTAGATGTTGATCTCCTCGGCGCTCGACCGGTTCATCAGGTCGATGAACTTGTCGCCGGCGATCTGCTCGGAGAACCGGGTGCAGCGCTGGCAGAGGACACAGCGCTCACGGTCCAGCAGCACCTGGGTGGAGATGGGCACCGGCTTCGGGTACTCCCGCTTGCGCTCGCGGAACCGGGAGTCGGTGCGGCCGGTCGACATCGCCTGGTTCTGCAGCGGGCACTCGCCGCCCTTGTCGCACATCGGGCAGTCGAGCGGGTGGTTGATCAGCAGCAGCTCCATGACCCCCTGCTGCGCCTTCTTGGCGACCGGGGAGGTGAGCTGGGTGCGGACCACCATGCCCTCGGCGACGGTCTGGGTGCAGGAGGCGACCGGCTTGCGCTGCCCCTCCACCTCGACCAGGCACTGCCGGCAGGCGCCGGCGGGCGCCAGCAGCGGGTGGTCGCAGAACCGCGGGATCTCGATGCCCAGCTGTTCGGCGACCCGGATCAGCAGCGCACCCTTCGGCGCGGTGACCTCGATGCCGTCGATGGTGAGCGTGACGGTGTCGGCCTTCTTCGCGACATCAGTCATGATTGTCCCTCCGCTCGCGACTGCGGGGCCCGCCCGTCGCGGCCCACCTGCGGCCCACGCGCCGCTACGCTCTCCTCGTGCTCCGGCCCGACCGCGCTGCTGGCGAGCCGCACCGACGCACCCAGTCCTCGCGCTCGCACTAGTGCGCTCCTGCCAGGGTCTTCGCGGACAGCTTGGGCGCCTTCCGCCCCTCGATGTAGTCCAGGTAGTCCTGCTTGAAGTACTTCAGGGAGGAGGTCACCGAACTGGTCGCGCCGTCGCCGAGGCCGCAGAAGGAGCGGCCGAGGATGTTGTCGCAGGTGTCCAGCAGGGTGTCCAGGTCCGCGTAGGTGCCCTGACCGGACAGGATTCGTCGGTAGGTGCGGACCATCCAGTAGTTGCCCTCCCGGCACGGGGTGCACTTGCCACACGACTCGTGGTGGTAGAACTCCAGCCACCGGTAGGTGGCGTACACCGGGCAGTCCTGGTCGGAGAAGATCTGGGTCGCGGTGGTGCCGAGGATCGAACCGGCGGCCGCCACCCCCTCGAAGTCCAGCGGCACGTCGAGGTGGTCGGCGGTCAGCAGCGGGGTGGAGGAGCCGCCCGGCGTCCAGAACCGCAGGTTGTGGCCGGGTTGCATGCCGCCGGCGAGCTCGATCAGCTCCCGCAGCGTGATCCCCATCGAGCACTCGTACTGGCCCGGGTACCTGATCCGGCCGGAGAGCGAGTAGATCATCGGGCCGGGAGACTTCTCCGTGCCCATGCTCCGCCACCAGGCCGCCCCGCCCAGCACGATGTACGGCACACTCGCGATCGTCCCGACGTTGTTGACCACCGTCGGGGAGGCGTACAGGCCGTGGGTCGCCGGGAACGGCGGGCGCAGCCGGGGCTGGCCCCGGAAGCCCTCCAGCGAGTCCAGCAGCGCCGTCTCCTCGCCGCAGATGTACGCCCCGGCGCCGCTGTGCACCACCAGGTCCAGGTCGAAGCCGGAGCCGAGGATGTTCCGCCCGAGGTAGCCGGCCCGGTACGCCTCCTGCACGGCGTTGCGCAGCCGCCGGGCGGCGTGCACCGCCTCACCCCGGATGTAGATGAAGGCGCGGTTGGCCCGGATCGCGTACGCCGCGATGATGACCCCCTCGACGAGCGAGTGCGGGTCGTGGGTCATCAGCGGCAGGTCCTTGCAGGTCCCCGGCTCACCCTCGTCGGCGTTGACCACGAGGTAGTGCGGCCTGCCGTCGCCCTGTGGGATGAAGCCCCACTTCAGCCCGGTCGGGAAGCCGGCACCGCCCCGGCCGCGCAGGCCGGAGTCCTTGATGAGCTGGATCAGGTCGTCCGGGCGCACGGCGAGCGCCTTGCGCAGCGCGACGTACCCGTCCAGCCGCTCGTAGACGTCGATCCGCCAGGCTTCGGGCGAGAGCCAACGCTTGGTGAGGACCGGGGTCAGCTTCTCCAGCGTCTCCCGGCGCGGCGTGGTGCTCATTTGGCCTCCTTGAGCGCCTGCTCCTGGGGCTTGGCCGCGTCACCGGCCGGCTTGCGGTCGCTGGCCGGCTTGTTGGCCGCGACCCCGGCCGCCTCGGCCGCGGGCGCGCCGTCCCCCGACGCCGTGATCGGGGTGCTCGGGTCGAAGCCGGCCACCGCGATCCCGTGCTGCTGTGCCAGGCGCAGGCCGCGCAGCGTCGGCTCGCCGGGCACCCCGTCGGCGACCGCCTCCGGGCGCGGGTCGGGGAAGCCGGCCAGCTGCAGGGAGATCTCCTTGAGGGTGCAGAGCCGGGCGCCGCGGGAGGGCTTCGGCCGGCCACCGGCCCGCAGCTCGTCGACCAGGGCGATCGCGGTGTCCGGGTCGACCTGGTCGAAGAAGTCGTAGTTGACGGTCAGCACCGGGCCGTAGTCACAGGCGGCCAGGCACTCGGCGTGCTCCAGGGTGATCTTCCCGTCCGGGGTGGTCTCCTCGTGCCCGACCCCCAGGTGCTCGCTGAGTGCGTCGTAGACCTGCTGACCGCCCAGCGTGCTGCACATGGTGTTGGTGCAGACGCTGACCAGCCAGTCCCCGGTGGGGCGGCGCTTGTACATCGTGTAGAAGCTCGCGACCGCACCGACCTGGGCCTTGTTCAGGCCGAGCATCTCCGCGCAGAACTCGATGCCGGCCGGGGAGACGTACCCCTCCTCGGACTGCACGAGGTGCAGCAGCGGCA
The DNA here is from genome assembly GCA_937951935.1 of uncultured Micromonospora sp. Lineage (GTDB taxonomy): Bacteria > Actinomycetota > Actinomycetes > Mycobacteriales > Micromonosporaceae > Plantactinospora. The sequence goes on along the minus strand of CALGAM010000063.1, from coordinate 301 downwards.
GCAGCGCGGAGCGGGACCGGTCGGCCGGGTAGCGGGCGATGATCTCCCGGGCCCGGTCGGTCAGCTTCGCCGCCAGCTCGGCGACGCGCGTCGTACCGCCCCGCTGTGCCGGCACGCCGGGGCCGGAGGAGCCGTTGAGCTGAGTCTCGGTCATTTAGCGATCACACCCACCCATCACCGGGTCCAGGGACGCACCGCCGGCGATCACGTCCGCGATCAGGCCACCCTCGGCCATCGCTGGCAGGGCCTGGAGGTTGACGAAGCTCGGCTCGCGGTAGTGCACCCGGTACGGGCGGGTGCC
>CALGAM010000062.1 GCA_937951935.1 uncultured Micromonospora sp. | reverse complement strand
TGGGCGCGCGGGACCGCAGCCGGCTTCCAGACCACCGACGAGCACCTCTTCTCCGAGGTCGTGCACGCCTACGACGAGGTCGTCGGTGGCCTCCGTCGTGTCAGCAGGCGGCGCACCCGGCAGGGTCGCACGTACGCCCTCGAGGTGGACGCGTGGGGGGCCACCGGAGGGACGGGGTCGTTGCGGGCCGGCCCGCTGGCCGAACTCGTCGGGCACCGGGCGCGGGACAGGTTCGTCCCGTCGTGTGTCTGGTCGGGTGGCTGGGGCGTGAAACGTGCCTTCCTCATGGCTCTCTTCGAGGGTGGCGGTGGGGTGCGCGTCGCCGACGGCGGTGTCACCGTCGAGTACCCGACGCCCAGCGAGCGGTTGGCCCGGGAGCTCCAGGAACTGCTGGCCGAGTTCGGCGTCGTCGCCTGCCGCCGCCGGGCCGTGCGGCCCGGCGGCGCGGTCGAACACCGTCTGGTGGTCTCCGGGCGTCGCGACGTCGAGGCGTACGCGCACCGGGTCGGTTTCCTGGGCACCAGGCAGGCGGTGTTGCGGGAGGCGCTGCGGCGGGCCGGGTCGTGCCCGAACCGCCACACCGGGGAACGGGTCCCGTTCGTCGCCGACTACGTTCGTGGCGCGCTGGACCTCGACGGCCGGGGCGGCCGACGGGACCGGCTCACCGGGTACGACGTCGACCGGGTCGAGCGGTGGGAGGCGGAACGCCACCGGATCGTCGACGAGATCGGGGATCCGGAGGTGATCGCCACGATTCTGCCGATCATGGACTCGGGCTACCGGTTCGAGACCGTCACCGAGGTGGTCCCCGCCGAACCGGTCGAGGTCTACTCGGTACGGGTCGAGTCGGAGGACCACTCCTTCCTCGCCGGCGGGTTCGTCAACCACAACACCGAGGCACGGATGTCGCGGGAGGCGATGCTGCTGGTCGGGGAGCTCGGCGAGGGGACGGTCGACTTCCGGCCGAACTACGACGGGTCGCTGACCGAGCCGGTCGTGCTGCCGGCAGCCTTCCCGAACCTGCTGGTCAACGGCACCTCGGGGATCGCGGTCGGGATGGCGACCAACATGATCCCGCACAACCTCGCCGAGGTGGTCCGGGCCGCCCGCTGGCTGATCGACCACCCGGACGCCTCGCTGGACACCCTGATGAGGTTCGTTCCCGGCCCGGACCTGCCCACCGGGGGCCTGCTGCTCGGCCTCGACGAGGTGCGCAGGGCGTACGAGACCGGTCGGGGTGTGGTCCGGATGCGGGCCAGGGTCGAGATCGGGCCGCTGGAGGGAAGCCGGGGCCGCCAGGCGATCACGGTGGTCGAGCTGCCGTACGGTGTCGGCCCCGAGAAGGTCATCGAGGCGATCACCGACGAGGTACGGGGCAGGCTGATCACCTCCGGACCGCGCCGGGGCCAGCGGCAGCCGGCCCGGCTGCAGGGCATCGCCGACGTCAAGGACCTCACCGACCGGGAGAACGGGACCCGCCTGGTCATCGAGTGCAAGGTCGGGGTCAACCCGCAGGCGTTGCTGGCCGACCTCTACCGGCTCACCCCACTGGAGCAGTCGTTCGGGATCAACAACCTGGTCCTGGTGGACGGGCAGCCGCGCACGCTCGGTCTGAAGGAACTGCTCGAGGTGTTCCTCGACCACCGCTATGAGGTGGTGACCCGCCGGACGGCGTTCCGGCGCACCAGACGGCAGGAGCGGCTGCACCTGGTCGACGGCCTGTTGATGGCGCTGCTCGACATCGACGAGGTGGTCCGACTGATCCGGGGCAGTGAGAACGCCCAGGCGGCCAGGCAGGCGCTGATGGCCCAGTTCGGGCTTTCCGAGATCCAGGCCGGTTACATCCTGGACACCCCGCTGCGGCGGCTGACCAAGTTCGACCGGCTGGAGCTGGAGGTGGAGCGGGACCGGCTCCGCGAGGAGATCGCCGCGCTCACCGAGATCCTGGAGGACGACCGGGTGCTGCGGAAGGTGGTCTCCGAGGAACTGGCGGCGGTCGGCAGGGAGTTCGGGCGGCCGCGCCGGACCACCCTGGTCGACGGCGACCTCAGGGAGGTGTTGGCCGCCTCCACGCCGTCCGGTCCGCTGGAGGTGGCGGACGACCCCTGCCAGGTGATCCTCTCCGCGACCGGGCTGGTCGCCCGGACGGCCGCGGAGTCCGAGGAGGCCGCCGAGGGCCGCCGGCGCAGCGGCCGGACCAGACACGACGCGGTCGCCGCCGTCGTCGGGGCCACCGCGCGCGGGCAGGTGCTGCTGGTCACCAGCGCGGGGCGGGCCTTCAGGACGGAGGTCCTGCCGCTGCCGGTGCTGCCGAGGCGGTCCGGCACGGTCTCGCTGAGCGGTGGGATGGCCACCTCGGAGCTGGTGCCGCTGGAGCCGGGGGAGCGCGTGATCGGCCTGGCGCCGCTCGGTGACCGGGGTGCGGGTTCGCCAGGCCTGGCGCTGGGCACCCGGCAGGGTGTGGTGAAGGTCTGCGCTCCGGACTGGCCGGTTCGGGCCGACGTGTTCGAGGTGATCACCCTCCGGGACGGCGACGAGGTGGTCGGGGCGACCTGGCTGGTCGACGGCACCGAGTCCCTCGCCTTCGTCTCCTCCGACGCCTCGCTGCTGCGCTTCGCGGCCGGTCTGGTCCGGCCGCAGGGTCTCAGGGGCGGCGGCATGGCCGGGATCAACCTCGCCGCCGGCGCCGAGGTGGTCTTCTTCGGCGCGGTCCGCACCGACGATCCGGAGCAGGGTGAACCGATGGTGGTGACGTCCACCGGCAGCGGGGTGAAGGTGAGCCCGTTCTCGCTCTATCCGCCGAAGGGCCGGGCGACCGGCGGGGTCCGCGCCCAGCGTTTCCTCAGGGGGGAGTCCCGGCTGGTGCTCGCCTGGATCGGGCCGCGCCCGGTCGGGGTCACCAGGCGGGGCGAACCGGTGCGGCTTCCCGAGCCGAACCCGCGCCGGGACGCGTCGGGTGCCGCCATGTTCGGGCCGGACCGGGTGGGGCGGCTCGTCGAGCTCGACTGAGTCGGTGACCGGGTCTCTCCCGCCACCCGGGCGCCGACCGCGACGGGGCGCACCGCCGCCGTCTGCCGCGGCCCCTTCTTCCTGCAGGCCGGGGGCGGCCCTCAGAGCAGGGGGGCGACGTCGCGGGTGATGGGGACGGCCAGCACGGTCGGGCCGTCGCCGCGCAGCGCGACCCGGAACGCCTCCCGGAAGTCGCCCAGCGAGTCGATCTGGCGGGCGGCGCAGCCGTAGCCGCGGGCGATGGCGGTGACGTCCAGGTCCGGCAGCTCCAGTCCGGGTACGCCGGGGGTGTCCTCCAGCTCGGCGAAGGCCTTGAGCACCCCGTACTGCCGGTTGACCGGGACCACGACGGTCACCGGCAGCCGGTGTTGCGCGGCGGTCCAGAGTGCCTGGGGCGAGTACTGGAAGGAGCCGTCGCCGATCACCGCGACCACCGGCCGGTGTCCCCCGGTGTCCCGCTGCGCGAGCGCGATACCGACCGCGGCCGGAAGCGCGAAGCCGAGGCCGCCGCTGGCCATCTTGAAGTACGACCCCGGGCGGGTGATCGTCAGTTGCCGGTGCAGGATGCTGAGGTTCGAGGGGGTCTCCGGCACCACGATCCCGTCCGGCGGCCACTCGGCGGCCAGTGCGGCGAACAGCGCCTCGGCGGAGATCGAGGTGCTCGGGGCGGGGCTCGGTGGGGCGGGCCGGGGCGCCGGCGGCTCTCGGTCGGACGCGGGCAGGTGCGCGGTCAGTGCGGCGCAGGCGAGTCCGACGTCGCCGACGAGGCTGTCGCCGACCGGTGCCCGGGCTGCCTCGTCCGGATCGTCGGTGATGTGCAGCAGGCGGGTGTCGGGCGGCAGGTAACCGTGCTCGCCGGGGACGTACGGGTAGTAGCGGAAGACGGGGGCACCGATCACCAGCACGAGATCGTGCCCGGTCAGCCTCTCGGCGAGGGGACCGATCGCCGGGGGCAGCAGCCCCTGGAACTGCGGGTGGTCCTGGGGGAAGCCGACCCGGTCCGCGAACGGGGGCTGCCAGACGGGGGCCCGCAGTCGTTCGGCGAGCGCGACCGCCTCGGCCCAGCTTCCGCTGCGGTCGACTCCGGCGCCGATCACCAGCATCGGGTTCCGGCTGCGCGCCAGCGTCTCGGCGAACCGGGCGAGGGTGTCGGGGTCGGGTGCGACCCGGGTGCTCACCCGGCGTGGCGTCGGCGTGCCGGCGGCCGGCTCGTCCCAGTCGTCGAGTGGCAGGGAGAGGTACACCGGCCCGGCGGGTGGCTGTACGGCGCTGGCGTAGGCCCGCATGAACGCCTCGGGAATGTCCTGCGCCCGTAGCGGCTCGTGGCTCCATTTGACGTACGGTTCCGGCAACAGGGTCGGCCGTACGTTCGTGAGCATCGGCTCAAGCACGTTCATCGTCCGGGTCTGCTGCCCCGCGGTGACAATCATCGGCGTCTTGTTGTGCCACGCCGTGATGAGGCTTCCCATCCCGTTTCCGGTGCCCGGTGCGGTGTGCAGATTGACGTGGACCGGGCGTCCGCTCGCCTGGGCGTACCCGTCGGCCATGGCGACCGCGGAGGCCTCCTGGAGGGCGAGGACGTAGGTGAAGTCGGATGGGAAGTTCTTCAGGAACGGTTCCTCGGTCGAACCGGGGTTTCCGAAGACGGTGGTCATGCCGAGGGCGCGGAGCAGGTCGTAGGTCGCTTCGTGCACGGTCGTCATCGAAACGTGCCTCCCGGGGTTCCTCGTTCCGCGGCGCGGTGGCGTTGGGCATGACCGGTTATTCGTAATATTTCCGTCATACCGTATCCGTACATGATCATTCCGGCTTATGCCGGTGGTCGACGGATGTGCCGCGGTGCCTCCCAGCCGGGTTCCCCCCGCGCCCCTGGCCACTGTTTTTCCTGGTCAGAGGGGTTGGCAACGGCGGAGGTGGGCCAGTACTGTCGGCGCGTCTGGTCCGGCCCCCTGGTCGCCACGACGGCGACACCGGAGCAGACCCGCCGAGTCGTTCACGCAACGAGCCGGGGACCCACAGATCGTCTGGGGTGAATCCGCGGGCCGCCGGTCCGCGGTAGGGCGGCCTTCCCGTCCGAACCCGTCAGCTAACCCGGTAGGCGGCGCAGGAAGGAGTACGTGTTCGTGCCGCACCACCTGGGCCGTGGCCCAACCCCCCAGCCACCGCCGTACGCCGCATCCGCCGCCCGGCCGGGTGGCCCCGTCCCGGCGGCGCTGTCGAGACCGGCGCCACAGACCCAGACACCCTGACGTACGCGCGGGGCACGACGCGCCGAACCCGGCCCGGGGCGCACGCCGCCGGCCCGGGTGGACGCGGCGGCGTCGGGTGAACCCCGGGCCGGAGCCCGTCGCGGTCGCCGTCGATCCGGCCGCTTTCCGAAACGGGCGTGGCCCTGCCACCGAGCAGGGTTGTCGACGTCAATGGCACGGCGGAATGCCGATGCTCCCGTTCGCGTGCGCGTCGCCCGGGCTCGGGTGAACCCGACGACCATTCCGTGCCCCGGTGCCCGGCGTCTCCGCGTGTTCTCGACAGCGGTTCCCGCGCGTTCTCGACAGCCGACAGAAACGGCGATCTGTCGATCGTCCCCGGAATCGACGATTCGCATTTCCCCCTGGAGGATCATCGTGAAGCACGGCCTCAACCAGCGACTCCGGAATCTCCTGTCCAGCCGGCGAAACCGGATCGCCCTCGGCGCGGCGGTCGCCCTCGGCGCGGCCGCGGCCGGCGGCGGCGTCGCACTGTCGACCACCACCCCACAGCCGGAGACCGGGGGTGCCGACCGGGTCGCCGTGGCGGACCTTCAGCCCATCACCGCCGGCGGGGCCGGCGCGGACGCCCAGACGGCCGCACCGGGCACGACGGCGCCGGGCACGGCCGCGACGGTGGCCCCGACGCAGACCGCGACCGACGAGCCGTCCCCGGCGAAGCCCACGGAACCGTCGGCGGAGGCGAAGGAGTCCCCGGCGAGGACCTCCTCGGCGAAGGCGAAGGAGTCCTCGGACGCCGCGGAGCCGGCGCCGCCGGCGTCGAAGCAGTTGGACTACACGTTCCAGGCCCAGACCACCTACTACTACTGTGGCCCCGCCGCGACCCGGATCGCGCTGACCGTCCGCGACGCGCCGTTGAGCCAGGACGAGCTGGCCCGTCGGCTCGGCACCACCGTCAACGGCACGAACTCGGCCGCGGACACCACCCGGGTCCTCAACAGCGTCACCGGGTCCGACTTCTACCGGACCGTCGCGATCCCCGGCCAGTCCGCGACCCCGGCCCAGATCGACCGGCTGCAGGCCGACGTGGTGCGTGCGATCAGCAAGGGGTACGCGGTCGTGGCGAACATCGCCGGGTCGGCCACCGACACCGCCGGCGGCTGGCACAGCTACCCGGGTGGCCACTACCTGACCGTGGTCGGCTACCGCGACGGCGGGCGCACGGTCAAGATCGCTGATCCCGCGATTCCCGGCGCGGACAGCCACTACTGGATGACCACCACCAGCCTGGCGCACTGGATCGCCACCCGGGGCTACTCCGCCTGACCCCGGTCCACCCGGCCACCCCTCGGCCGGCTGGCTCCTCCCCGCCGCCGGCCCCACTCCGCCCGGCCGACACCGTCGGCCGGGCGGAGTGGCCGGCGGTCTGACGACGCAGGCCGCGTGGCGTCAGACCGCCGGGCCGAAACTGAACTCGTCGTACTCGGCGACCGGCGTGAAGCCGAGGCGCCGGTACAGGGCGATCGCGGCGACGTTGTCCGCCCTGACGTTCAGGGTCACCCAGCGGACCGTGCCGAGCAGCCGCCGGCACAGCGCCGCCACCGCCGAGGTGGCAAGGCCCTGGCCCCGGGCCGCCGGATGGGTGGCCACGTTTCCCAGCGCACTCACCCCGTAGGTGGGGGACCAGACGTGCACCCCGGCCACCGCGAGCAGGTCCCCGCCGCGGCGGATCCCGACGTACTGGCCGGTCTGCACCATCCGTTCGTCAAACCAGTTCCCGGGGTAGGCGGCCTCGTAGAACGCGGTCATCGCCGGCAGGTCCGCGGTGGTGAGCACCTCACCCGCCGGGGCCACCCGGTCGAGCCGGTCGGGGTCGGTGAGTGTCATCTTCAGGTGCGGCCCGTGTGGACGTACCGGGAAGTGCGCCGCCAGGGCCGCCCCGGCGCCCGGCGAGAGGTGGGCGTCGAAGCTGCGGGGCAGGAGCGGGACCAGCCCGGTCAGCAGGTCGGTCAGGGCGTCCGGGGAACGGTCCAGCGCCAGCAGTGTCGGGGTGGCGCCGCCGTGGTAGACCAGCGCCACCTGTTCTCCGTGGCGGTACCAGGTGGTGTACGGCCAGTAGAAGTCGTCCAGGTCGCCGAGCTCGTACGCGTGCAGCTCGGGATCCCTGCCCAGCAGGGCGGCGAGTTCCTTCCGGTCATGGCTGGCCCTGATCCTCGTCACGGGCCCGATCATGGCACGGGCGTCGCCGGGCAACCGGCGACGCCCGTGGGCGGTCTCCTCGGCTCAGGACCGGTTCATGTACTTCTCGTACTCCGCGACCACCTCGTCGGTCGGGCCGTCCGCCCGGATCACCCCGGACTCCAGCCAGATGGACCGCTCGCAGGTGTCGCGGATGGACGCGATCGCGTGGCTCACCAGGAAGACGGTGCCGGCCTCGGCCCGCAGCTCGCGGACCCGCTGCTCGCTGCGGCGCCGGAACCGGGCGTCGCCGGTGGCGAGCGCCTCGTCGATCAACAGGACGTCGTGCTTCTTCGCCGCCGCGATGGAGAAACGCAGCCGGGCCGCCATGCCGGAGGAGTACGTCCGCATCGGCAGCGAGCTGAAGTCGCCCCGGTCGTTGATCCCGGAGAACTTGATGATCTCGGGGGCGAGCCGCCGTACCTGCGCCGGGCTCATCCCCATCGCCAGGCAGCCGAGCACGACGTTGCGTTCGCCGGAGAGGTCGTTCATCAACGCCGCGTTCACGCCGAGCAGCGACGGCTGCCCCTGGGTGTAGATCGCGCCCTGGTTGACCGGCAGCAGCCCGGCGATCGCCCGCAGCAGGGTCGACTTGCCGGAGCCGTTGCTGCCCAGCAGGCCGATCGCCTCACCCCGGTACGCGGTGAAGCTGACGCCCTTGACCGCGTGGACCTCGCGGACCGTCGGCGGCTTGGCACCGATCAGCAGCCGTCGCAGCGCGGCGACCGGGCTGTTGGTGCCCGCCGTGGCGCCCTTGTGCACCCGGTAGACGATGTGCACGTCGTCCACGATGACGGTGGGGATGCGGGACCCGTCGGCGGCGGTGGTCGCCGCGGCGCTGGGGGCGGCGGTGCTCAGCTCAGCCACGTCCGTACTCCTTCTCGCCGTGCCAGAAGTAGACGAATCCACCGACGCCGGCCAGGACGGCCCAGCCCAGGCCGAGCAGCCAGGACTGGCCCATCGAGGCGGTCACCGGAGCACTCTCCATCACCGCGTGTCGCATCAGTTCGATGTAGACCAGCAGCGGGTTCAGGTGGGCGAGCTGGGCTGCCCAGTCCGGAAGGTGCTTCTCGAAGTACTGCACGCTGTAGAGCACGCCCGAGGCGTACATCCAGGTCCGCATCACGAACGGGACGACCTGCTTGAGGTCGGTGGCCTTCGAGCCGAGCCGGGCCAGAGCCATGGCGATCCCCGCGTTGAAGACCGCCTGGAGCAGGATCGCCGGGAGGACCAGCAGCCACTCGACGGTGAGCGGTTCGCCGTCGACCAGCACGATGCCGGCCAGCACGACGATCGAGGCGAGCAGGTGCTGGAACTGGGTCAGCGTGACCGCGATCGGCAGACACGCCCGGGGGAAGTGCAGCGCCCGGATCAGCCCGAGGTTGCCGCTGATGGCCTGGACCCCGCCGCTGACCACCGACTGGGTGAAGGTGAAGACGAAGAGCCCGGTGCAGAGATAGGCGATGAAGTTGTCGATGTCGCCCCGGGTGCCGAGGACGACGCCGAAGATCAGGTAGTAGACCGCGGCGTTGGTCAGCGGGGTCAGCACCTGCCACAGGCGGCCGAGTCGAGCGTTGCTGAACGAGGCCACCAGCTTGGCGTTGGCGTAGGCCGAGATGAAGTGCCGGTAGGACCAGAGTTGCCGAACGTAGCTGGGGAGGCTGGGTCTCGCTCCGGCCGAGGTGAGTCCGTACCGGGCGGCGAGTTGGGCGCCGGTCAGTCCTGAGTCAGGGTCGGCTACCGCCGTGGTGGCCATAGCAGGGCGCTCCGATCTGTGCGGGCGGGAAGGGGCGCGACTACGGCGACCGGGTGGCCGGGAGAGCCGTGGCACGCCAGTCGTTATCGCTGCGTGGCAACGTAGTCCATCGTACGTCGGGACGCAACCGTACCGTCGTCGCGCTATATTTCCCTCGTGGCGACCGAGAAGCGGCGGGCTCCAGCGGGGGCGGCGGTGCTCCGAGGCGAGATCACCGACGCCATCCGCCGGGCCGTGATGCAGGAACTCGCCGCGGTCGGCTACGGGCGGCTGTCGATCGAGGCCGTCGCGCGCCGGGCCGGGGTCGGCAAGACCGCGATCTATCGGCGGTGGAACTCGAAGCTGGAGATGGTGCTGGAGATCGTCTCCCGGGTCGCCGGGCAGAGCCTACCGCTACCGGACACCGGCACCCTACGGGGAGACCTCGAGGCGCTCCTGCGGATCGTGACCCGGGCGCTCTGCCACCCGCTGGCCTCGCAGATCATCCCCGACCTGCTCGCCGAGGCGGCGCGCAACCCCCAGCTCGCCCAGACACTCCAGGAGTCCCTGCGGGTGAACCAGCGGGACGTCGGCAACCAGGTGATCGGCCGCGCGGTCGATCGGGGCGAGCTACCCGCCGGGACGGATCCCGACGCCGCCATCGACCTGATCGTCGGGCCACTCTACTGGCGGCTGGCGGTCGCCCGTACCCCCCTACCCGAGAATCACCTGCCCTGGATGGCGGAGAGCGTCGCGACCGCGCTCGGCGCGGGCGCCCCCGCCGCCCCCGGCGGCCCGGCCCGGTCCGGCGACGACCCTGTCACCGTCCCGCTGCCCCGCTGACCGACGTCCGACGCGGCCCGGGCGAAGGGTTCGCCCGAGGCGTGACCGTCCCGGCCCCGGCGCCGTGCGCCCACCGGCCGCGGGAACCGGTGCGCGAGCACGACCTCCTGGTCCATCCCGGCCCACCCCAGCCGACCGACGACCCTCGGGATGACCGTGGTGGAGGCGGTCCGCCGGCATGCGACCATCCCGTGTCCACGGTGCGAACTGGGCCTCTCGCCGACGGGCCGGGGGAGTGAGGCCGACCGTGCGGGTGCTGTTCCTCGCCCTCCGTGGGAACCGGTACGGGCCGCGGCGGACCGGGGGGGCGCAGCCCACGGCCGGGGAACCCGCCGGCCGCGGCTCCCGCATCTCCGCCTCGCCACCTCGGCACTCGACCCAGCGCCGGCGACCGGGCAGAATCCGGGGTGCGCGCGTCGGCGCGGTGCGCGCCGCGCGTCCGGTACGGCGAGCCCGGCCTTGCCGTACACTCGCCGGGGCTTGCGTGTGAGGCACCCCGTGAGCGAAGGCAGCGACACAGATCATGGACGTAGTCCGGCCGGTCGAAGCGGCGATGGGTGGCGGAACCGTGGGGGCGACCGCGTGAGCACGCCGGACGTCAGCGTGGTGGTGACGGTCCACAACGCCATGCCCGAGCTCACCAGGTGTCTGAACTCGCTGGTGCGGCAGAGCATCGGCCGGCAGCGGATGGAGATCATCGCGGTGGACGACGGCTCCACCGACACCAGCGGCCGGGAGCTCGACTGGTTCGCCAAGCTGTACCCGGAGACCGTCCGGGTGATCCGCCAGCCCTACTCCGGCGGCGGCCTGGGCGCACCGAGCAACCGCGCCCTGGAGCAGGCGACCGGGCGGTACGTGTTCTTCGTCAGGGCCACCGACTACCTGGGACGGGAGGCTCTGGAACGGCTCGTGACGACGGCCGACGCGTACGGTTCGGACGTGGTGCTCGGGCGGGTGGTCGGCCTGGACGGTCGGCACATCGACCAGAGCGTCTTCGCCGGCAACGAGACCCATGTCGGACTCTTCGACTCGGCGCTGCCCTGGTCGCTGTCGAACACCAAGCTCTTCCGCCGGAGCCTCATCGAGCGCTACCGTCTGCGGTTTCCCGAGGATCTCGTCGTCGCCGGTGACCAGCCGTTCACCTTCGAGGCGTGCCTGCGGGCCGGGCGTATCTCGGTGCTGGCCGACTACGAGTTCTACTACGCGACCCGCCGGACGCGTGAGGTGCACCGGGCCGGGCACCTGGACCGGCTGCGCAGCGTCGAGACCATCATGCACCTGGTGGCCCGGCTGGTCGGGCCGGGCAAGGATCGCGACCATGTCCTGCGGCGACACTTCAGCTGGGAGGTGGCCCGGCTCGTCGAGGACGACTTCCTCCGGCTGGCCCGCCCGGTACAGGAGCAGGTGGTGGCCGGGATCCGTGATCTGGCGGACCTCTACCTCACCGACCAGCTCCGCAGCCAGTTGGAGATCGAGGCACGGCTGCGGATCTCCACCGCGCAACGCGGCACGGTCGAGGACGTCATCGCGGTGATCCGGCAGGACGCCGAGCAGGGCGTGCCGCCCACCATCATCGACGGTGACCGCTGGTACGCCGGCTACCCCGGGTTCCGGGACCCCAGGCTCAACATGCCGGACGAGTGGTTCGAGGTCTCCGGCAGCGCGGCGGACTGGCTCGCCCGGCTGGAGGCGATCGTGGCGACCTGGGGCACCTGCCCCGACGGGGAGCGTGCCCTGACCGTCATCGCCCGGACACCCCGCCGGGACCTGGTCGCCCTCGCCTCCGGGCCGATCGGGCTCACCGCCGGCGACGTCGTCGGCACCACCCTGGAGACCACCCGGGACAAGGGCGGCACCACGCTGCGGGTCCAGTTCCGCCTCGGGCCGCTTCTCGACGGCATCCCGCCCGGTGGCCGGCTCTACCCGGTCCGATCCCAGCTGACCGCCTTCGGAACGGTCGGCAGCGCCCCGCTGCGGGCGCCGATCCGGCCACCGGTCTCCCGCCTGATGGTCCGCCGGGGGGCGCGGTTCTATGTGGTCACCCCGACGGTGAACCACCGCGGCCAGTTCGTCATCGCGATGACGCCGGTGACTCCTCGGCGCATCATCCAGAGGTTGCGGAGGAAGCGGCCGTAGCGAGCCGTCGCCGGGCTCGGGTCTCACCCGGCCGGGTGCAGCGGGGTGTCCGGTTGGTAGATCCGGTACGGGCCGATCTCGGTCACCGTCGCCGCCACGTCGCGGTCACGCAACAGACGCCGGAGCGCGGTCTCCGCCGGCCCACCGGCGGCGAGGACGAAGGCGGGCCGCGCGGCCTCGCGCACCAGGCGGGCGTACGGCCGGTAGCGGTCCTGCCCCGGCCCCAGGTCGCCGTCGAGGACGGCGCAGACGACCCGTTCCCGGGCGTTGAAGGTGAGCCGGTTGCAGGTCCAGTACTCGCCGTAGACCCGGGTCAGGCCGGCCCGACGAAGCGTGTCGGCCAGCTCGCGGGCCTGCCGCTCCTCGGCACGGATGGCGCCGACGCCACCCATGAGCTGCCCGGTGCCGGCGAGCGTCAGCGCCACGAGAAGCGCGAGCACTCCCGCGGCGAGGACGCCGGTGATCCGCGCGGCGGCCCGGGAGGCGGTCCGCCCGGCCCGGCGGGCGAGCAGCCACAGCGGCCAGAGCACCGCCGGAAGCGAGACCTGCAGGATCGACAGGTAGCGGGCGCTGGTGAGCGGGGTGGTGGCGGCGAGGGCGCTGCGCGCGTACGCGACCAGGGTCAGCGTGGCCCCGAGGAGGAGGGCGAGCTGCCCGACGTACCGCAGCCGTGAGGCCCGCCGGACGGCGGCCGCACCGGCGCCGCCGGCCGTCCCGGCCGCCGCCCGGGTGCCGGTCCCGGCGGCCGGCGCGGGGTGCGGGCGGAGCAGGCCGCGTACGGCCAGCACCGTCGCGCCGAGCAACAGGACCGGGTAGCAGACGCCCCACCACGCCTGCCAGGCGGCGCAGCCGTCCGACGGGCAGAGACCGGTGGCGAGCGGGATCCCGACCAGTACCGCGCCGTGCACCCGGTCGGCGACCGTGGTGACCGCGTCCGACCCGTCGCTGACCTGACGCAGCACCGACGCCGTGTCCTGTCCGGGCGGCGCGGTCAGGTTGTCCACGACCAGCGGGGCGACCCCGAGCAGGAACCCGCCGGCCACCAGCGGCCCGGCCCGGCCGAGCAGGTCCCGCCAGCAGCCGGCCGCCAGCAGCCCGACCGCGGCGGCCAGGTACGGCAGCGCCAGCCAGTCGTCCCAGACACAGAGCCCGGCGAGCAGGCCGAAGAGGGCGAACCCCCACCACCGGTGTCGGGTCGTGCGCTGCCCGAGGGCGAGGGCGACCAGCAGCAGACCGAGCAGGGCGGGCTTGATCTCGGGGCGCCCTCCGACGGTGGTGATCTGGTCGCGAACCACCCGCTCCGAGCCGACCGCGAGCAGGCCGACGGTGACGGTGGCCAGCCAGGGGGAGTAGAGCCGGCGGGTGAGCCGGTAGCTGAGAAAGACGAAGGCCGCGTACAGCAGGAGCAGGGGCAGCCGCAGCAGTGGCCAGCTCGGGGCGAACAGGACGAACAGCGGCGCGGCGAGGTAGCTCTCCACCGTGCCCATGTAGTGCTGGCCGTAGAGGAAGATCGGGAATTCCCGGCCGGCGGCGATGTGCATCGCGGCGAGGCCGAAGGTCGCCTCGTCACTGTTCGAGCCCGGCACGGTCAGCAGGACCAGCACCAGGCGGTAGGTGATCCCGAGCACCCCGAGGCCGAGCGCCACCTGGCCCGGCCGGTCGAGTGACCGGACCCACCGGCCCACGCGCGGCAACGCCACCGACACGACCACGCCCCCGTCGTCGTCCCGTCTCGGAGTCTTCCACGGGCGACGTGGCCGGTGGCCCGGATCAGCGCAGACCGTGGGCGGGATTCGTCCCGCCGGGTGGGATCTGCCGCGTCGGCCGACCGCCCGGACGAACGGGCCGGGCCGTGGCGCCGGTTCCGCGGCGGGTGGGCCGGCCGAACCGGCGGGCGACGCCGCGCGCGTCGGCCCGGCCGGCCCCTGGTACACACGTACCGTGCGACTTCGCCTGATCCAGATCGACGCCTTCGCCGACCGGCTCTTCGAGGGCAACCCGGCGGCGGTGATGCCGCTGCCGTCCTGGCTGCCCGAGGAGGTCCTGCAGGCCGTCGCCGCCGAGAACAACCTCTCCGAGACCGCCTTCTACGTGGCGGACCTGCCGCCGGGGGTCGCGCCGCCGCCGGGCGGCGAGCCCGCGTACCACCTGCGCTGGTTCACCCCGCAGGTCGAGGTCGATCTCTGCGGGCACGCGACCCTGGCCACCGCCGGACACCTGTTCGACGACGTGCATCCCGACGCCGAGCGGCTGCACTTCTGGACACGCAGCGGCTGGCTCGCCGTCGCGCGCCGCGCCGACGGCCGGCTGGAGTTGGACTTCCCCGCCGGCCGGCTCCGGCCCGTCCCCGCCGACGACCCCACCTCTGCCGCCGCCGTCGCCGCGCTCGGCATCGACCCCCAGGAGCGCATGGTCGACACCGACCTGGTGTACGTGTTGCGCGACGCCGCGCAGGTCCGCGCGGTGGTCTGCGACTTCACCGGCCTGCGGGACCTCCCGGTGCGCGGCGTGGTCGTCACCGCGCCCGGCGACGAGGTCGGGGTCGACTTCGTGTCCCGGTTCTTCGGCGCCGCCGCGGGCCTGTTCGAGGACCCGGTGACCGGTTCGGCGCACAGCCAGATCGCGCCGTACTGGGCGCGGCGGCTCGGTCGGAGCCGGCTGACCGCCCGGCAGCTCTCCGCGCGGGGCGGCACGATCGGCTGTGCGGTGGACGGCGACCGGGTACGGCTGTCCGGCGGTTACCGCCGCTACCTGGACGGTGAGGTCACGCTGCCGGAGCCGCCCGGGGTGGTCGGGGTCAGGGCGTCCGACGAGCCTCCCGCTCAGGGGCGCAGGTACCTCTGGGCGGGGCCGCAGTAGTCCGGGCGGGGCAGCGACGACGTCAGCGAGACCCGGCAGACCTCGATGACGACCGTGTCGATCGGGCCGCGCGTGACGTCGGCCCGCAGCGGCACCTCGATGGCCACCTGGTTGTTGTCGACCCGGCGTACCGCCTCGTCGACCAGGATCCCCCTCGAGTACGCCGAGTACGTCGCGTACGTGAACCGTTGGTCGTCGACGCAGCCCACGCCCGGGTCCTCCCTGAACGGCCGGTCGGCCAGGTACCCGGTGAGCAGGACCTCGGCCGGGGTCGGCGGCGCGGTGATCGGACGCCAGTCGAGAGTGCCGGCGGTGTAGCCGTACCGACACCGGTCGCCGGAGTCGGCGGCGAAGCGGACGGCGGAGGCGCGATCGCTGGTCTGGCCGGCGGCGAGCGCGGGGGTGGTCGAGGCGGCGCCGACGGCGAGCAGGGCAGCGGCGAGGGCCGCCGCCCGGCGGGTCGTGCGTTGCATGAGCTTCCTTTCGACGGTGTGCACCGGTGGCGCCCTCGGTGGGGGCCGACCGGCCGTCCGGGCGGTCCGGGGTGCCCGGACAGCCGGTGGAAGTCAGGTGTATCGACATTGTTACATGTCGATCTGCTACGGACCAGTCACGCACCGTTCACCGCCGACGTCGGACCCGCCGGTATCGTCGCGGGGTTCACCGCCGCGGCCGCCACCGTCCGACGGCGGATCGGCGGGTCCACCCGGGGCCGCCGGTCGGCGGCGGTGGAACCCGTCAGCCGGTGCCGCGACGCAGCCGCCCCGGCGACCCGGTGCGGGCGGTGTCCCGGCGGGCGACGCCTCACGCCTCGACGATCAGGCCGACGCCGATGGTGATCATGGTGATCGCGATCAGGGTGTCCAGGACGCGCCAGGCCAGTGGGCGGGCGAAGAGACGCCCGAGCAGGCGGGCACCGTACCCGAGCGCGGTGAACCACAGCAGACTCGCCAGCGCCGCACCCGCGCCGAACCACCAGCGTCCGTCCGCGCCACGGGTGTTGGCGAGCGCGCCGACCAACAGGACGGTGTCGAGGTACACGTGCGGGTTGAGCCAGGTCAGCGCCAGCACGGTCAGCAGCGCGGTCCGCAACGACGACCCGTCCGCGTCGCCCGGAGTCAGCGACTGGCTGCCGAGCGCCCGTCGGGCCGCGAGCAACCCGTAGCCGACCAGGAACGCGGCGCCGGCCCAGCGAACGGCGGTGAGCACCACCGGGGCGCGTTCGACGATCACGCCGATCCCGGTGACGCCAGCGAGGATCAGGATCGCGTCCGAGGCGGTGCAGACGGCGACGATCGGCAGGACGTGCTGGGCCCGGATGCCCTGCCGGAGCACGAAGGCGTTCTGGGCGCCGATCGCCACGATCAGGGAGAGCCCGACCCCGAGGCCGGCGACGAGACCGGGGAGCGGCCCGGCGGAAGGCAGCAGGTCGGCGGAAGCGGTCACGGGCCGACCCTAAGGGGCCCACACCCACCACTCCAGCTAATGATTCTTACCGAACATTAGGATCACTGAAGTGAACGTGCAGTTCGAGCAGCTTCGTACCTTCGTCGCGGTGATCGACCAGGGATCGTTCGAGGCGGCGGCTCGGCAGTTGCACGTCACCCCGTCCGCCGTCAGCCAGCGGATGAAGGCACTGGAGACCGCGATCGGCCGGGTTCTCGTCGAACGCGGCAAACCAGCCCGGCCCACCCCCTCCGGCGAGGTGGTGCTGCGGCTGGCCCGCCAGGTCGCGCTGCTGGCCAGCGACGTCCTGGACCAGCTCGGCGACGGCTCCGCCGCGCCCGCCGAGTTCACGCGGATCCCGATCGTGGTCAACGGCGACTCGCTGAACACCTGGGTGCTGCCCGCGCTGGCCGCCGCCGTCCGGGCCGGGATCTGCGTCGACGTCTACCGGGAGGACCAGGACCACTCCGTCGAGCTCCTGCGCCGTGGCACGGTGATGGCCGCCGTCACCTCCGAGTCCCGACCCGTGCAGGGGTGCGCGGTCCGTCCGCTCGGCCGCATGCGGTACCGGCCGATGGCCAGCCCGGACTTCGTCCGGACCTGGCTGCCCGACGGTCCCACGGTCGCCAACCTGTCCCGGGCGCCGATGCTGGTCTTCGACCGCAAGGACGACCTGCAACATCGCTACCTGCGTCGGCGGACCCGCCGACCCCTGGACCCGCCGCGCAGCTACCTGCCCTCCTCCGGAGACTTCCCGGAGGCCATCCGGCTCGGCCTGGGCTGGGGAATGCTGCCGCTTCAGCAGATCGCCCGCTACGACACCGGAGCGATCGTCCCCATCGACCCCGACGCGGTCCTCGACGTACCGCTGTACTGGCAGCAGTGGCGGCTCGACTCCCGGCTCCTCACGGCGCTGGCCGACGCCGTCGCGGCGGCCGCCGCGGAGTCCCTGGACCGGTAGCCCGGCCGGTCGTCGCCGCCGGTGCGCTCGCCGGCACCGGTCAGCCCGGGGCGGGCGCGAAGCCGTCGAGCACGGCGGCCACGGTGACCCGCACGGTCCGGTGGACCGGTTCCCCGGAGTCCAGGGCGAGGACCGCCGCGTTGATCATCCCCTGGAGCAGCCGGGCGGCCAGCTCCGGCTGCGGATGGCCCAACGCGGTGAGGATCGGTACGGCGCTGGGCATCAGCTCCCGGTGCAGCTCCCCGATGCGCTGCCGGGCGGCGGCCGACAGCGGCGCCTCGGCGATCGCGTGGGCCAGTCGGTGCCGGGTGTCCCGGGCGGCGGCCAGTTGCGCCCGGACGAAGGCGGCCAGTCGGTCGCGGGGGGTGCGCTCGCGGGCGACGGCCCGTTTGACCCTGGCCGCGACCTGCGGCAGCGCCTCCTCACACAGCGCCACCGCCACCTCGTCCCTGGTCCGGAAGTACGAGTAGATGGTGGGGCGGGCCAGCCCGGTGCGCTCGGCCAGCGCGCCGAAGGTCAGGGCCGGATAGCCGCCGGAGAGCAGCAGGTCAGCCGCGGCGGCGAGCAGAGCACCACGCCGGAGGGCGTGGTGCTCCGCCACCGTCGCCGCGTTGATCTTCGGCATGAACCGGATGCTAGTCCGTCGACGTCCCGCTCCTCGCCGCTCGGCTGAGCCGGCCGGGATACCAGACCACGGGTCCGATCAGCCGGAACAGCGCCGGCACCAGTGCGCCCCGGATGACGAAGGTGTCCAGCAGGATGCCGATCGCCATGGCGAAGCCGAACTGGAGCAGGGAGTTCAGCGGCTGTGTGGTCAGGACGGCGAAGGTTCCGGCGAGGATCAACCCGGCCGAGGTGATCACCCCACCGGTGCGGGTCAACGCCACCCGGATGCCCTCCGGGAAACCATGCCGGGCGGTCTCCTCCCGCACCCGGCTGGCCAGCAGGATGTTGTAGTCGACCCCGAGCGCGACCAGGAAGATCAGCGAGTAGAGCAACACCCGGCTGTTCGTGCCGGCCTGGTCGCCGAGTACGACCCAGGTCAGGATCGTCACGCCGAGCGCGGACAACAGCGACAGCGCCGTGGTGGCCAGCAGCACCAGCGGGGCGACCAGGGCCCGGAGCAGGAGCACCAGGATCACCAGGATCAGCACGCCCATGGCGCCGGCCACCACCCAGAAGTCACGCCAGTCGTGGGTGCGGTTGTCCAGCGCGTTGGAGCTCTCACCGCCGACGAGCACCTCGCTGTCGGGCGCAGCCTGGCGGGCGCGTTCCCGGACCCGCTCGGTGCGGTCCAGGGCGGCCGGGCTGTACGGGTCGTCGCCGTAGACCACCTCCAGCCGGGCGACCTGGCCGTCGGCGGAGGGGATCGGCGGGCTCACCTGGCTGATCCCGTCCATCCCGCGCAGCGCGGCGGCCACCGTGGCCGCGTCCTGCGCGGCCGTGTCGCTGCGTACCAGCACGGTGGTCGGCGCGAGTTGCCCGGCGGGGAAGGCGGACGCCAGCAGACGCTGCCCGCGCAGGGAGTCGCTGTCGGCCCGGAAATCGCTGATCAGGTTGGCGTTCGGGGTGTAGCCGAGCACGCCCAGGGCGAGGGCGCCGAGGACGGCGAGGCTCGCCACGGCGACGGCGACCGGACGGCCCAGCACCAGGTGGGCGACGCGGCCCCAGAACGAGCGCTCGCCCGGGTCCCGTGCCACCTGGCGCATCGGCCAGAAGGCGACCCGTCCGAGCAGCACCACCGAGGCCGGCACGAAGGTGAGCGTGACCAGCAGGATCATCGCGACGCCCAGGGCGAGGAACGGACCGAACTCCCGGGTGGCGGGGACCGTGGCCAGCAGCAGGGTGAGCAGCGCGAGGACCACGGTGCAGCCGCTGGAGACGATGGGCTCGCCCACCTTGCGGATGGCCGCGCGCATCCCGGCGTACCGGTCGTCGGTCGTGGCCAGTTCCTCGCGGAACCGCATCAGGATGAACAGGGCGTAGTCGGTGCCCGCGCCGAACAGCAGCACCGTCATGATCGATGTCGAGGAGGAGTCGATCCGGATGACGTCCGCCTCCGCGAGCGCCGCGCCCACCGCGTTGGTGACCTGCATCGCGATTCCCACGCCGAGGAGCGGGATCAGGGCCAACACCGGCGACCGGTAGATGAGCAGCAGCAGGACGAGCACCAGCGCGATGGTCATCGCCAGCAGGACCAGGTCGGCGTTGCGGAAGACCTCGACGGTGTCGGTGACGATGCCGGCGGGGCCGGTGACCCGGATCTCCCGGTCACCCTCGCCGGTGCCGGCGATGGCGCGGATCTCGCGTACGGTCTGCGAGAAGCGCTCGTCGGTGCCGGCGATGCCCCGGATCGGCACCAGGATCATGGTGGTGGTGCCGTCGGGTGAGACCAGACTGTCCCGCATCTGCGGCACGGTGACGGTGGAGAGCACCGTGGTGACGCCCTCGGGTGCTTCCGGTCCGGTCAGCGCCTGGCTGATCCGGGCCACCTCGGCGTCGTCGGCGGCCTGCAGGCCGTTGGGGTTTCGGATGACGATCAGCGCCGGAATGCCCTGTTGGTCGGGGAACTTCTCCAGCAGCAGGTCGCGGGCGGCGGCGGACTCGGCACCGGCGACCGGAGCGTTGGCGCTGCCCGGCTCGGTGACCTCGTCCACGCTGGGGGTCAACCGGGGCAGCACCCCGGCCAGCACGATCCACAGCGCCACGACGAGCAGTGCTCGCGGGCGCGAGCCGGCGACCAACCGGCCCAGTCCAGCCATCATGGCGGGTCCTCGCCTTCTCTTCGTCGGACGCGCCGTTGATATCATCCCGACACCCTGTCGGAAAAACCGGGGGTGCCCCCGCCCCGGCGACGGCGGGCGCGCCGGTCCGTCCCGGCCGGCGACGCGGCCCGGCCGGCGGATCGGGACGGGGAGGAACGACGCAAGCCGCGTACGCGGGTCCGCCGCCTCCGTTACCGTCAGATCATGTCTGCCAGGGTCCTCGCGACCGTGCCCGCCGGGGGAGAGGGCAGGCGGCCGATGCCGCGCGCCGCGGACCCGGTCACACCAGCCGTCCCGATCGGCGGCACGTACCGCATGATCGACTTTGTGTCGTCCGACCTGGCCGACGGCAGCGTGTCCCGTGAGAAGCCCTCCGCCGCGCACGGGCTGCCGGACGCCCACGACCAGCTCCACGCCCCGGTGGCACCGACGTCCGCGCCACGCAGGTGCTCCGCGGGGCGGTGGTGCCCGACACGGTTGACCAGACCAGCGGGCCACGACACGGGCGGTGGTGGTCCGTACCGCCGTATTGGCCGGAACCACATCGACAGGAACGTGGCGGTACCGGAGGGCGTCACGACCGGTGTCGATCCGCGGCGGGACCGCGGGCGGTTCGCGGACCCCGCGCGTGGGATCGTGGTGGTCGGCGAGGGACGACGGGGTGAACCCTGAGCCGGACCGGCCACCGCGGGCCGGCCGGACGGTCCACCGGTCGACCCGCAGCCCGCGTCCGTGAGCGCGCCCGCCCCGCGCGGCGAGGACGCGGCCCGGGGCCCGGCCCGCGGGCCCGTTCCCACGTGAGGAGAAGGAGGTCTCGATGTCGGTCCACGCCCGCGCCGGCCAGCCCGCCCGGCCGGAGGATCTGGTCGACGTGGCACGGCTCGTCACCGCGTACTACGCCGAGCACCCGGACCCGTCCGACCCGGCCCAGCAGGTAACGTTCGGTACCTCGGGCCACCGGGGGTCCAGCCTGCGGTGCGCGTTCAACGAGGACCACATCCTGGCCATCACCCAGGCGACCTGCGACTACCGGAGGCAACACGGCATCGACGGGCCGCTGTTCCTGGGCAGGGACACCCACGCGCTGTCCGAACCGGCCGCGGTGAGCGCGCTTGAGGTACTCGCCGCGAACGAGGTGACCGTGCTCGTCGACAGTCGGGACGGCTACACCCCGACCCCGGCGCTGTCACACGCCATCCTGACCCACAACGCCGGGCGGAGCAGCGGACTCGCCGACGGTGTGGTGATCACGCCGTCCCACAACCCGCCCACCGACGGCGGGTTCAAGTACAACCCCACCCACGGGGGGCCCGCGGACACCGAGGTGACCCGGTGGATCCAGGACCGGGCCAACGAACTGCTCGCCGGGGGCCTGCGAGAGGTGCGGCGGATCCCGTACGCCCGGGCCCGGGCCGCCGAGACGACCGGGCGGTACGACTACCTCGCCGCCTACGTGGACGCCCTTCCCACCGCGGTCGACGTGGCGGCGATCCGGTCGGCCGGGGTGCGTATCGGTGCCGACCCGCTCGGCGGGGCCAGCGTGGCCTACTGGGGCGAGATCGCCGAGCGGCACGGACTCGACCTGACCGTGGTGAACCCGCTGGTCGATCCGACGTGGCGGTTCATGACCCTGGACTGGGACGGCAAGATCCGCATGGACTGCTCGTCCCCCCACGCGATGGCGTCGCTCATCTCACGCCGGGGCGAGTACCGGATCGCCACCGGCAACGACGCGGACGCCGACCGGCACGGCATCGTCACACCCGACGGCGGGCTGCTCAACCCCAACCACTACCTGGCGGTCGCCATCTCGTACCTGTTCCGCCACCGTCCCGGGTGGGGCGCCGACGCCGCGGTCGGCAAGACCCTGGTCTCGTCCTCGATGATCGACCGGGTTGCCGCGGACCTGGGGCGGAGGCTGCTCGAGGTGCCGGTGGGCTTCAAGTGGTTCGTGCCAGGGCTGCGCGACGGTTCGGTCGGCTTCGGCGGCGAGGAGAGCGCCGGTGCGTCGTTCCTGGCCCGCGACGGCCGGCCCTGGACCACCGACAAGGACGGCATCCTGCTCAACCTGCTCGCCGCGGAGATCGTCGCGGTGACCGGTCGTACGCCGAGTGAGCACTACGCCGACCTGGTCACCCGCTTCGGCGAGCCGGCGTACGCCCGGATCGACGCACCCGCGAGCCGCGAGGAGAAAGCCGCGCTCGGTCGGCTCTCCCCGCAGCAGGTCACCGCGACCGAGTTGGCCGGCGAGCCGATCACCGGGATCCTGACCACCGCGCCGGGCAACGGAGCGCCCATCGGAGGGCTGAAGGTCAGCACCACGTCCGGCTGGTTCGCCGCCCGACCCTCCGGCACCGAGGACGTCTACAAGATCTACGCCGAGTCGTTCCGGGGACCGGAGCACCTGAGCCGGTTGCAGGAGGAGGCGCAGGCCCTGGTCACCCGCGTGCTCGCCGAGGCGTAGCCCTGGGTCGCACCGCCGCGCGGCGGTGCGACCCCGCCGCCGCGCGGCCTACGGAAGCGGGGGTGCCGGTGGATGCTGGTGGCCGCCGGCACCGTAGCCGGGCGGGTGCGGGTAGGCGCCGGGGGCGTGGTGACCGGGGGCCGCCGGTGGGACCACGGCGCCGGGGTACGGGTAGCCCGCCGGGGCAGGCTGTGGTGGGCGTGGCCGGCGCCGGCCACGGACGAGGAACCAGCCGAGGGCCCCCACACCGGCGAGCAGGACCACGAGGCAGAACCCTCCGACGACGTAGGCCAGCGGGCTGAGGGTGATGTCGGTGGGCTGGTCGACGTCGGGCTGGTCGGCGGCGAACGGGGTCGCGTCGCCGGTCGCGGTCGGGGCCGCGCCGGGCGTGGTCGGTGCCTCGGCGGGCTCGACGTCCGCCGTGAGCGCCTTGACGATGTTGAGTACGCCGTAGCCGTACTCGGGGTCACGGCCCGGCGCGCCCCTGTCGTCGGCGGTGGCGGTGAGCCGGTGGACGACCTCGCTCGCCGACAGGTTCGGGTACCTCGCCCGGACCAGCGCGACCGCTCCCGCCACGATCGCGGTGGCGTCGCTCGTGCCCGTGGCGAGGCGGTAGACACCGGTGTGACTGGTGGAGGCGATGTCGACCCCGGGCGCGGTCAGCACCAGCTCCTTGCCGGTCACACTCACCGGCGCGACCCTGCCGTCGCGTCCGGTGGCGCCGACCGCCACCACACCCGGGTACCGGGCGGGGAAGCCGACGAACGCGTCGGCGGGCCGGTTGCCCGCACTCGCCACCACGACCACGTCGGCGGCCAGCGCCTCCTCCACCGCCCTGCGCAGCTCCGGCGACGTTCCGCTGGTCAGTGACAGTGACAGGACCTTGGCGCCGCGCCGTACCCCCTCGGTGATGGCGTCCGGCAGGTTCCGGGAGTCACCGACCTTCGTCCGCGTGTCGCGAATCGGCAGGATCTTGGCCTCGGGCGCGATCCCGAGGGCACCCAGGGCGTTACCCGGTCCGTGCCCGTGCGCGGCGATCAGACCGGCCATCGCGGTCCCGTGCCCGTCGGTGTCCTGCTGTCCCCGGCTGTCGGCCCCGGTCAGGTCCACGCCGGGCAGCACGTTGCCGGCCAGGTCGCGGTGGTTGGCGTTCACCCCGGTGTCGATCACGCCGACGACGACGCCCTCGCCCCGGCTGATCCTGTGTGCCTCCGCGATGTTGAGCGCCCGCAGATGCCACTGCCGGTCGCGCGCCTCGTCGGCCAGGGCGGGGTCGGGTGCCGGCAGACCGGCGGCCAGCACCCCGACCACCACCGCCGTCGACCAGCGCGACAGCCGTCGGGTCACCGGTCCTGCCCGATGACTGGTCCTCCGGCGTCGTGTCGATCGGTGTCGCGGTTCGGCTCGATCGAGGGCGCGACCCCCTCCTCGACCTCCCACGGGTTGTCCGGGTCCCAGTGCTTGAGGTCCCGTTCGCCATGGTCGGTCCGGCCCCGTCGTGCACCGGTCAGGCCGACGCCCCCCGGACGCCCCGCTCCTCCGGCCGGGCCGGCCGCTGCGGGTCGGCCGGTTCCCGACGCGCCGGACGGCCCGATGACCCCGCCGACCGGGTTCACCCGGGGGGTCGCGCCGCCCACCGGCGCTGCCGGCACCCCGCCGACGCCCACCCCGGGGCGTCCGCCGATCACGCCGCCCGGCGGCACGGCACCACCGGAACCGAGCGGGCCGACCCGGCCGGGACCGACCGTCCCCGGGCCAGCCGGGCCCGGCGGAATCCGGCCGGCGCCCAGTCCTCCGCCTCCACCGGCGATCGGGGCCGCCGGCGGGATGATTCCCGGAGGGCCGAATCCGGGCCCGGGGGTGATCACCGGTGGCTGTCCGGGCACCGGCGGCACCGTGGGCGGAGCCGGCGTCGGCGCCGGAGCGATCGGGGGAGCCACGTTGGACAGGCTCGGGCCGTCGTCGGAAGGCGGGGACGAGTCCGGGAAGGGGAGGACGGTGACCGGCCCGGGGCCGACGTCGCCCTCGATCTGGCCGGGACCGCTCCCGTCGGGATCCCGGCGGTGCGGCGGCGGCTGCACGACCGGCGGCCGGATCGGCCGGTCGTTCGGACCACCACCGAACTCCGTCGAGCCGTCGTCCTTGGCCGTCCGCGGCGGCAGGTACTCCGGAGGCGGCTGTACCCGGTTGCCGCCGTCGCGGGCGGCGGCGTCGAGCTGTGCCATCACGTTCCGGGCCTGCTGGTTGAGCTTCTCCTGCCGGCCCTCCTCCACGGGAGGCGAGGTGAGGGCCTCGAAGATGCTCTCTCCCGCCCAGTCGCCGAGGGTACGCCCCACCCTGCCGGCGGCCGACTGGCCGATCGCGCCGCCGATCGCGCCGGCCTGCTCGATCTGCCTCTGGTAGTCCGCGAGCTTCTTCTGGTTGCTCACGTACTCCTCGTAGATCGGCTTCAACTTGGTGTGGGCCTGCTCGATCGCGTCCGCCACGTGGTCGATGTGGGTGGCGTTGTTCGCGGCGGCCGTCGAGGTCTGCTCCGCGGCGGCGATGAGCCGGTCCAACTCGGCCATGTAGGCCGCGGAGGCGGCGTTGGTCTCCGGAGGCCACAGGGCGGCGAGTTGCTCGCGGCAGTTACGCAGCGTGCGGGCGTGCCCGTCGAGCATGCTGGAAGCCCGGTTCCAGGCGCCGACCTGGTCACGGCTGGGCTGAAGCTGGCGACGGGCCGAGTCCACCATCTGCCAGAGCTGGATGACGTCGAGAGAGGCGGGACGCTCAGGCACCGACCTCACCCCCCGGCTGGGTCGGCGGGGCCGGCGTCGTCTGGTCCGGCCCCAGCGCCTCCCGGACCTCACTGACCGTGGCGTGGGCGAGATCGTCCGCGGTGCGGTAGTTGCGGGCGATCTGCTCGGCGGCGTTGGCCACCGCCTGGGTCCCCAGGTCGAGGTTGTAGAGCGCGTCAACCGTCGCCTGGATGCACTCGTCGTAGCGGTCCCGGAGATAGTCCCATTCGGCGCCCTGGATGCCGGTGCCGATGGTCGCACCCCGTTCCATCGCGTTGTATACGGGCGTCACCTGGGTGCGGAAGCCCTGCCGCAGCTCCTCGCGCATCACGGCCGCCGCCTTCGCCAGGCCGTCGATCTCCACGTTGATCTGGTTCATCAACGCGCCGGCCAGGGCACCGGCCGCCGCGCCGAGGCTGCTGCCGACGGAGGCGGCGACGGCAGCGGCCGCGCCCACCCCCGAGCCCACCTGGCTCATCTCCACTCCTCCCCCGCAGGCGTCGTCGGACATCAGCGTTGCTGATTGTAGCGGACCGGAACCCGTCAGCCGCCGTCCGAGCCCTTCACCGTCCGGGTGCGCAAACTCTGGCATGCGCGGCGTTGCGCCACGGTTCGGGTACCGGCCGTCGAACCCCGGTCCGGTACAGACCCGCCCGCCACGCGGCGGCCGTACACGGTGGACATCCGGTCGTCGCGCGGCGGGTCGTCACCGTCGTCGCGGCGGCCACCCGAAAAAGGACCGACACGGACCCGACCCACACCCGCCCGGGGTGCGCGTCACACCCGCTCGAAGTACGCACGGACCCGCGCCACCACCGTCTCCACCTGCTCCAGGGTCAGCTCCGGGTAGATCGGCAGCGAGAGGCACTCCCGGGCCCACGCCTCGGTCACCGGCAGGTCACCCGGTCGGTACCCGAGCGAGGCGTACGCGGGTTGCAGGTGCAGCGGGATCGGGTAGTGCACCCCGGCGCCGATGCCGGCCTGTCGCAGATACGTCAGCAGCCCGTCGCGGTGCGCGGTGCGGACCACGAAGAGGTGGTAGACGCCGCGCCGGTTCGCCGGCTCCACCGGCAGCACCAGGTCGCCGACCCCGTCCAGACCAGACCGGTACGCCGCCGCCAGCGCCCGCCGTCGCTGGTTGCTGTCGGCCAGGGTGGCGAGCTTCGCCCCGAGTACGGCCGCCTGCAGGGTGTCGAGTCGAGCCGCGTACCCCACCACCAGGTGTTCGTACTTGGTGGTACGCCCGTGGTTGGCCAGCTGCCGGATCCTGTCGGCGAGATCCGGGTCGTCGGTGGTGACCGCGCCCGCGTCGCCGAACGCCCCCAGGTTCTTGCCCGGGTAGAAGGAGAAGCAGCCGACCCGGCCGTACGCGCCGGCCCGGACCACCGAGCCGTCGGCGCGGACGAACTCGGCCCCGTGTGCCTGCGCGGCGTCCTCGATCAGTGGAACCCCGGCCGCGGCGGCGACGGTACCGATCGCGTCCAGGTCGACCGGCAGACCGTACAGGTGGACCGGCACGACCGCCCGGACCCGGTCGACGACCGCCTTGAGCGCGTCCGGGTCCATACCGCCGGTCGCGGGCTCGACCTCCACGAAGCACGGCCGGGCGCCGAGCCAGCTCACCGGCTCCGCCGTGGCGACGAAGGTGTGCGCCGGCACCGCCACCTCGTCCCCGGGCCCGATCCCGAGGGCGGCCAGGCTCAGGTGGATCGCGGCGGTCCCCGACGACACGCCGACGGCGTGCCGGGCGCCGCAGAAGGCGGCGAACGCCGACTCGAACTCGCCGACCTCACGACCCAGGATGAAGCGTGCCTCCTCCAGGACCGGCCGGATGGCCGCGTCGATCTCCGCACGGTGCCGGGCGTACGAGGCGGTCAGATCGACCAGCGGAATGTGGGGCATGGCGAGCTCCTGTTCGTGCGCGGCGGTGGGTTCGGCGGGCCGGGGTCGTCAGGAGACGACGGGCGTCAGTCCGGACGGCGACGGCAGACCGGACGGCGTGTCGCCGGTCCGGGGCCGGGCGAGCCGGGGAACCTCGACCCGCGGCACGGCGACCGTGGCGCCGCCGGCCCGCAGCGAGGCGTCGACCGCCTCCAGCACCGCAACGACCCGGGCGCCGTTCCAGCCGTCGGTGCGGGGGCGGGCGCCGGTGCGGACACAGTCCAGAAAGTGCGCGATCTCCAGGGCGAGCGGCTCGGCCGCGGGCAGGTCCGGCACGTGCACCGCGTCGTCGCGCAGGCGGTAGCGGCGGACGCCGTTCCCGTCCGGTTCCACCGGCTCGGCCCCCTTGTCGAACACGGTCAGCCGCGCCTCGGGCCTCATGTCGTCGTAGACGAGCATCCGCCGGGTGCCGACCACCGTGGTACGGCGCGTCTTCGTCGGGTCCAGCCAGCTGACGTGCATGTGCGCGACCACGTTCTGCGGGTAGCCGACGGTGACGAACGTGACGTCCTCGATGCCGTCGTACAGGTATCGGCCGCCCTGGGCGGCCACCCACCACGGATCCGTGCCGAGGAGGTGGTTGGCGATGGACACGTCGTGCGGTCCGATCGACCAGAACGCGTGCAGGTCGCTCTGGATCCGTCCCAGGTTGAGACGCTGCGAGTGCAGGTAACGGACGTCGCCGATCTCACCGGTGCGGATGTACTCGCGCATCCGTTCCACCGCCGGGACGTACTCGAAGGTGTGACCGACCATCAACACCAGTCCGGCCCGGTCCGCGGCCTCGGCAAGTTCGACCGCGTCGGCGAGTGACGTCGCCAGCGGTTTCTCGACGAAGACGTGCTTGCCCGCGGCCAGGGCCTGCCGGACCAGCGGCGCGTGGCTGACCGCCGGGGTGGCGATCAGGACGGCGGTGACCTCGTCGTCGCCGAGGACCGCGTCCGGGTCGTGGGTGACCCGGACGCCCGGGTAGAGCGCCGCCGCGGCCTGCCGCCGGTCCGGGTGGGTGTCGACCAGGTAGCGCCAGTGTGACCGGGCGAGCCGGTCGAGGTTGCGGGCGAGGTTGGCACCCCAGTAGCCGAAGCCGATCAGGCCGATCGTCGAGGTCACGATGCCGTCTCCACAGGATCGAGGCTGTTGTCACGAACGAGGTCGGTGAACCGGGGTGGCCGGTGTCGCGGGAGACGTCGACGAGAGGTGCCCCCGCCGCCGAACGCGACACGTCCGCAGGGGGGGCGGGATGCTCGTTCGGCCGGCGTGGTGTGTCGACGGCGGTGTCGCCGCTGGTCCCGCCGCGGGTCACCGGAATCGTGCTACCCGGCCCCGCGACCCGCCAGCCAGTTGTCCACTTCCCGACCTGTCAGGACGACCGGAACGACGACGGCTGGCCGTTGCGGGTGTACGGCACCAGCGCCGGTCGTGGTCGGGTGTCTGGCTGGCCGCAGAGCCAGGCGAGACGCTCGATCAGCTTCTCGGGATCGTCGAACGGGTCCAACGCGGTCACCTCGGCCGGGTTCAGGGCCGGCACCGGCACATGGGAGATCAACGGGTGCAACGGCCGGCTGTCGACCTCCCCGGTCCCGAAGAGCTCCTCGTGGAGTTTCTCGCCGGGGCGCAGCCCGGTGTAGACGATCTCGGCCGGCCGCGACGCCTGCGCCGCGAGCTGGCGGGCGACGTCGTCGATGCGGACCGGCCTGCCCATGTCGAGCACGAGCGCCTCGCCGTCGCGGCCGATCGCCGCGGCCTGCAGCACCAGGTGCACCGCCTCCTGCACCGTCATCAGGTAGCGGGTGACCTCGGGATGGGTGACCGTGATCGGAAGTCCCGCCTCGATCTGCGCGCGGAACGCCGTCACCACCGAGCCGCGGCTGCCGAGGACGTTGCCGAAGCGGACACTGAGGAACGTCCCGTCGTAGACGGAGGCGGCGTACGCGGTGAGTCGTTCGGTGATCCGTTTGGAGTAGCCGAGGACGCTGACCGGGTTCGCGGCCTTGTCGGTGGAGATGTTGACGAACCTCGACACGTTGCGACAGGCCTCGAGCACCGCGAGGGTGCCCCAGATGTTCGTCTGCACCGCCTCACCGGGATGCTGCTGCAGCAGCGGCAGGTGCTTGAGCGCGGCGGCGTGGAAGACGATGTCGGGTTGGCGTTCGGCCATGATCCGGGCGAGCCGTTCGGCGTCGCGCACGTCGGCGAGGATCAGCTCGGAGGTGTCCAGCAGCGCCCGGCCGGAGAGGGACAGCTGCAGGGCGTGCAGCGCCGACTCGTCCCGGTCGAGCATCATCAGCTCGGCCGGATCGGCCCGGGCGATCTGCCGGCACAGCTCGGCGCCGATCGAGCCGCCGGCCCCGGTCACCAGGATCCGGCGGCCGGTGAGTTCGCTGTCGGCCGTCTTCAGGCTCGCCACCACGTGGCGTCGGCCCAGCAGGTCGGTGATGTCCACGTCCCGGACGTCGGAGACGCTGATCCGGTGGTCGACCAGCTCCCGGACCGGGGGGAGCACCTTGAAGGCGACCCCGGCGGCCAGGCTGGCGCCGCGCACCTCGCGGATCAGTTCGGCGTCCGCGTTGGCGACGGAGAAGATGAGGGTGCTGGCGCCGGTCCGGGCCACCGCCTCGGCGATGTCGTTGCGGCCGCCCAGCACCCGGACCCCGTTGAACCGGAGGTGCCGCTTCTCCGGGTCGTCGTCGAGGAGCCCGACCGGCAGGTAACGGCCCCGCGGATCGCTCATCATCGCCTGCAACAGCGCCTGTCCGGCCGCGCCGAGTCCGAAGAGCAGGACCGGGGTCGCCGACCGGACGGGCGGGCGTAGCGAGCGGTCGCGCCGGTACCGGTGGACGGCACGCACCGACAGCATCAGCAGCAGGGCCAGCGCGCCACCGACGACCGGGGTGCTGGCGGGCACCGGCCGGTCCGCCGTGGAGAGCACGGCGCCGAGCAGCACCGCGGCGGTGCAGCCGACCGTGCCGGCCAGGGCCCGCGCCTCGCCCAGGCTGCCCAGTGGGTACCGCCCGTGACAGAGCCGGCCGAGCGTGGTGACACCGCCGTGCAGGACCGCCGCCACCAGGCCGGTGCCGACCACGGACAGCACACGGTCCGCGGTGAGGTCGAACTCGTACCGGGCCCAGGCCGCGACGAGGAAGCCGCCGATCCAGGACGCGACGTCGGCGGCGAGCCACAACGCCGTACGCCGCCACACGGCCACGCCTCGGCGTCTGGGACGGCTGTCGTCCGATGTCGCTCCGGCGCGCCCCGGTGCCTCGCTGGTATGTGGCATCTGTTGCTCCCTTGACCGTGAAACGGCGCTCCCTGGTGACGGTGAAACGGCTGGACCGGCCCGGCGGAATCGAGCGCGAGGAACGCCGGTAACAACACATATCGGATGTGCCCGGTCCGCCGGGCCGGTTTCATACTTTTCGCGACCACCGCTTTTCCGTGCGTGACCCGGGGACGGTTGCGTCGTTTGTTCGTCGGGTGACCCGGGACGGGGGAGAGGAAAAGCGTTGAAGATTGTCGTCACCGGAGGAGCCGGCTTCATCGGCTCCCACGTGGTACGCGCACTCGCCGAGGTGCCGGAGGTCGGCGAAATCGTCGTGGTCGACGATCTGTCGACCGGCTCCCTCGACAACCTCGTCGGTCTGCCGTCCCGATTCGTGTGCGGATCGATTCTCGACCGCGAGATTCTCGACGACACGGTCCCCGGCAGTGCGAGCATCATTCACCTGGCGGCGGTGCCGTCCGTACCGCGGTCCATTGCCGACCCGATTCGCAGCCACCACGCGAACGCGACCGGCACGCTGATGGTGCTCGAAGCCGCCCGACGCCACGGGGTTCCCCAGGTCGTCCTCGCCTCCTCCTCGTCGGTCTACGGCGGCAATCCCGCGTTACCGAAACAGGAGGCCCTGCGGCCGATGCCGCTGAGCCCGTACGCGGTGTCGAAGCTGGCGACCGAGGCGTACGCGGTCGCGTACGCCGCCTGCTACGGCCTGTCGGTGCTGCCGTTGCGGTTCTTCAACGTCTTCGGGCCCGGGCAGGCGGCCGACCACGCCTACGCCGCGGTGGTGCCGGCGTTCGTCTCGGCGGCGCTGGACGGGCGTCCGCTGCGGGTCTTCGGCGACGGCCGGCAGACCCGCGACTTCACCTACGTCGGCAGCGTCACCGCGGTGATCGTCGAAGCCGTCCGGCGCCGGGTGTCGGCGCCGGACGCGGTGAACCTCGCCTTCGGCACCCGGACCTCCCTGCTGGGCCTCATCGCCGAGCTGGAGGCGGTGCTCGGGCATGCCGTCGAGGTGGTCCACGAGGCGCCCCGGCCGGGCGACGTCCGGGACTCGCAGGCGGACCCCACCCGGCTGCGGGAACTGTTCCCCACGGTGCGTCCCCAGCCGTTGCGGGTGGGCCTCGAGGCGACGGTCGCCTGGATGTCCGACCGCGTGCCCGCCGGCCGGTAGCCACGACATGCGCGGGTCGGGGCGGCAGACCGCCGCGCTTGCGCCCTCGACCGGCACCGGGCCGGCCGGGGTGACGGGGGACGGACCGGCCCGGCCGGCCGAGGCGGGGCCGGACAGGTCACCGACGGTGGTGGCGGCGTCGGCCCCGGCCGGGGCCGACGCGACCGCGGCCGGGGCCCGGAGTCGGCGGCTGGCCTCCGGGATCGTTACCGCGCTGCTCAGCCGGGCCACCGGAGCGGTCGTTCCGCTGGTCCTGATCCCGATCACGCTCTCGTACCTGGGCGCCGAGCTCTACGGGCTCTGGATGGCGGCGACGGCACTCACCGGAATGGTCGCCTTCGCCGACCTGGGGCTCGGCAACGGGCTGATGACGAAGCTGGCGCCCTGCTACGCCGAGGGCGACACCGAGCGGGCCCGCCGCTACGTCTCCACCGCGTACCTCATCCTGCTGGTGGTCTCGGCCACGACCTGCGGCCTGCTCTGGCTGCTGTCGCACGTGATCCCCTGGGCCGCGCTGCTCAACGCCGACGGGACCGCCTCGCCGGCGGACGCCCGGGCGGTGGCGCTGGTGTGCCTGACGGCGTTCGTCCTGAACATCCCGCTCGCGCTGGTCGTCCGGGTCCAGTACGCGTACCAGCAGGTGGGGCGGAGCAACATCTGGCAGGCGGCGGGGAGCCTGGCCGCACTGCCACTCACGCTGGGGGCGGTGCACGCCGGACTGCCGCCCGTCGCGGTCGTCGCGGCCACCGTCCTCGGGCCGGTGCTGGTCAACCTGGTCAACACCGGCTGGATGTTCCTCCGCCAGCGGCCGGACATCGCCCCGCGCCCCGGCGCCGTCGACCCGCGACTGGCCCGGGAACTCCTGCGGCTCAGCGGGCTGTTCTTCCTGCTGACCATCCTGTGGTCGGCGGCGCTGCAGGCGGACACCCTGGTCGTCGCCCACGCGCTGGGCCTGGCGAGTGTCACCGCGTACGCCGTGCCGGTACGCGTGTTCAACCTGCTCGGTCTCCTGGTCACCCTGGTCAACCTTCCCCTGTGGCCGGCGAACGGCGACGCCCTGGCGCGCGGCGACCTGGGCTGGGTCCGGCGGACCACCCGGCGTATGAC
>CALGAM010000061.1 GCA_937951935.1 uncultured Micromonospora sp. | reverse complement strand
GTGACCCCCATGGCGCCGCGGCGTACCCGGGTGTAGACGTCCTCGACGATGCAGGCGGTCTTCCACCAGCTGAAGGCGAGGTAGTAGTCCAGCGCGGCCGGGTCCTCGCCCGTCGCCGCGCAGTACCGCTCGGCCAGCTCGGCGCGGGTGGAGAAGCCGGGGACCCGGGTCGGTGGCGTGTACAACGCGGTGTGGTCGTCGGCCGGTTCCGCCCAGTAGACGAGGAACTGTCCCAGGTCGACCAGCGGGTCGCCGACGGTGGTCAGCTCCCAGTCGAGGATGCCCCGCACCGCCACCGACGGGCCCAGCACGCAGTTGTCCAGCCGGTAGTCGCCGTGTACGACGGCGGTGCGGCGTTGTTCGGGCACGGACTCGGCCAGGCGCGCGTGCGCCACCTCAAGGTCGGGCAGCTCGCGGGTGCCACCGCGCCGCCAGTTCTCGTACCACCGGCGCAGCTGCCGCGCCACGTGGTCCCGGCGCGCCGACAGGGCACCGAGGCCGACCCGGTCCGGCTCCACCCGGTGCAGCGCCACCATCGCGTCGATCAGCGCCGGCCCCACCAGTCGACGCTGCGCCACGCCCAGTGACGCCTCGACGCCCGTCGGGTCACGCAGCACCAGGCCGTCGAGGTACTCCAGCACCACGAAGGGCGCGCCGGTGACCGTGTCGTCCGCGCAGACGGCGAGGACGGCGGGCACCGGCACCTCGCCCGCGAGGCCGTCGAGCAGGCGCGCCTCGCGGAGGACGTCGTGCGCGGTCGCCGCGTGTGACCCCAGCGGTGGCCTGCGGAGTACCCGGCGCACCCCCGCGGCGTCGGTGACCAGGTACGTGAGGTTCGAGCGCCCGCCCGGCATCCGGGCGAACCCGACCGGCGGTCGCAGCCCGGGCACGTGTGCGGCCAGCCAGTGGGGGACCCGGGGAGAGATCCCGAGCGGCAGGGCCGGCGTGGCACCCATCGGCGACTCCCCGACATCGGACGAGGCGACTTTGTCGGGGATGGTAGCAAGCGCTTGGTTGGCTCGCTATAGTTCCCGAAACGGCGTGACCGCCGCCACGGCGACCACAAGGAGGTGCGGTGACACCGATCTGGTCCGGCCTGTCGATCGGGGCCGTCTATGCCCTGATCGCCCTCGGCTACAACGTGGTCTTCATCGCGTACACCACGTTCAACTTCGCACACGCGCAGCTCACCATGTTCGCGATCTTCGTGACCTACTGGGGCCTGGTCGTCGCCGAACTTCCGGTCGCGCTGATCTTCGTCGTCGCGGCGGTCGGGGTCGGCCTCATCGCCCTGGTCGAGGAGTTCGTCGCGATCCGCCCGGTCAGGGGTGCGCACGCCCACCTGGTCACCACCCTCGGCATGGCCACCCTGCTGGACGGCACCACCCGTCTGATCTGGGGCGACCAGGCGCTGAAGGTTCCGGCCGTCGGCTCGGGCGCCACCTTCACGCTGCTCGGCGGCCGGATCAGCGTTCCCGAGGTGGTGCTGATCCTCAGCGTCGTCGGCATCACGGTGGCGATGACCGTCTACAGCCGGCGCTCGCTGACCGGGCTGGCCCTGCTGGCGATGGCCGAGGACCGGGAGGCGGCGCTGCTGCGGGGCATCAACGTCAGACGGCTCGCCCTGGGCGCGTTCGTCTTCACCGGGGTGCTCGCCGGCCTGACCGGCCCCCTGGTCGGACCGAAGACGTTCGCGGTCTCCACCCTGGCCGCCGCGCTGGCCCTCAAGGGCTTCGTGGCGCTGGCCATCGGCGGCTTCGGCAGCCTGCCGGGGGCGCTGCTCGGCGGCTTCGTGGTGGGGCTCGTCGAGTCGCTGACCGGACGCTGGCTGGGCAGCCAGCTCCCCACGGTGATGGTGTTCGTCGTCCTGCTGCTGATCCTGATGCTCAAGCCGACCGGGCTGTTCGGCACGACGCGGGAACGGATGGTGTGACCATGACCCTTGCCCGTCAGCTCCGGGCGCTGCCCTCGTGGGTGCTACCCCTGACACTGGGGGTGCTGCTGGTCGGGGCGCCCTGGCTCGGCGTCAGCTCCGACACCCGGCGGCTGCTGCTGCTCACCTGCATCCTCGCCCTGCTGGCCAGCGGGTTGAACCTGAGCTTCGGCTACGCCGGTGAGCTGGCCCTCGGCCAGGTCGCGATGTACGCCACCGGCGCGTACCTCGCCGGCTACCTCGCCATGCACTGGGTCAACGACCTGGTCCTGCTGCTGCTGGTCGCGGCGGCCGCCGCGCTGGCCGTCGGGCTGGTCTCCGGGATCCCGGGACTGCGTCTGGGCGGCTGGTCGTTGGCCATGACGTCGTTCTTCCTGGTGCTGCTGGTCCCGCAGCTGCTCGACCTGCTGGAGCACTACACCGGCGGCGCGGTGGGCATGGTCGGCATCCCCCGCGCCCGGCTCCTCGGTGCGGAGCTGAGCAGCCTGGACATGTACGTCGTCGTCACCGTGGTGACCGTGGGCTGGTTCGCGGTGATGCGCAACCTGATCACGTCCCGGCACGGGGTCGCCTTCCAGGTCCTGCGGGAGAGCCCGATCCTGGCCTCGTCTCTGGGCATCTCGGTCTACCGGATGAAGCTGACCGCGTACGCGATCAGCGCGATCCCGGCCGGCATCGCCGGAGCCCTCTTCGCCTTCGTGGACAAGTACCTGGCACCGCACTCGTTCGGCTTCACGCTCGCGGTGACCGTGCTGGCCGCCTCGATCCTGGGCGGTGCCCGGAGCGTCTACGGCCCCCTCGTCGGCGCCGCCGTGATGCAGTACGGGCCACTGCGCTCCACCGAGTTCGAGCAGTACGCCCAGGTCGTCTACGGCGCCTTCCTCATCCTTGCCGGCACGTTGGTGGCCAACGGCCTGGCCGGGCTCGCCAACCGCGCCGTCGCGCGGCTGAGCGCGCGCTGGCGGCCCGCGCCGGACACGGCCGCCCCGCCCGAGGCCACCCCCGTCGGCCCGGAACCCGGCCGCCCCGCGCTGCCGACGCTGAGCGGGGCCCGCCTGGCGGTGACGGACGTCCGCAAGCGATTCGGCGGCCTGCAGGCGCTTCGCGGCGTGACGCTGACCGCCGAGCCCGGGCAGATCACCGCGTTGATCGGCCCGAACGGTTCCGGGAAGACCACCCTGCTGAACGTCATCTGCGGCTACTACCGCATCGACTCCGGGACGATCCACCTCGGAGACACGGACATCACCGGTCGCGGCACGCACGACGTCGCCCGGGCGGGAATCGCCCGGACCTTCCAGACACCGCTGTTCCCCGAGCACGTCACGGTGCGCGAGGCGGTGGCGGCCGGGGCGTACGCCTCACGCTACGTCGGCATGCCCGCCGCGATCCTCCGGCTGCCCCGCTACCGGCGCGCGGCGGCCGCCGACCGGGCCGAGGTCGACAACGTGTTGCGCCTGGTCGGCGCGGCGGGCCTGGCCGACGCGACGGCGGCCTCGCTGCCCCTGGGCACCCGGCGGCTGCTGGAGGTGGCGCGCGCGTTGGTGGCCCGGCCCAGGGTGCTCCTGCTCGACGAGGTCGCCTCCGGACTCGACGAGGACGAGATCGAGCGGCTGGCGGACCTGATCCGGGCGATCCGCGCGGCGGGCACCACGGTGATCCTGGTCGAGCACAACTTCCGGCTGGTGCTCGACCTGGCCGACGTCATCCACGTGCTCGCCCAGGGGGAGCTGATCGCCTCGGGCACCGCCAGCGAGATCGAGAACCATCCGCGGGTGCTCTCCGAGTACCTCGGCGTGCGACAGGAGGTCCGCCCATGAGCGATCCGGCCACCGCGCGGGGCCCGCTGCTCCAGGTCCGCAACCTGGCCACCGGGTACGGCGACATCCGGGCGGTCTGGGACGTGTCGCTGCGGGTCCACTCCGGCGAGATCACCGTGCTGCTCGGGCGCAACGGCGCCGGCAAGACCACCACCCTCCGCGCGATCGCCGGACTCAACCGGGCGGAGGCGGGCTCGATCGTGCTGCGCGGGCGGGACGTCACCGGGATGCCGCCGCACGAGCGGGTGCGGGCCGGCGTCAGCCTCGTCCAGGAGGGAAAACGGATCTTCCGCCGGCGCACGATCGAGGAGAACCTGCTGCTCGGTGGGTACACCCGCGGCCTGAGCAAGCGGAAGCTGACGGCCGAGCTGGACCCGGTCTACGAGATGTTTCCGGTGCTGGCGCAGCGCCGGCACGTGGTCTCGGGCCAGCTGTCCGGCGGACAGCAGCAGATGCTCGCCATCGGACAGGCGCTGATGGCGCGGCCGTCGCTGCTCATGCTCGACGAACCGTCGGGTGGGCTGGCTCCCTCGATCGTGGCCGAGGTGATGGACACGGTGGTCAGGCTCAAGGAGAGCGGCCTCGGCATCCTGCTGGTCGAGCAGGCGGTGACGGCCGCGTTCGAGGTCGCCGACCGGGTGACGGTGCTGGACGTGGGCCGGGTGGTGCTGGACCGGCCGGCGGCGGAGGTGGGTGGGGCGGAGGCGCTCACCGAGGCGTACTTCGGCCGGCGCGGCCCGGAGTGACGAGGGTGGACACCCGTCCCCGCGTCAGCGACCCGACCCAACCCGACCCGAGGTGGACGATGCCCGGTGGACCACGGATCTCGGTGAACGGCATCGCGGCACTGGACCGGCCGCTCGCCGACGAGCTGGCGATGTACCGGCGGCTCGGCGTGGAACTCGTCGGGCTGTCCGTGCCCAAGCTGGAGGCGCACGGCTGGGACGTCGCACTGGACGAGGTCAGGGCCAGCGGTGTGGGCGTGGCGTACCTGTTCATGCCGCTCACCTGTCACCCGCACGACGGGTCGGGATGGACGGCACAGGCCCGGCGGCTCGCCGCGGCGCTGGACGGGGCGGCGGCGCTCGGCGCCGCCACCGTCTACGTCACCAGCGGCCCCTCCGGGGAGCTGAGCTGGGAGGAGGCGGCCGAGTCGCTCGCCGAGCGGCTGGCCCCGGCCATCGGGCACGCGGCGCGGCTCGGCGTCGCGCTCGCGGTGGAGAACACCATGTCCCTGCGGTCCGACCTGAGCTTCACGCACAGCCTGCGCGACGCGGCGGCGCTGGCTCGGCTGCTCGACATCGGCCTCTGCGTCGACCTCTACTGCTGCTGGCAGGAGCGTGGGCTGGTCGACACGCTGCGCGTCGAACTCGACCGGGTGCGGCTGGTCCAGGTCAGCGACGTCCGGTTGGGCACGCGGAGCGTGCCCAACCGGTGGGTGCCGGGCGACGGGGACATCCCGCTGGAGCGTCTGCTGCGCGACCTGGCCGGGCTCGGCTACCGCGGTCTGTGGGACCTGGAGCTGGTCGGACCGCCGATCGAGGCGGAGGGCGCGCCGCGGGCGCTGGCCCGCGGCGTCGAGTGGCTCGCGGCCCGCGTGGGCCGCTGACCGGGCCGGCCGCGTGCCGAACCCGCCGCCGGCCGGGCGGGCCGTGCCGTCAGTCCCGCTTCATCGACCGCGCCGTCTGCCCGGCCAGGGAATCCCCGCTGACCTCGGCGTTGTGCGCGTGCGCGGCGTGGTGCAGGCCGAACACCGAGTCCATTCCGGCCCGCATCCCCATCAGGTCCTCCGCCTGGTTGACCGCCTTCTTGGTCAGCGCGAGTCCCAGCCGGGGCATCGTCGCGATCCGCTCGGCCAGCGCGAACGTCTCCTCCTCGAGCGCCGCCCGGGGCACCACCCGGTTGACCATGCCCAGGGCCAGCGCCCGCTCGGCGCTGATCCGCTCCCCGGTGAACAGGAACTCCTTGGCGAACCGGGGGCCCATCACCCACGGATGGGCGAAGTACTCCACACCGGGTATGCCCATCCGTACCACCGGGTCGGCGAAGAACGCGTCGTCGGCGGCCACGATCAGGTCGCAGCACCACGCCAGCATCAGCCCGCCGGCGATGCACGCGCCCTGCACCATCGCGATGGTCGGCTTGGGCAG
>CALGAM010000060.1 GCA_937951935.1 uncultured Micromonospora sp. | reverse complement strand
CGCCAGGCCATCACCCGCGCCATGGCCGACCAGGCCCGGACCATCCGCATCCCGGTCCACATGGTCGAGGTGATCAACAAGCTCGGCCGGATCCAACGCGAGCTGCTCCAGGACCTGGGCCGCGAGCCGACGCCGGAGGAGCTGGCGAAGGAGATGGACATCACCCCGGAGAAGGTGCTGGAGATCCAGCAGTACGCCCGGGAGCCGATCTCCCTCGACCAGACCATCGGCGACGAGGGGGACAGCCAGCTCGGCGACTTCATCGAGGACTCCGAAGCCGTCGTCGCGGTCGACGCGGTCTCCTTCTCGCTCCTGCAGGACCAGCTCCAGCAGGTCCTGCAGACCCTCTCCGAACGCGAGGCGGGCGTCGTGCGGCTGCGCTTCGGCCTGACCGACGGGCAGCCTCGCACGCTGGACGAGATCGGCCAGGTGTACGGCGTCACCCGCGAGCGGATCCGGCAGATCGAGTCGAAGACGATGTCGAAGCTGCGCCATCCGTCCCGCTCGCAGGTGCTCCGGGACTACCTCGACTGATCTCCGAAAGTCACGAACAGTATTGGATCAATAACTGGACGTAGATCACCGAGTGTCGGTCCGTCGGTTCCCACGTGTGGTCGTTGACGTGGTACCCCGGTGACGCGGCACACTGTCTCTACGACGTGTGACATCGCTCCCCGCGGGGCACACTGGGAAGGCCACGCCGCACAGGGGTGTTGCACGATACGTGACCAACGACCGACGAGAGTGTTCATCGGTGACGACCGCAGGAGGAAGGCGATGACCCCAACCCTCACGCCGCCGCCCGAGACGGTGGCTCCCCCAGCCGCCGATGAACGGTGCGATCGCTGCAACGCCGCCGGGAAGCTCCGGATCACCCTCGCGGGTGGCGGCGAACTGGTGTTCTGCGGGCACCACGCGAACAAGTACGCCGAGCAGCTGGTCAAGATCACGGTGCGCTACGCGGCCGACCCGGACTTCAACTGGCGTGGCGCCGAGCTGATGGCGAACTGACCGATCCCAGACATGACGACCGGAGGTGCCCGCCTGGACACCTCCGGTTCCTGTTGGCGGTCGACGGATTCCGGCTGACGGGCGACGGTCGCCGACCACCGGGCCGGCCCCGCCCGGGAGCGCGGACGCGCCGGATCCTGATCCTCGGCCCCGGCCGCCTCACAGGCTCCGGACCGCCGCGATCCGCTCCTCAAGCTGTTCGATCGTCGCCTGGGCGCTCGGCGGTCCCCCGCAACGGCGGCGCAGCTCGGCATGGATCTTGCCGTGCGGCAGACCTGTGCGGTGATGGTGCGCCGCGACCAGGGCGTTGAGTTGACGGCGCAGGCTGATCCGGCGCTCCGCCGCGGTGAGCGGCCGCGTGGGCGGCTGAGGCGGGGTGGTCTGCGCGTCGGCCTGTCGCCGCCGACGCTGCGCGGCCAGCTGCTCCGCCTGGCGCTTGCTCAGCAGCGTCGCGACCTGCTCCGCGGTCAACAGCCCCGGCAGCCCGAGATACTCCTCCTCCTCCGGGGTCCCCGCCCGGGCGGCGGTGCCGAAGGACGCCCCGTCGAAGATCACCTGGTCGAGTT
Source organism: uncultured Micromonospora sp. (assembly GCA_937951935.1). GTDB lineage: Bacteria > Actinomycetota > Actinomycetes > Mycobacteriales > Micromonosporaceae > Plantactinospora. The sequence continues at coordinate 12,273 of CALGAM010000060.1, read as the reverse complement.
CGGCGGTCGCGGAGAGCACCTCGAACCGCTTCTCCAGCTCGCCGCTGGCCTGTTCGGTGCGCTGCGCCCGGGCGAGCAGGTCGTCCTCGAACCCCTCCCGCCGCTTCGGCTCGCCCAGCACGTGGTCCCGCTGCGCCTCCATCTCGCTGGCGAGGCTGAGCAGGTGCGGCACGCTCGGCAGGAAGACCGAGGCGGTCTCCCCCGGCCGGCGAGCCCGGACGAACCGGCCGATCGCCTGGGCGAAGAACAGCGGCGTGGAGGCGCTCGTCGCGTAGACCCCGACCGCCAGACGAGGGATGTCGACCCCTTCCGAGACCATCCGTACGGCGACCAGCCACCGCTGGTCGGAGGCGGCGAAGGCCTCGATCCGGTCCGAGGCCCCCTGGTCGTCGGAGAGGGCCACCACCGCCCTCTCCCCGGTCACCCGCTCGATCAACCGCGCGTACGACCGGGCCGCCTGCTGGTCGCTGGCGATCACCAGGCCACCCGCGTCGGCCATCCCGCCCGCCCGCAGCACCTGCAACCGGGCGTCAGCGGCGCGTAGCACCTGCGGCATCCAGTCACCGGCCGGGTCGAGCGCGGTCCGCCACGCCTGCGCGACCAGATCCTGGGTCATCGGCTCGCCGAGCCTGGCGGCGAGCTCCTCCCCGGCACTGGTCCGCCACCGCGTCTCACCGGAGTAGGCGAGGAAGATCACGGGACGTACGACGCCGTCGGCGAGCGCGTCCGCGTAGCCGTACACCGCGTCGGCCCGGGACCGCAGCAGGCCGTCGTCGCCCCGCTCGTAGGTCACGAACGGAATGGGGTTGTCGTCGGACCGGAACGGCGTACCGGTCAGCATCAGCCGCCGCACCGCGGGCTCGAAGGCGGTCCTGACGCCGTCGCCCCAGGACCGGGAATCCCCGGCGTGGTGGATCTCGTCCAGGATGACCAGCGTCCGTCGGGTCATGGTCCGACGGCGGTGCACCTGCGGGGCCATACCGACCTGCGCGTACGTCACGACGGCCCCGTGGAAGTCCGCCGACGAGTGCAGGTCGGCGTTGCGGAACGTGGCGTCCAGCTGGATCCCCACCCGGGCGGCCGCCGCCGCCCACTGGTTCTTCAGGTGCTCGGTCGGGGCGACCACGGTCACCGCCTCGACCGTCCCGTCGACGAGCAGCTCGGCGGCGATGCGCAGCGCGAAGGTCGTCTTTCCTGCGCCGGGTGTCGCGACCGCCAGGAAGTCCTCGGAGCGGCGTCGCAGGTACTCCACCAACGCCTTGCGCTGCCACGCGCGCAGCGCCGGGAACGCTTCGATGGCCGGCAGTCGGGCTCCCACGCAGAACCACTCCCCTCCGACGAAGAGATCCGACACCCCCACACGAAAACGCCTCCGCGGTCGGAGCGAGCGCGAAGGCCATCTCAGCATAACCAGCGGCGCACCGCTGACCCAGCAGACACGAACGCCACACCGGTCGCGGCCGCCACCCGTCTCGCCGTCGACCGCACCCCGCGCCGGGCGTCGGCGTCGGGAATCCGACCGGCAGCCGTGGCGTCACCGCGAACCGGGGCGGACCGGCGCCGCAGCGCCCCGAGGCGCGGACGAGGACGACCGGCGCGGCGGTGACCAACAGGTTGGAGTCGGCCAGACCGGCCCGGTCGGGCACCACCACCGCGAGCGCGTCGACCAGGGACGCCACGACGTGGATCTGGCGGCGCAGCCGCCGAGGCACCGCCGGCGGCGCGGACCGCGGCCTCGAGGGGGTCGGCGCGGATCAGGGGGTCGCGACGGTCACCGGGCGGAGGTGGGGAGAGGGGCCCGGCGGATCGACCACCGCGGCGGCCGCCCCCGCGTCGGGCCCGACCGGCGACCGCCGGGCCCGACGCGGCACCGTCAGGCGGCCGGGCCGGCTCGGCGTGACGTGCCTCGGCCGGACCCCGGCTGCCGCAGGGCTACTGCTGCGGGCTCGGTTCCGGGTCGTAGAACCGGTTGTCGTCCTCGTAGATCTCCTTGCATTCCGGGCAGATCGGAAAACGGCTCGGGTCCCGGGACGGCACCCACACCTTTCCGCAGAGCGCCGTGACCGGCGTACCGAGCACCAGGGCCTCGGTCAGCTTGTCCTTGGCGGTGTAGTGCGCGAAGCGCTCGTGGTCACCGGGTTCGAGCGGACTCTCGACGGGCCGCTCGAGGACGGTGCCACTGCCACTGCTCTGGGGGGCGACGGGTGTACTCACGCCCCCAGTCTTGCAGGTCACTGCCGGGCGGGTCCACCGGACACGACCTCCGGCGCGGCCCGTACGGTAGGCGGCGTGACCGATTTCCAGATCCGGTACGGCGACGAGGTGGCCGCGGCACTGCGCGCCGGACGTCCCGTCGTCGCCTGCGAGAGCACCATCGTCTCCCATGGCCTGCCCCGCCCGGACAACCTGCGGGTGGCTCGGGACATCGAGCAGGCGGTACGGGACAACGGGGCGGTACCGGCGACGATCGGCATGGTCGGCGGCGAGCTGATCGTGGGCCTCGACGACAGCCAGCTGACCCGGCTGGCCAGCGCGGACGGCGTCGCGAAGCTCTCCGTACGGGATGTGGCGGTCGCCGCCGCGACCGGCGCCGACGGCGCGACCACGGTCGCCGCCACCAGCGCGATCGCCGCCGCCGCCGGTATCCGGGTCTTCGCCACCGGAGGACTCGGCGGTGTGCACCGGGAGGCGGCGCAGACGTTCGACGAGTCCGCCGACCTGGTCACGTTGGCCCACACCCCGATCGCCGTGGTCTGCGCCGGGGTGAAGTCGATCCTCGACGTCGGGGCCACCCTGGAACGACTGGAGACGCTGGGTGTGGCGGTGGTCGGCTACCGCACCCGGCGCTTCCCGGGATTCTTCGTCACCGACGGCGGCTTCGACCTGGACTGGGCGGTGGAGTCGCCGGAGCAGGCCGCCGCCGTGCTGGCGGCCCGCGCGGCGCACGGGATCTCGACCGGCGCCCTGATCGTGGCGAACCCGCTTCCGCCGGACGAGCAGCTCGACCCCGAACTGCACGACCGCGTCCTGGCCGACGGGCTGGCCCGGTTGGCCGCGGACGGGATCACCGGCAAGGCGGTCACCCCGTTCCTGCTGGAACACTTCCACACCGCCACCCGGGGAGCCAGCCTGGCGGTGAACACCCGGATCATCCTGCGCAACGCGGCACTGGCGGCGCGGATCGCCGTCGCCGCCGCCCGGGGATGACCCTGCCGGCCCGCAGGGGCACCGCCCGGCCACCCCGGATCCTGGTGGTGGGGGACGTCGTCACCGACGTGGTGGCGGTGCTCGCGCACGCGCCGGCACCCGGTTCGGACACCCCGGCCGCGATCCGGTTCGCCGGTGGCGGCCAGGCCGCCAACACCGCGGCCTGGCTCGCCTGGCGGGGACACCCGGTCACCCTGGTCGGGGCCGTCGGCGGTGACGAGGCCGGCGACGCCCGCGTCGCCGAGCTGACCCGGGCGGGCGTGCGGTGCGCGGTACGCCGCTGCCCGGACGCCCCGACCGGCACGGTGATCGTGCTGACCCACGGCGGGGAGCGGACCATGATCACCGAACGGGGAGCCAACCTCCGGCTGACCCCGGACGACGTCGTGGCGGCGCTGGCCGCCACGCCCGACGCGGGACACCTGCACCTGTCGGCGTACCCGCTGCTGGACGCCGCCTCGCGGGCGGCCGGGCTCGCCGCGCTGGCCGCGGCGCGTGAACGCGGGCTGACCACCAGCGTGGACGCGGCCTCGGCGATGCCGCTGCGGCGGGTCGGCGCGACGGCGTTCCTGGACTGGGTACGCGAGGTCGACCTGCTGCTCGCCAACGCGGACGAGGCGACGGTGCTGGCCGGTCCCGGTACGCCGGCGGCGCAGGCGCGCCGACTGGGCGAGGTGGCGCGCAACGTCGTGGTGAAGAACGGGGCCGCCGGGTCGGTCTGGGCCGGGCGGGACGGCCTGCTGGTCGAGTCGGCCGGTCGGCGGGTGGCGGTACGGGACGTGACCGGGGCCGGCGACGCGTTCGCCGCCGGCCTGCTGTCGGCCTGGGTGGCCGGCGCGGGCCCGGCCGAGGCGCTGCGCCGGGCGGCGGAGCTGGGTGCGGCGGCGGTCGCCGTGGTCGGCGCCCGGCCCGCGCCGACGGTCGCCGACCGGGCCGACTGACCGACCAGATTGCGGCCGGCGGGATCGGCCGGCCGGGCCCGGGGCCACACCCGGGACGGCCCACCCGCGCGGTCTGGCGGACGTCCCCGCGGGACGGCGGGCCGCCGCCACGGCGCCCGGGTCAGGGCTCGGCGTCGATGACCCGGTGCGGGCGTTCGTCCGCGGTGAGCGCCCGCGGAACGATCTCCTCGGCACGCCGGCGGCGCAGCCGGTTGGCCAGCCGGTGCTTCTCCTTCGGAGGGCGGTCGTTGGCGAGGAGAACGGCCAGCCAGGGGAGCAGGACCATCCCGACGGCGCACAGCGGCAGCCAGAGCCAGAGCAGTGGCGCACTGGTCCCGACCAGGATGGCACCGGCGACGATGCAGACGGCCCGAAGGGCCATCATCAGGACGTACCGGCGTTCGCGGCTGCGCAGCTGGTCGTCCTGACTCCGCGCGGCGTCGGTGATCAGGACGGGCTGGTGTGCCTGACGCTTCACCACAGCCCTCCCGGGGTCTAGAGGTATCCGGCCCCGGACACCGTGTGGTCGGGATGCCGGCCTCCATCCTCGCACCCCACGACAGGGCCGCGCAGGTCGGCGCGGGCCGTGCGGCGCCGATCCCACGCCCGGCGCGGCGCACCGCGGCCGCGCCCGCCGACCGGCCGTCGGACACACCCGCGACCACGCCCTCAGCCCGCCCCGGACTCCCTGGCCGCGCTCTTCGTCCGCTGCTTGTACTCGCGTACCCGGGCCAGCGACGCCTCGTCCGTGACGTCCGCGACGGAGCGGAAGACCCCGTCGGCACCGTACGTCCCCGCCGCCTCGCGCCAGCCCGGCGGCCGGACACCGAACCGCTTGCCGAGCAGCGCGACGAAGATCTGCGCCTTCTGCGGGCCGAAGCCGGGCAGTCCGGTGAGCCGTGCCCGGAGATCGGCGCCGTCGGTCGCCTCCGACCACAGCCGGCTCGGGTCGCCGTCGTAGCGCTCGACGAGGGTACGACACACCTCCTGCACCCGGGTCGCCATCGCCTTCGGGAACCGGTGCAGGGCGGGACGCGCGGCGAAGACCGCGGCCAGCTCCTCCGGGTCGTAGCCGGCCAACTCGGCGGCATCCGGTTCGTGGCCGAGCCGCCTCGCCAGCTCGTACGGGCCGGCGAAGGCCTTCTCCATGCTGATCTGCTGGTCGAGGACCATACCGATCAGCAGCGCCAGCGGGTTGCGCCGGAGCAGGTCGTTGGCTTCGGCGGCGATGGGCAGCGCGAGTGTCATGCCCTCATCCTGCCTGGTACGGCGCGCGGTCCGCGGGCCGCCCCGGCAAGCCGCTCCCCGCCCGACCCACCGCGGGGTGTAACGGCCGAGCCGGGCGCGGCGCCTTCTCACACGGGTCCTGGGAGTGATCATCCGACCGCTGTGCGGCACGGTGGCCGCACGCCGACACCTGGAGGAGTCATGCGTCATCATCGGGGCCTACGGTCCGCGGTCGTCACGGCCGTGGCCGGGGCCGCCTGCCTCGCCGTCCCGACACCGGTCTGGGCGGCGTCCGCGCCCGCCGGGCACCGGCCGGCCAGCGCGCCACTCGCCGCCGACCCGCCCGGCGCCAACGGCACGGTGACGATCGACGGCGTGCCGCTCGACGGCGGCACCGCCAACGAGCCGCACGTCACCTGCAGCTTCGAGGTCGCGTTCTTCAACTTCGACGAGGGCGAGCGGGCCACCATCGTGTTCACCGCCCACCCGCCGACCGGGAACGGCACCGAGCTGCTGCGGCTGGACAACGTCCTGGTCAGCGACGACCCGGCCGGTGGTGCGGCGCCCGATCCCGACGAGACCTTCGTCTTCACCGCCGACCAGCTCGGGCTCGCCGGGTACGAGGCCCACCCCCGGCAGGGCTACCACGTCAAGCTGGTCGTCGAGCTGGTCGGCGCCCCGGGCGCGGGCAAGCACAAGGTCTTCTGGCTCGCCCCCTGCCCGCAGCCGACCCCGACCGGAACCCCGACGGCCACCCCGTCGGGCGGGACCACCCCCACCCCGCCGGCCGAGACCCCGACCACCACGCCACCGGCCGAACCCACTCCGGCCGACTCCCCGACCGCACCTCCCACCGGGCCCGCGACGCCGAGCCTCTCCCCCGCCGCCGACGCCGGCGGCGCAGGCGGCGAGGGCCTGCCGCTGACCGGCCCCGCGGTCGCCGGCATCGTCCTGCTCGGTCTGGCGCTCGTCGGCGCCGGGGCGGCACTGGTCGTCGTCCGGCGCAGGAAGGTCACCTGGACGGCCTGACCGTCGCCCGGGCGGCCCGACCGGGCCGGCCGGTGGGCCGGGGGACGGGCCCACCGGTCCGGAGCGGACCGGGCCCGACGGGTGGTGACGGCGTGCCGACGCCGCGTCCGGCGTCGGCACGCCGCCTGCCCGCGCGCCCGGTTCACCCGTCCCGGCGCCGGCCGGCGACCGGCCGTCTCCGCGGCGGCCGACCGGAACCCGCCCCCGGACCGGAGGCCGTCGTGGCGTCGGTCGATGTTGCCGGTGCCGCCGAACACGTGCTGCAATAGCTCACGTCGCCGCGGTGTGGGGGCAACCACACCGAGCACGGCATGCAGCGGGAGCACCACGGACAGCCGTACCGGCGTCGTGCCGGTCGCCCCTTCGCGTGTCGCCGTTGCCCGACACGCACCCCGTCCCCGCCACCCTCATCCCGCCGGGATCCACTTCGTCGCCCTCCGCTGTGGCGGGTCGGGCTGGTGACGACAGCCACGTGAGTCCTGTCCCGACAGGTCCGCACACCACCCGTGACAGCCGATCCGTACCCGGGGCCACGCACCGCGCGGCCACCGGTCCCGACGAAGGCAGAACCGTCCGACGGAAGCCGGCCCGGTCGGCCGACCGCCGAACAGGATTCCGACGGACCAGACCGGCGAGGTGATACAGAGCATGGTTTCCCGTACGCGCCTGGCGGGGTGGTACCGCAACCGCTTCGTGTGGGTGGCGGTCATCCTGCTGGCGGTGTCCGGCACGGCGGTCGTGCTGGTCAACACCGCCGGTTCGGAGGCCGGCCCGACCGACCTGAAGGCGCAGATCGTCACCCACATGCGGACGGTACTCGAACAGGCCGACCCCGCCACACACCACCACAGCCACGACGGCGCGACCGGCGGCCAGGCGGAGGGCGGCAGGGCACCGGTGATCTGTGGCGTCACCGTGTACGGCTACGAGCCGTCGAACGCCACCACCCTGGCCGAGGTGCAGACCGTGTACGGCTTCCACCTGTGCGGCGTCGCCGAGCAGAAGCGGCCCTGGGACTGGGCGGTGAAGCTGGCCGGTCCACTGATCATGGACATGTCCACCGATCCGCCGGGCATCCAGGTCGTCGAGGCGACCGCCGACGTCCGGTTCGTCGACCGGCTCCGGGAGATGTTCCCGGACCCGTACGAGGAGATGGCGCTCAGGGAGGCGTTGAGCGACTCCGAGATGGCGGACCTGCGCCGCCGGTACGACGCCGCGGCCGGACTGTGACAACCGCGGCCGTCGCCGTTCCGGTACGCCCCACCCGTCACGCCGGTCCACCGCTGACCGCCGGCCGGCCGCACCGGCCGGGACACCACCGGTAACCCGACGGGGTGTTCGGCCACGCCGGCGCGAGGTTGCCGGCACGGCGCCGGTCGCGCCCGGCAGGATGGACGCGTGGACAAGGACGACATGCTGCTGTCCCCCGCCGGGGTGGACCAGCTCCGGGAGGCGCTGACCGCCGCCCGTTACACGTCGAGCGGCATCGCCGAACGGCTCGGCCCGCAGGCGACCGCAGCCCTGGCCCGCAACGACTTCCGGGCGGCGCTGCGGGCCACCATGGACCCCGATCCGCTCGCCACGCTGATCCGGGTGTTCGTCTGCGGGCAGACCGAGCCCGAGGCGTCGGTTCGGGCGGCCCTCGCGCCTCTGCCGCTGGAGGAGGCGCTCGCCGGCGGCCTGGTCGAGCCGTACGGCGACGGGCTGCGCCAGGGCGTCGACCTGGAGCCCTACGGCGACAACTGGTGGATCCTCTCCGACGTGCCGGCCAGCGCCCGCCCCGGTCGCCCACTGGCGCCGGACCACGTGCTCGGCGTCGGCGGTGCCTCCACCACCCTGCTCGGGGCAACCATCCGCCGCCCGGTCGACACCGCCCTCGACCTCGGCACCGGCAGCGGGGTGCAGGCGCTGCACCTGGCCGAACACGCCCGGTCCGTCACCGCCACCGACATCTCCGACCGGGCGCTGCGGTTCGCCGCGACCACGGCGGCGCTCAACGGGTACCGCTGGGAACTCCTCAAGGGCGACCTGGTGGCCCCGGTGGCCGGCCGCCGGTTCGACCTGGTGGTGAGCAACCCGCCCTTCGTCGTCGGCCCCGGCACGGCGACCCACAGCTACCGCGACTCCGGACGGGTCGGCGACGGCGTCGCGGCCGAACTCGCCGCCGCGGCGCCGGGGCTGCTCACCGAGGGCGGCACGATGCAGTACCTGGCCAACTGGCTGCACGTGGCGGGCGAGGACTGGAGCGAGCGGGTCGCCGGCTGGTTCGCCGGCACCGGGCTGGACGCCTGGGTCATCCAGCGCGAGGTGGCCGATCCGATGGCGTACGTCGACCTGTGGCTGACCGACGCCGGCGAGGCACCCGACCCGCGCCGGATCGCGGCCTGGCTGGACTGGTTCGACGCGCACAAGGTGGAGGCGGTCGGCTTCGGACTGATCAGCCTCCGGCGGGGCGGGCACGACGACCCGGTGGTTCGGGTCGAGGACCTGCGGCAGCAGGTGCAACCGCCGATGGGCGAGCAGATCGCCGCCTGGTTCGACCGGCAGGACTGGCTGCGGTCCCGCGACGACGAGGGACTGCTGGCCACCCGCTTCCGGGCCGCCGACGGACTACGCCTGCACCAGGAGGCGACCATGGGCGACGAGGGCTGGGTGGTGGACCGGCAGGTGCTGGTCATGTCCCACGGGCTGCGGTGGAGCGAGGAGGTCGATCCCCTGGTGCTGGCCCTGGTCGGGGGCGCCAACGGCGAGGTGCCGCTGCGGGAGCAGCTCACGCTGCTGGCGCTCGCGCACGACGTCCCGGCGGAGCACCTCGCCGAGGCGGCCGGGCCGATCGTCGCCCACCTCGTGGAGCGAGGCATCCTCGTGCCCGTGGCAGACTGACCGCCGTGCGAGCGGTGGTGCAGACGGTCAGCCGGGCCAGTGTGACGGTGGACGGCGAGGTGGTCGGGGCGATCTCGGACGGGCTTCTGGTGCTGCTCGGGGTGACCCACGGCGACACCGAGGCCACCGCCGCGACGATGGCGCGCAAGATCCACGAGCTGCGCATCCTCGACGACGAGCGGTCGGCGGCGGAGACCGGGGCTCCGATCCTGGTGGTGAGCCAGTTCACCCTGTACGGCGACGCCCGCAGGGGCCGGCGGCCCAGTTGGACGGCGGCGGCCCCGGCGGCGACCGCCGAACCGCTGGTGACCGCCGTCGTCGAGGCGCTACGGAGCCGGGGCGCCACGGTGGCGACCGGCCGGTTCCGGGCGCACATGCTGGTCGAGAGCGTCAACGTCGGGCCGCGGACGGTGTTGCTGGAGCTCTGACCGCCCGCCCGGGCAACCGCACCCGCCGCCGCCCGTGGGCGTCAGAGCCGCCCGAGGGCGTCAGGAGAACAGGGAACGCCGGAGGGACGAGGGCGTCAGAAGAACAGCCCGCGCTTCTGCAACGACTGCCGCAGCCAGCGGTCTACCTCGCTCACCCAGTCGATGCGGTCCGCCGTGGCGTGGTCGACGGTGAACCGACCGAACACGTCGTGACCCTCGGTGAAGAGCCCACCACGCTTGTCGAGCTCCAAGACGACCTGCAGCTCCTGCGGCGTGGCGACGAAGGTGAGTTCGAGCTGGTTGAGCGCGCGGGCGTACTGCGATCCGGGATAGAACTCGATCTCCTGGTAGAACGGCAGCGCCTGCCGGACACCGTAGATGTGGCCGCGCTCGACGTCGGCCCGGCTGAACCTGAAGCCGAGCCGGAGCAGCGCGGCCACGATCTGTTCCTGGGCCGGGAGCGGATAGACCGCCACCGGGTCGAGGTCGCTCCGGTCCACCGCCCGAGCCACCTCCAGCTCCGTGCGCAGTCCCATCGTCATCCCGTGCAGGTGTTGGCCACCGATCTCGGTGATCGGCGTCTCCCACGGCACCTCGAACCGGAACGGGATGTCCCGGCGCTCGCCGCTGCCCAGCCGGAACGCGCCGGCCGCCTGTTGGCGGTGGAACTCCTGGACCGTCTCGTACTCGACGTCGCCGCCCTCGACCTCGACCCGGGTCACCAGCCCCAACGCCACGTACGAGATGTCGACCGGGTGGTCGCCCCCGACGACGTGGATCCGCCCTTCGAGGTACCCGCCCGGACGGCAGTTGGGATTGGCCAGGACCGTCTCGACCGACGGACCGCCCACGCCCATCGCCTGTAGCAACCGCTTGAAGACCACCACGTCCTCCGTCCGTTCGACTCCGGCGCGTTGCGCCCCCGGGCCGTGGTCCCAGGTCGCCGGCCCGGTCGCACCGTAGCGGGCCCGGGCAAGGCCCGTCCGACGGGATCGACGAACAAGACCGACATACGTGAGAAAACCCACCAGGTCACCTCGGCCCGTCTCCCGGTTTCGTGCCATCGGGCCGCTCTCCTCACCTCGGTTTCACGCGCGGGCAGCCAAGCTGGTGACACCAGCGTGGTCGACCGCTGGGAGGCGCCACTTTGTCGAAGCGGGGAGGCGACAGACGATGGTCATGCGCAAGGACGACGTGTTCCACCCGGCCAGCAGCCCGGCCGACACCGACAACGGGTCGGTCCGCGACGACGCGGCCGGCCAGACCATGGTCGACCTCGACGCCACCGACGAGCGGGGTGCCTCGGCCGACCTCGTCCGGGCCTACCTCAACGGGATCGGCCGCACGAAGCTGCTCACCGCCGCCGAGGAGGTGGAGCTGGCCCGGCGGATCGAGGCGGGGTTGTACGCCGAGGAGAAGCTGGCCGCCGACGCCGAGGCGTCGACGGACGGTGACCGACTCTCGCCCGAGCTCCGGGCGGACCTGGCGACGATCGTGGCACAGGGCCGGGCCGCGAAGGAGCGCCTCCTCGAGGCGAACCTGCGGCTGGTCGTCAGCATCGCGAAGCGCTACACCGGGCGGGGCATGGCCTTCCTCGACCTGATCCAGGAGGGCAACCTCGGCCTGATCCGCGCCGTGGAGAAGTTCGACTACACCAAGGGCTACAAGTTCTCCACCTACGCCACCTGGTGGATCCGCCAGGCCATCACCCGCGCCATGGCCGACCAGGCCCGGACCATCCGCATCCCGGTCCACATGGTCGAGCAGGTCAACCGGATGGTTCGGACCCGCCGTGACCTCGCCGCCACCCTCGGCCGGGAACCGAGCATCGCCGAGATCGCCGCCGCGCTGGGCGTGCCGGAGTTCCAGGTGCTCGAACTCATCTCGTACGACCGCGAGCCGGTCAGCCTGGACCAGGCGGTCGGCGAGGACGGGGAGAGCGCGCTCGGCGACTTCGTCGCCGCGGTGGACCCGCGGGAGGAACCCGGCGACTCCGCCTCCCAGGGCATGCTCCGCAACGAGGTGGAGATCGTCCTCGCCACCCTCTCGCAGCGTGAGCAGGCGGTGATCCGGCTCCGCTTCGGTCTCGACGACGGTCGGCAGCGCACCCTCGACGAGGTGGGCCGGGAGTTCGGTCTCTCCCGGGAACGGATCCGGCAGATCGAGAAGATGACGCTGCACAAGCTGCGTCACCCCTCCCGGGCGGAGCGTCTGGAGGCCTACGCGGGCTGACGCACCGGCGGGGGACCGGTCGCGCGAGCGGCCCCCGCCGGTGTGCCCGCCCACGCGGACGGCCCCGCGCGGCGGGTCAGCCACCGACCGCCAGATCGCGGCGGCGGAAGAGAACCAGGCCCGCCCCGGCCAGCGCCACCGCGACGAGCGACAACACCACCGTTGGCGTCACGGCGGGATCGTCGGCCGGCACCGCCGGCAGGTGGGTGAACGGCGAGATGTTCAGCACCGGCTGGGGCACCTCCAGCAGCGTCCCGAGCTGACCGAACAGGACACAGACCAGCAGGGCCGACCAGGCGAGCGCCACCGACCACCGGGGCAGCAGC
>CALGAM010000059.1 GCA_937951935.1 uncultured Micromonospora sp. | reverse complement strand
CAACACACGATCCGTACTCGAATCCGGCACCTGCTTGACCAACACCACGATCTTCATCGCGCTTCGACGACCCCTTCGTGTCGGTGGAACAACCCATTCGTCGGTTCGTCGCGGCTTCCGGGCGTGCGGATGGGGCCGCGGGGTGGACATCCGGGCGCCCGCGCCGGCTCCCACCACCGCCCCGGGGCATGGATGAGCAGGTCAACCGGCAGGAGCCCGATGATCACGTACTTGCTCCCTTCGTGATACCGGGGCAGCATTGTGGCCCTTGACACGTCATGTAGTCGACAGCACTATATCAACCTAGCGCTTGCTCGGTTGCCGGCTGACCTGGCCAGTTCTGGCTCCGTCGACGCCGGCGTGGAGCTGGCGCTGCCGCGGCGCTCTCCGGCGGAAGCACGGCCGCGATGACAGGGACGACCGTGAGGTCGTGACAAGCCATATCGAGAGAGGCGGGCGGAAGTGGCCATCACCAGAGGAGCGACGGTACGGCTCGTTGCGAGCCTGGCCGTCGTCGCTCTCGCGGCGGCAGGTTGCGGGGGCAGGGGCGGCAGTGACGAGCCGACCGACGGCACCGCGAAGGGCGAACCCATCATCATCGGGATGGACGAGGACAGCACCGGCCCCGGTGCCTCCTACAGCACCATCGCTGGCAAGACCATCCGGCTTGCGATCCAGGACATCAACGACAAGGGTGGCGTTCTCGGGCGTCCGCTGCGGCTCGTCGTCGAGAACGACGAGAGCGACCCGACGAAGGTCCCGGCGGTCCTGCAGAAGCTGCACAGTCAGGGCGCCAAGGCGCTCTTCCTGCAGAGCGGAAGCGCCGCCGTCATGCAGGCCAAGTCCACCCTGACCCAGCTCGGTCTGCCGGCGATCGCGCCCACCGGCGTGACCGCGACGCTGGTCGAGCCGCCGGACAACGAGCTGATCTACATGCTGGCGAACACGACCACCGACTGGGCCGACGTGTACTGCGGGGCGTTCAGGGCGGCGAACGTCACCAGGCTCGGCATCCTGACAGACGACACGGCCACCATCGCGGCCCTGAACAAGGCGCTCCTGGCGGGCATGTCCTGTGTGACGGTCGTGGCCACCGAGAAGGGCGCCGCCAACGCCTCGGACCTCTCCGCCCAGGTCGCGCGGCTCAAGAACGCCAACCCGGACGCGATCCTGGTCACCAGCGTCGGTGGAGCCTTCGAGGTGCTCGCCCAGAACACCCTGGCGGCGCAGATGAAGGGGAAGCTGCGCTTCTCGCTCGCCTCGATCGGCAACCAGCCCTCCTCCTGGAAACTGGCCAACCCGGGCGCCCTCGAGGGTCTGGTCTTCATGGGTTCGATCAACACCGAGAACCCGCGTACGAAGGCCCTGATCGACTTCCTCAAGCAGAAGAACGGTGACGACTACGAGGTCACCGCCTACGACGCGCAGGGCTGGGACTCCGTCCAGCTCCTCAAGCTCGCCATCGAGAAGGCGGGCGGGCCGGACGACCCCAGGAAGCTCAACGAGGCGATCCAGAGCATCACTGGTTACCAGGCCACCTTCGGCCAGCCCAGCTTCACGCTCTCCTTCTCCGCCACCAAGCACCTCGGCGCCGACGGTCCGTGTGGCCTCTCGCTGATCGAGTTCGGTGCGGACAACAGGCCCAAGGGGCCGTGGGCGACGTACCAGCCCCCGTGCTCGAACTGATCCCGGGTGGGCGGGCGCGCCGCGCGCCCGCCCACCCGGGCGGTGCTCAGGAGGAGTCTCGATGACAGATCTCCAGCTCTGGCTGTCCGCCGTGGAGATTGGGTGTTTCTTCGGCATGCTGGCCCTGGCATACCACCTGGTTCACGTCGGGGCCGGTTTCTTCAACTTCGCGATCGGCCCGTACGCGATGATGGGTGGGCTCTGCACCACGTGGCTGGTCATCACGTACGACCTGGCGGTGTGGCCGGCCGCCGCGATCGCCGTGGCGGTGACCGTGGTGCTGTCCGCCCTGACCGAGCTCGGTGTGGTGCGTCCGGTGCAGCGGCGCAGCGGCGGCGGGGAGCTTCCCGCGCTGGTCGCGGTGGCGGCGGTCCTCTTCACCATCCAGCAGTTGGCCGGTTACGTCTTCGGGTACCCGACCCTGCCGGGGCAGAGCCTGGCGACGTTCGGTCCGGTGACCGTCGGCGACGTCACCGTCCAGCCGACCTCGCTCCTGATGATCGGGGTGGCGCTGATCTGCTTCGCCCTGGTGGCCGTCTGGATCCGGTTCACCCGGACCGGCCGGCTGCTGCGTGCGGTGGGTGACAGCAACCACGCCGCCGCGCTGCTGGGCCTGCCGGTCAACCGCATCCGGCTGATCGCGTTCGTGCTGGCCGGTTTCGTCGCCGCCCTGGCCGGCATCCTCTTCGCCCCCAAGGCGGGGGTGAACTCGCTGTCCGGGCTGGCCTGGTCGTTGTCCGGGTTCCTGGCCGTGGTGGTCGGCGGCACGGGCTCGGTGTGGGCGCCGCTCGTCGGCGGCATGCTGCTCGGCCTGGTCGAGGTGTTCCTGCCCTACTACTTCGGTGGGCAGGCACACGTGTACGGGATGCTCCTCATCGCCCTGCTGTTCTTCGCCTTCAAGCCGCAGGGCCTGTTCGTTCGGACGGTACGCGCATGAGCGCCGAGAACCTCCGCCCCCGCCCCGCCCCCGCCCGGTGGGACCTCCGCCGGGTCCCCGGGATCGGCGGTCTGTTCCTCGGTTCCCTCGCCGCGGCGTTGATCATGTTCTGGGTCGGCTCCGACGGCTACCGGCAGACGCTGGTCACCTCCGCCGTCACCTACGCGCTGATCGCCCTCGGGATGTACGTCCCGTACCTGATGGCGGGATCGCTGTCGATGGCGTACAGCGCCTACGCCGGAATCGGCGGGTACGCCGTCGGTCTGGTCTCCACCAGGACCGGGTTGCCGCTCGCGGTCGCGTGGCTCGTCGGTCCGATCGTCGCGGCGCTGGTCGCGGTGCTGCTCGGCCTGGTCACCCGGCGGCTGTCCGGGTTCTTCCTCGCGGCGGTGACCCTGCTGTTCGGCATGGCCTTCAGCGCGTTCCTGATCGACGCGGAACCCGTCTCCGGTGGGTCCGGTGGGCTCGGCAACCTGCGGCCGCTCAACCTGTTCGGCTGGACGCCGAGCCACTACCAGGTGGTACTCGGCTCGGTGGTCGTCGTCTGCGTCATCGCCTTCCTGCTGGACCGGCTGCGGCTCTCGCCCTGGGGGGTGATAGTCCGGACGATGCGGGACGCGCCGCGGGCCGTGGAGGCAGCCGGCGTCCGGGTGCCCGTGTTGAATCTCGTGGCCCTGGCGCTCGGCGCGGCGATCGCCGCCGTCGGGGGCGCCCTCTTCACCTACTCGGCGGGCAGCATCACGCCCGACACCTTCACCCTGAACATCGTCTTCCTCGCCATCTTCATGCCGCTGATCGGCGGGGCGGGCACGCCGTGGGGTGCGGTCGCCGGGGCCGTGCTCGCGGTCGAGCTGACCCTCAACTTCCCGGCGTTCCAGGCCAGCGGCACGTTGCTGCTCGCGCTGGGCGTGCTGGTCATCATGCTGCTGGCGCCGAGGGGCGTGCTGGGTTACGCCGATCGACTGCGTGTTCGGACCTGGGCCCTGCTGCGGAAGGAGCCCCACGGTGGCTGAGGAGATCTTGCTGGTCGGGCGTGGTCTGACCAAGCGGTACGGCGGGGTCACCGCCCTTGCGGACGTCGACATCGAGCTGCGGGCCGGTGAGGTGCTCGGACTGGTCGGACCGAACGGGGCCGGCAAGACCACGCTCGTCGACCTCATCTCGGGAGCGCAGACGGCCACCGCGGGCGAGCTGACGCTGCGCGGGGCGAGGTTGACCGGGCCGGCGTCGCGACGGGCTCGGGCGGGACTGGCCCGGACCTTCCAGTACCCCCAGCTCGCGCTCGAACTGAACGTCCGGGAGAACCTGCTGCTGGGGCGGGCCGCGCGTCGGCACGCCACCCTGTGGCAGATGATCGCCGGGGTGTTCGTCGGGATGGTGCGCCCCAGGATGGCGGCCGACGACGAGTTCGTGCGTGCGATCGCCGACGAGCTCGGGCTCGGCGGCCTGGAGCGGGAGGCGGGTGATCTCACCCTCGGCGAGCAGCGTCTGGTCGAGGTCGGTCGGGCGCTCGGGCAGGACCCCCTGGTGCTGCTGCTGGACGAACCGTTCGCCGGCTCGGACGCGCGCGGCGTGGCGGGGATCGCCGAGGTGATCCACACCGTGCGGCGGCGGGGGCACGCGGTGATCCTGGTCGACCACAACGTGGATCTCGTCGCCCGCCTGGTCGACCGGATCATGTTGCTCAACCAGGGGCGGGTGGTGTTCGACGGCGACCCCGGCGCGTGCCTGTCGAGCCCGCAGATGCAGCGCGTCTACTTCGGGTCGGGCGCGGACGACGACGAGGCCGGGGACGAGTCCGCCGGGGCGGAGGTGCAGGGTGTCCGGTCATGAGCTGAGGATCGAGGGACTGAGCGTCCGGTACGGGCACGCCAGCGCGCTGAACGAGGTCAGCGTCACCGCCCGGGGCGGCGCGGTCACCGCCGTCGTCGGCCCGAACGGCGCGGGCAAGAGCAGTCTGCTGCTGGCCGCGTACGGATCGGTGCCGGCGACCGGGCGGGTGTACCTCGACGGCGAGGACGTCACCCGGCTGCGGCCGGCGGCGCGGGCGCGGGCCGGGATCGCCGTGGTACCGCAGGGACGGCAACTCTTCCCACGCCTGAACGTCGCGGACAACCTGCGCGTGATGGCCGAAATGCTCCGGCTGCCCAGCTCCGCCGTCGACGAGGCGGTGGACCGGTTTCCCATCCTGCGGACCCGGATGCGCAGTCTGGTCGGGGTGCTCTCCGGCGGTGAGCAGCAGATGCTCGTGGTCTCCCGCGCACTGATGGGGTCACCCCGGGTGCTGTTGCTGGACGAGATGATGACCGGTCTCGCCCCACTGGTCGTCCGGGAACTCGCCCGGACCATCTCCACGCTGGCCCGGCAGGGCGTGGCCGTGTTGCTGGCCGAGCCCGCGCTCGGCGCCCTGCAGCGCGTCGTCGACCGGGGCTACGTGCTGGTGCGTGGCGAGATCGTGGCGGAGGTGGACGGTGGTGGGGCGGCGCTCGGTGACGCGTACAGCGCGGCGATCGGCGTCGAGCGCCCCAGGGACCTGCGTCCGACGGGCTGAACGGAGAACGCCGCTGGCGGACCGCCCCGGGCCACCGGCGGCTTCCGCCGGGCGGCCGGATGGAGAGGGCGTTGGGTGATGGGTGCTGACCGCGCCACGGCCGGCTGGCTCACCGGCAAGGCGATCGTGATCACCGGGGCGGGGCGTGGGCTCGGCGAGGCGTACGCACGTCTCGCCGTCGCCGAGGGAGCCTCGGTGGTGGTCAACGACGTCGACCGGGAGGCGGCGGCGCGGGTGGCCGCGGAGCTGGGGGCCGTCTGCGACGACTCCGACATCTCCTCCTGGGAGGGGGCCGGCAGGCTGGTCGAGACGTGTCGGAACACCTTCGGGCGCATCGACGGGCTGGTCAACAACGCCGGGATCTTCCGGATGGCCGACCCGCGCGGACAGGACCCGGCGGAGTTCCGCCGGGTGGTCGAGGTGAACCTGCTCGGCACCGCCTACTGCGGCCTGCACGCGATCCGGGCCATGCTCGAACAGCCGGACGGCGGTTCGGTCGTGAACGTCACCTCCGGTACGCATGCCGGCTCGCCGGCGATGGCCGCGTACGGCGCGAGCAAGGGCGGCGTCGCGTCGCTGACCTACTGCTGGGCGGCGGACCTCGCCGGCACCCGTGTGCGGGTCAACGCCGTCTCGCCCAACGCGCACACCCGGATGGCGGACACCTACGAGCGCTACCTCGGCGGTCGGGCCCGGGGACAGAACGTGGGCAAGTCTCCGGCCAGCAACGCGCCGGCCGTGGTCTACCTGCTCTCGGACGCCGCCGCGGGGATCACCGGGCAGGTGGTGCGGGTGGACGGCGAGGAACTGTCGCTCATGACCCACCCGCGGGTCGCCGTCCCGACCGTGCGGATGGCGGAGTGGACGGTGGCTGCGGTGGCGGCGGCGTTCGACAGGGATCTGGCGCACCGGCAGGAGGCGATCGGGTTGCGACCCGCGTCCCACGGGGTTGGTGGCCAGGCGGGGAGGGGTGAGACACCGTGAGCGGATGGACGGCCGGGCACGCCGCCGGGGGCGCCGATGCCGGCGTATGAGATCGAGGGCGTTGTCCCGGTGGTGCACCCGACCGCCTTCGTCCACCCGACGGCGGTCCTGATCGGCGACGTCCACGTCGGCCCCGGCTGCTACGTCGGACCCTTCGCCAGCCTCCGGGGCGACTTCGGCCGGATCGTCATGGAGGCCGGCGCCAATTTGCAGGATCACTGCGTGTTCCACACGTTTCCGGGCACCGAGGCGGTGCTGGAGCGTGACGGGCACGTCGGACACGGCGCGGTGCTGCACGGCTGCCGTGTCGGGTCCGGGGCGCTGGTCGGCATGAACGCGGT
>CALGAM010000058.1 GCA_937951935.1 uncultured Micromonospora sp. | reverse complement strand
GACACGATCGCCGAACTCGGACGTCGCTACTTCGGTCCGGACCCGGACTTCCGCAGCACCCTCAACCGCAGCGCCCGGCGCGCCGCGTGGCGGCTGATCCGTGAGCAGGAGGGCGTGCTGGACGACGACGCGGCCTGACCTGACCCTGACCCGCGGGGCGGTGATCCGAGAGGGAGGCGACAGCGGTGCGGACGGAGTCGATCGCCGACCGGTACGAGCTGGTCGAGGAGATTCGGTCTGGCGGGATGGGACAGGTGTGGCGCGGCTACGACCGGGTGCTCGACCGGGAGGTGGCGGTCAAGCTCATCCGCCCCGACGTGATCGCCACCGCCGAACAGGCCGAGGAGTTCGCCAAGCGGTTCACCCGGGAGGCCCGGATCACCGCGCGCATCCAGCACCACGGCGTGCCCCAGGTGTACGACGCGGTGCTCGACCGCTCATACGACCGGGTCTATCTGGTGATGGAGTACGTCCGCGGCGTCCCGCTGCACGCGTTCATCGACCCGGCCCGGCCGATGCCGGTCTCCTGGGCCGCCGCCATCGCCGCGCAGATCTGCACGGTGCTGTCGCACGCCCACGCGATCCCGGTGGTGCATCGCGACCTCAAGCCAAACAACGTGCTGGTCACCGCTACCGGTGCGGTGAAGCTGCTGGACTTCGGCATCGCCGCCATCCTCCGCACCGACGTGACCCGGCTGACCGCGACCGGCAATCCGATCGGCACCACCCACTACATGTCACCGGAGCAGGTTCAGAGTGGGCGGATCACCCCGCACAGCGACCTCTACGCACTCGGCTGCGTGCTGCACGAGATGCTGACCGGCCGGACCGTGTTCGACGGCACCAACGACTTCCAGCGGATGCGGCAGCACGTCGAGGAGCCGCCGCGACCGGTCCGCGAGCTGCGGCCGGACGTACCGGAGTCGCTGGAACGGCTGATCCTGGAGCTGCTGGCGAAGGCTCCGGAGCAGCGGCCCGCCGATGCCTACGCCGTCTATGAGCGGCTGTTGCCGTTCCTCCCGCTCCCCGGCTCGGCATCGCCGACCCCCGGAGGCGGTTCGCCGTCCGAACGCGGCCTGGCCGGGCTGCCCGACCCGACCCTGCTCTACCGCCGACCCAACTCGCCGCGTCCGCGCACCGAGATCGCACCAGCGGTGTCCGCCCCGGCCGGCGACCCGCCGCCCGTACCCGCCGCCGCGGCCCTCGACACGGGGCTGCGGGACGCGATCCGGGAGGCGGTGGCCCAGGCCGACGTACTGGCCGAGGACGAACGGTTCAGCCAGGCCGCGGACGTGCTCCAGCAGGTGATCTCCCCCGCCGCCGCCACGCTGGGCGCGGAGAACCCCCGAGTGCTGCGGCTGCGCTCCCGCCGGGCGGCCTTCCTGGTCATCGGCGGTGACTTCCGGCGTGCCCTGCCGGAGTTCGACGCGCTCGCCGAGGCGTACGCCCGGACCGCCGGCCCAGCCAGCGACGAGGCGCTGAAGTGTCTGCGGCAGGCCGCGCACTGCCGAGCCGAACTCGGCCAGGCTACCGAGGCGCTGCGGCAGTTCCGGCAGGTTCTCACCCAGGTACGCGCGGTCGACGGGGACGCCTCCGACACGGTGCTCGAACTGCGCCGCGACATCGGCTGGCTGCTGCTCACCGAGGGTCGCGCTGCCGAGGCGTACGCCGAACTCCGGCCGCTGCACGAGGATCTCTGCCTGCTCTACGGGCCGGATCACCCGGACGCCCGGGAGGTCGCCGACGCGCTGGCCCGGCTGCGTCTCGCCGGTGCCGGCTGACTGCCCGGTGTACGGCCGCCGGTGCTGGCTGCGCGTACAACGCTCGGGAGATGGCACTGTGCGGTGGCGGCTCGGCGGGCGCCGACGCGCTGCGGGTGCAGGCAGCCGAACGTCTCCGCCGAGCCAGGGTGTAGCACCAGCACGAACTTCCGCGAGCCGCCCCGGCTGGCTCACTCGGGTGGTTCCGCCTGGCCGTCGAGGCGGGCGCGGGTGACGGCGATCCGGGGACGTGCCCAGGCCAGGAAGCGCGCCTGGAGCGCCGCCGGGTCCGGGCCGGGATCCGGGTTGAGGGCGGCCAGATCGACATACGCCTGTTGGAGCTGGGTGGCGAGATAGACCGCCAGCCCGGCCGGGTCGGTCACGTAGTCGACGGCGAGCAGCGAGCGTGCCGCCAGGCAGGGCCAGTCGACGAAACAGGTACGACAGATCCAGAGCGGCCGGCGTGGGGTGTGCGGCTCGATGCCCGAGGTGGGTGACCGGAGTGCCGGGGTGGCCGCACCGGTCACCGGCTCGGTGGGGCGGTCGTCCGCGGGCTGGGTCATCGGACGCCGAGCCCGGCCCGCTGGGCCTGGGCCGGGGTGAGCCGCCCGGCCCGGCCGACCAGGTGGGATCCGGTGGGTGCATTCCACCCTGCGGACTGGTTACGCAGCGGGGCGCCGGCCGGCTGGGGCCGTCGCGGCGACCGTTCGGCGCCGGTCGTGCTCCCCGCACGCGGCATCGTTTCGCCCGCCGGAGGCGACGGTCGCGGCCCGGCCGGTACGGCGGCCGGGGCCGGCGGTAAGTACGCCGACGCCAGGTCGGAGGCGAACCGGTCGGGGCAGGGCCAGCGCAGCCCGCACCGGCAGTACCGCCAGAGTCGACGCCAGTCCCGGCGGTGCCGGGGCGCGAAGCGGATCGGTCGCGATCGGCGCCGTGTCCATTCCATGTCGGGGTCACACCTTTCTTGATCATGCAATTGATCGTGATTTTTTTCCGGTACGCTCGCACCGGCCGCGATGTCGACGAGTTTGCGGCGCGCGAGAGACGATTGATGACAGCTATTCGATGCGGGGAACCGCCCCGGGGGGAAGTCAGATCGGGCGGTTCCCCGCGCGGTTCCGCCCGGGCGTTTGCCGCCGCGCCGAACGGTTCCGCTAATGACAGTCTGCTATGGACGCGACTAACCTCGGGAGGGCCAACCCGGGTACGACCAGCGCGTATGTCAGCTCGTCGCGCCGGTGGGAGCCCTGTCCGACATCGACACCGAAACCGTCCGGAGGTTGTCCGTGGAACGTCCGCCCATGCTCGAACACTTCGCCGAGGAGTTACGCCTCGCCCGCGCCAGGGCCGAGATGTCCCAGGCTGATCTCGCCGGGTCGTGCAACTATTCGGCGGCGATGATCGCCAAAGTGGAAACGTGCGAGCGCCGCCCCAGTCTTGATCTCGCTCGCCGCTGCGACGCCATTCTCGGCACCGGCGGACTACTGGAACGCATCCAACGGCGGATCGGCCAGGAGAGCGTGGTCGGTTACTTCCAGGAGTTCGCCGGCATCGAGCAGGAGGCCAAGGCTCTACGCTGCTTTCAACCCACGTTCATTCCCGGGCTGCTCCAGACCGAGCCCTACGCCCGCGCCGTTCTATCCAGCAGCGGGCTGCTCACTTCCGAGGAGACCGAGGAGCAGGTGGCAACCCGGCTGCACCGGCAGGAGATCCTGAGCCGCGCCACTCCCCCGCTGCTCACCGCCGTGTTGGACGAGACCGCGCTGCGCCGCCCGATCGGCGGACCGGCGGTGATGCGCGACCAGCTCCTGCATCTGGTCAAGGTCGGCAACACGCTGCCCCGGGTACGGATCCACGTCGTGCCGGCATCGGCCGGTGCCTACGCCGGCCTGGACGGCCCGCTCGTCATAGCCACTCCCCCGCTCGGCGAGCCGGTCGCCTATCTGGAGGGCACATTCATGGCAAAGTCATCGATCATCCGGAGCAGGTCCGGCATATGCTCGATGTCTGGGACTCGATCCGGGGCGAGGCACTGCCTCACCAACGGTCGATCGAGCTGATCGCGGAGGTGGCGCAAACATGGAGCTGACCGGCGCGCGCTGGCGCAAGAGCAGCCGCAGCAACAGCACGGGCGGCGACTGCGTCGAGGTCGCCGACAACCTGCCAGGCGTGATCGGCGTACGCGACAGCAAAGACCCAAGCGGCCCCACCCTGACCTTCACCCCAACCGCCTGGCGAACCTTCGTCACCAACCTCGCCCGCCGGCCCTGACCCCAGCGACCCAACCCGCACACGCGACGCGGCCCCGCCTCCCGCACGTACGCCGGGACGCGGGGCCGCCGCGTCGCCACCGATCCTCATCGTCGTGTCGGCTCCTCGGAACTACGTGTGGGCGGCACGATCGGCCGCATCGTGAACGGCAAGCTCTGCCATCGACCATCTTGAGCAGACGCGGCATATGCTCGACGCCTCGGACTCGATCCGGGGTGAGGCACTGCCCCACCAGCAGTCGATCGAGCTGATCACGGAGGTGGCGCAAACATGGAGCTGACCGGCGCGCGCTGGCGCACAAGCAGCCGCAGCAACAGCACCGGCGGCAACTGCGTCGAGGTCGCCGACAACCTGCCAGGCGTGATCGGCGTACGCGACAGCAAAAACCCAACCGGCCCCACCCTGACCTTCACCCCAACCGCCTGGCGAACCTTCATCACCAACCTCGCCCGGCCCTGACGGGCGCGACCAACACTCTGCCCCGTCGCCCGCTCACCGTCCGAAAGGGAACGCGTGGACTCCTCACCGCCGCCAGACCCCACGCCGTCGCCAGATCCCACGCCACCCGGTCCCGCGTCGTCGCCGGATCCCACGCCGCCAGGATCCGCGCCGCCGGGTCTGACGCCGTCAGGATCCGCGTGGGCAGGTCCTGCGCCGCCGGGTCCGTCGTCGTCACCAACCGGCCGGCGCTGGTCCATGAAGTGGTACTATCTGGTGATTGCCGGCGTTGTCGTTCTGTGCCTGTCCTGCTCCTGCCTGGGTGCGGGCGCCTATCTGCTTCTTCGCGATGATTCGAGCTCTGGCCTCGCCTCGGCCGACCCGACCGCCGGGTGCGAGGAGGCGATCCGCGGGGCGCCGGCCGACACGACCGGCGAGGCCACCAGCCCTGAACTGAATCGCAGGTGGGCGGAGCACTTCCGGGAGGCCGCCGCGAAGGCCAACCGCCCCGAGATCAGGTCGGCGATCCTCGACGAAGCGGCCGCCTGGGACCACTACGCGGACGTACAGGAGGAGGTCGACGCCAAGAGGCGGGCGGGCACCGATGACGTGGACGACACCCTCGCCCTCACGAGGGCCCTGCGGGAAAAGCTCGCCGCCCACCGACAGGCGATGGACGTCTGCGCGGAGGCCGGCTACGAGTAGGGCGATCGGTCACCCCGCCGATGCGGGAACGGGCCCCTTCAGCCGCTGAACGCGGTGCGGTAGGGGCCCGTCCGAGGACTGGACGCGTACCGGGGCGCTGATCTCCTCAGCGCAGCGCCGCATCGGGCGCGGTGTCCGGCCGCACGGCGATGGTCGGCCGCGCGCCGGTGGCCGGTGCGACGCCGCGAACGAGCAACAGCAGGCCGAGGACAACCTCGAACAGTCCTCCCGGAATCGACAGGACGAGCCCGACCCCGGCGCCCAGCAGTTCGGCGGCCGAACCCGCCGCCAGCAGCGCGTATCCCGCGAATCCCCAGATCGCCAGCCAGCGCGGCAGCCAGTGCAGCCGGCTGACCGCCAGGCAGAGGGGCAGACTGCCCAGGCCGAGCGACAGCATGGCCATCTGGTACGCGAGGTCGGCGGCCTCGACCCCGACCCGGTCCAGCAGGACGATCCCGACGGTGAGCAACAACGCCTCCGCGCCGCGGGCCACAAGGTACGTCCAGGCGACCCCCGGATGACTCCGCCGCAGCGCCAGAAAGACCAGCGCGCCGATGGCCGCCACCAGGACGGAGTTGAGTACGACGAGCGCCGTCCCGGCAAGCTGTCCGGGCAGGGAGCTGCCGATGCCGTAGGCGACGATCGCCAGCAGGAAGAACGCACCGACACATCGGCCGGCCGAGTGCAGAAACATCGTCGCCTCCCAGGGTTCCGTACTTAGTACGTCGTACTAAGTACGGTACGCTCGGCAACGACGTCGGTCAACGGAATGGCGAGGAGATGGGGAACCAGACGGTGAGCGAGCCAGCCCGACAGCTGAGTCGCGAGCGAGTCCTGAGCGCGGCGGTCGCCATCGCCGACGCGCACGGCCTGGCGGCGTTGACCATGCGGTCACTGGCCGCCGCGCTCAACGCCAAGCCGATGTCGCTCTACCACTACATCCGCAACAAGGAGGAACTCCTCGACGCCCTCGTCGACCGGGTCTTCGCGGAGATCGAACTGCCACAGGTGGGCAACGACTGGCGCGCCGAGCTGCGCCGACGATGCCTCTCGGCCCGTACGGTCCTCGCGCGGCACCCCTGGGCACTGGCCCTGGTCGAGACCCGGACCAGCCCCGGGCCGGCCACCCTGCGCCATCACGATGCCGTGCTGGGCGTGCTGCGCGCCGGCGGCTTCTCGCTCCCGATGACGGCCCGCGCGTACGCGATCATCGACGCGTACGTCTACGGCTTCGTGCTACAGGAGGCATCACTGCCGTTCGACAGCGGAGACTCCGCCGCCTCGGTCGCGGGTTCGATCGTGGATGCCTTCGCGGCGGGCCAGTACCCGCACCTGGTCGAACTCGCCACCCAACACATCCAGCAACCCGGTTACCACTTCGGCGGGCAGTTCGAGTTCGGCCTCGATCTGATCCTCGACGCACTGGCCGCGTACCGCGATGCCGCCCGGCCATCGTGACTCCACCGCCGGGACCACCCCGCCGTCAATGCGCTGATCACGTTTTCGGCGAAGCCACTGATTGACGACAGACGGTCGACGATCGTCGCAGCAGGCTGGCCAGCACGATCTTCACCGTCTTCAATTAAGTGAATTCACGTGGCACGCTACGGCCATGGAGAAGGTCGACACCCTGCCGAAGTAGTTCGCCGATTGGCCGATCGAGGGATTGCGGGAGCTGGTGGCGGTCAGACGCGGCCGCACGATAGTACAAATCGTTTAACCGGACCGAAGAGAGGCTACGACGATGTCCATAGATTACCGGTTGACCCTGGCGGGTGAGATCCCCCTGGAGCAGGTGGCGGAGCTGGTCGCTCCAGGCGCCAGGCGGACCACGACCAGATCCGGCAAACCGATGCTCAGCGCCCCGCTCTACGAAGAGTACGGGTACATCGTCGACATCACCTCTGGCAGCAACGGCTACCACGAAGCCGAGGACGACAGCGGCTCTCCGTGAATCTGGGAGCCGGAAACCTACGTCGACATCAACTTTCACATGAATAAGGAGGCGCTAACCGAAAAGGGGAAGCCGAACATGTTGGCAGCCGTGGCCCGGGTGCTGGCGGAACGACCGGAAGACGCGGCGCTCGTCCTCAACAGCAACTGGCTGTTGCTGACACGCGTCGCAGGCGTACTTCGCAGGCATGGAACGACGTGGTGGAGCCACCACGACATGGACAACGGCATCATTCGTCAATGAGCGGCCGAGATACGGCTCAGCGACGACCCCGCCCCCAGCGGCCTGATCCGGCTCCTCGGCTGGGCTCGCCCCCTCAGCGGAGGGTGGCGGTCGAGTCGTCGCTGGTTGGCGGCTCGGCCGGATGCTCGTGGAGCGACACCACCCGCTGGCGCCGGCGGCGTCTCCGCCCGGGATGCGCGTCGTACGTCCCGAGGTGGGTCCCGGGCTGCGCCGGCTGGCCGGTCCAGAGATTCGGGGATCGGATTCCGGGGAAGACCAGGCCGGCTGTCACGCCGGCGATCCCCATGCAGCAGAGCAGCGCATCGACGACCGCCGACACCAGCGGCCAGAGCGGACTCTCCGCATGTCCGACCTGCTGATAGCTGACATAGCCGAGTGCGACGGCGGCGACCAGCAGCGCAACCCCGACCCAGAACAGCCAGGCCCGCCACCGGCGGGTCCGGCTGGCGCAGAGCACGGTGAACCGAACCGTCTCGCCGCAGTGGCCGCACCGGATCGTCTCCTCGGCCTTGCCGTGCGCCGGCCGCGCCACGACGCCGGGCCTCGGGCCGAGGTCGCCTTATCCACCGATCGGTTGATCGGCGACCCCACCGCGCCAGACGCGGGCCGTCGCCACGTGGTCGATTCGACTCCGGGTCACGGACGGCAGGCTTCCGGATATGGCAATCATCGAACTATCCGGCCTGGTCAAGCGCTACGGCGACCGCACCGTGGTGGACGAAATCAGCTTCGCCGTCGAACAGGGCGAGATCTTCGGCATTCTGGGGCCCAACGGGGCGGGCAAGACCACGACCGTCGAGTGTGTCGAGGGGCTGCGCACCCCGGACGCGGGCAGCATCCGGGTCTGCGGCATCGATCCACACCGCGACCCAGCCGGTGAGCTGCGGCACGTGCTCGGCGCGGTTGCAGGAGAGCGAGCTGCCCGACAAGCTCACCGTCGCCGAGGCGATGCGGCTGCACAGCTCGTTCTATCGACAGCCGGCCGACTGGCGGGAGCTGGTCGACGCCCTGCGCCTCGCCGACAAGCTCGACACCCAGTTCCGACGGCTGTCCGGTGGGCAGCAGCAGCGGCTGTCGATCGCGCACCCTGCTCCAGCCGATGTGGGGCATGCCGGTACACCTACCGGCCGCGCTCGGCCTCGCTACCGCGATCACGCTCTGGTTGCTCTGGTTCCACACGCTCAACCCGCGTTGGCACCACATCGGTCCGCGGATGGGCCTGTACTACACCGGACTGATGGCGCTGACCGCCAGCCTGGTGGCCGTCGCGCCCTTCTATGGCATCTTCGCGTTCATCGGATACCCGCAGGCGTTCCTGTATCTGCTGGGACACTGGCGCTACGCCGGCGTTGCCGCCACCGCGACGATCTCGGCGGTGGCGTACCTGGGCGGGGCGGCCCAGATCGCCGCCGGCGGGTGGTGGGAGTGGACCGCGCTCAGCCTGATCAGCGTCCTGCTGGCCGGGACGTTCTTCCGCCTCGCCGAGACGACCGACCAGCGCAACCGCAGGCAGAAGCAGGCGCTCGTCGAGCTGCACGACGCCAACGTCAAGCTGGCCGCCGCGCTGGAGGAGAACGCCGGCCTGCACGCCCAACTGCTGGTCCAGGCCCGCGAGGCCGGGATGCTCGACGAGCGACAGCGGATGGCCCGGGAGATCCACGACACCCTCGCCCAGGGGCTCGCCGGCATCCTCACCCAGCTCCAGGCCGCCGAGCAGACGCTGGACGAGCCCTCGACATCACGACGGCACCTGGCGAACGCGATGCAGCTGGTCCGGGAGAGCCTCGCCGAGGCCCGCCGGACGGTGCACGCGGTGGAGCCGGCGGTGCTCGCCGAGGCCCGACTTCCGGACGCGATCAGCGACGTGGCCAGGCGCTGGGCGGAGGTGAACCACATCGATGTAACGCTGACCACCACCGGCAACGCCCGACCGATGCACGCCGACGTCGAGGTGACGCTGCTGCGCATCGCGCAGGAGGCACTCGCCAACGTGGCCAAGCACGCGCGGGCCAGCCGGGTCGGGCTGACCCTGTCGTACATGGAGGACGTGGTGACCCTCGACGTGCGCGACGACGGAGTCGGCTTCGAGCCCGGCGTACGGCGTGCCAACGGTTCCGCGCCGGACGGTGGCTTCGGGCTCGCCGGGATGCGGCAACGGGTGCAGCGCCTCACCGGCCGGTTGGACATCGAGTCCGAGCCGGGCGGGGGACGGCGATCTCGGCCACCGTACCGGCCATCCCACCGGGAGGTAAGGAGTGATCTCGCTGTTGATCGTCGACGATCACCCCGTGGTGCGGGACGGGTTGCGGGGCATGTTCGGCGCCGACCCGCGCTTCACGGTGCTCGGCGAGGCCGGTGACGGCGCGGAGGCCATCGTCGCCGCGGAGCGACTCCGGCCCGACGTCATCCTCATGGACCTACGGATGCCGAGGACCGACGGGGTCACCGCCATCAGGGAACTGGCCAGCCGCGGGGTGCCGGCCCGGGTCCTGGTGCTCACCACGTACGACACGGACAGCGACGTCCTGCCCGCGATCGAGGCCGGCGCCACCGGCTACCTGCTCAAGGACGCGCCTCGGGAGGAGCTGTTCCGCGCGGTCGAGGCCGCCGCGCGGGGACAGGCGGTCCTCTCCCCCACCGTCGCGAGCCGGCTGATGGGCCAGATCCGGCAACCCGCGTCGGAGCCCCTGTCCCAGCGCGAGCTGGAGGTCCTGCGACTGGTCGCCCAGGGTGCGACCAACCGCGAGGCCGCCCGGCAGTTGTTCATCAGCGAGGCGACGGTCAAGACGAACCTGCTGCACGTGTACGCGAAGCTCGGCGTCAACGACCGGGCCGCCGCCGTGGCCGCCGCGTTCTCCCGTGGCTACCTGGCACTCCCCACCTGAGCCGGCGCGAGACTCGCCTGGCTGCGCCCGCTCGGCGTGCAGGCGCGATGATGCGGCGCGTGACTTCCTTCCCCCACAGAACTGCTCGACTTCCGTGGCGTACGACGTGCCTACGACACCGTGGCGCAGGACTACGCGGCCTACTTCCCGGACACCCGCGGGGAGGCTCGACTCGACCTGGCCATGGTGGACACCTTCGCCGAGGCGGTGACGGCGGCCGGCGACCCGCGGGTCCTCGACGCCGGGTGCGGGGCGGGTCGGCTGAGCCGCTACCTCACCGAACGCGGCTGTCGGGTGACCGGGGTGGACCTGTCACCGGGGATGATCGCCATGGCACGGCGCGACCATCCGGACCTGGTGTTCACCGTGGGCTCGGTGACCGAGCTGCCCTACCGGGACAACCAGTTCGCCGGCGTCCTGCTGTGGTACTCGATCATCCACACGCCGCCCGCCGGTCAGGCACGCATCTTCGCGGAGGCCGCCCGGGTGCTCCGCCCCGGCGGTCACCTGCTCGTCGGGTTCCAGGCCGGCGACGGCGTCCGCGACGTCGCTCCAGCCTACCGCCGGTTCGGCCACGACATTCGCCTTGAGCGCTACGCCTACTCCGCCGAGGAGGTCGCCGGTCGGCTCACGGCCGCCGGCCTGAGCGAGGTGTGCCGCGTGGTGCGGTGCGCCCAGGGCCAGGAGCGGGACGGCCAGGCGTTCCTGCTGGCCAGAGCCGGCTGACCGGACCCGCCGCGGCAGCCGGACCCCGCCGGTGGGATGTGGGGACGGGGTCCCGGTCACGGCCACGGTGAGCGACAGGCTCGCCGGCACCACGAGCCACCTCCACCGGCGGGACGGGTCGAATAGGATCGACGGCCATCCTCAGGCGGCTGGAGACACAGCCACGGAAACCGAAAGGGGCGAGGTATCGAATGATCGCGCGGACGTGGCGGGGCTGGGCCCCGGCGGCCACCGCCGACGACTACCAGCGACACTACGAGACCGAGGTGGCCGAGCACCTCCACCAGGTTCCGGGCTTCCGCGGCGCCCACCTGCTCCGCCGCGACGACGGCGACGAGGTCATGTTCACCTCGATCACGTACTTTGGCGGCATGGACGACGTGCGGGCGTTCGCCGGCGACGACCCCGAGCGGGCCGTGGTCGAGGAGGCGGCCCGCCGCGTCCTGAGCCGGTGGGACGACCGCGTCACCCATCACGAGGTCGCCG
>CALGAM010000057.1 GCA_937951935.1 uncultured Micromonospora sp. | reverse complement strand
TGGTGGGCGATACTGGGATCGAACCAGTGACCTCTTCGGTGTGAACGAAGCGCTCTCCCGCTGAGCTAATCGCCCTCGGCGCCGACGACTGTACCTGATCGGCCGGACGTCGCGCATCTCCGGGGTCCCGTGCGTCGCGCCCCGGTCAGTGCGTCGCGATGTAGGCCAGGATCCGGGCGACGACGTCGATCCCCAGGCTGGCCCGCAGGGAGAGCCAGACCACCACGGAGACGAACACGAGGCCGGCCGAGCCAAGAATCATCCTCACGAACAGTGACTGCCGGCGCGCCCACAGCATCCACGCCTGGACATGCCGGCGTGTGAAGGCCAGCAGCCTCCTGGCCCAGTGGAACTCCGCGGCCCAGATGCCCAGGCCACCGATCACGATCAACCAGCCGGGACCGGGCAGGGGAATGAGGGCCAGGCCGAGCAGGACAACGATGGCGCCGGCAATTCCCACCACCACCTTGAGCGTGATCCGCCCGGTCGGGTTGGCCCGAATGATCTCCAGGGCGACGCGGATGCGCCGCCACCGTGAAGCGGGGTCACCATGTGTGACGGTCGCCACCGGCCCGCCGGCGCCGACGGATGGCTCCGTCGGGCGCTCCTCCGTCGAGGCCGTCGATCGGTCCCCTGACGGGACGCGCTCGGTCTCCGGCACGTCGCACCTCCGCTCCTCGCCCGCTCCTGCGACACCGGTACGGACCCGGTCACCATCCTCGTCCGGTCGGGACGACCTCCGCACGGAGACTTCTCCACCAGGGACTGGCCGGGTTTTCCACCAGGACCGGACCGCGCGACGTCCCGATCCCCGTGTGGTCCGCCCCGTCACCCGACAGGACGACTGGACGTTACCGGAGTAAGTCGACGGCTGAACCACCTGGCGTCGTCGGGCAGGGATCCGTACCTGGATGGAACCGGACATCCTACATAAAGGTCCGATTCCTATCCGCGCCCACGAGCCCCTTCCCACCACTGGGTGATATCAGCGCATGGCGGAGCGTAACCATGAGTAGCGCCTGAGGATGGGGAAAGGCGGGGCACACACGTCCCGCAGCGGTGCCGGGGGGAGAACGTCCATGAGTGTCATCCGACCAACCACGGTCGAGGTCGAGACGTCGTTGAGGCTCGTTGCACCTGACGCCACGGCTCTGCCCGTGCGCGCCAGCCTGCGCTACGACCCAGCCGACCCGTATGCGGTTCATGTCCTGTTCCACGCGGAGTCCGCCGGCGGCGAGGCCGTCAGCTGGTCGTTCGCGCGAGAACTACTCGTCACCGGACTGGACGAGCCGGCCGGGATCGGCGATGTCCGGGTCTGGCCCTGGGCCACGCCCCGTGGTGACTTCGTCGCCCTCGCGCTCTCGTCGCCCGACGGTAACGCGCTGTTCGAGGTGCCGCGGAGCGTCCTGGTGCGGTTCCTGCGCCGCACCTACGTGGTGGTGCCACGCGGCCGTGAGGGGGACCACCTCGACGTCGACACCGCCGTCAACCGGCTGCTCGCCGGACGCTAGCGGCAGACCGGAACCACGACACCTGGCAGTACCACTCTCATCGCGCCGCGCGGACCTGCCGAGTCCGCGCGGCGCCCTGTCTCATGCGTTCGGCTCCGCCGAGGCGGGAAGTCGCCAGGGTCGCCGGGTCCCGGAAGCCTCCCGCACACCGCCGGCCTCTCGGTGACGCCGGTCCGCGCACCCGCCGCGAGGCGTTCGGCCCTCCCGACCCGTCCCTCGCCGGCCGACCGCCGCGCAGCACGGGACGGACACGTCACCCGGTCCGTCGCTGCGGCGGAACCGCACCGGCCTGTCGCCGCGCGTGGATGACGACCTCGCCGGAGAGCCGGCCGGTGGCCGGTTCCCGGTCGACCAGCCCGGCGGCCAGCAGGTCGTCGAGTACCCGGACGGCGTCACCGGCCCGGTAGACGGTCCGTTCGGCGGCGAAGTGCCGCAGCTCGGCCACGGTGGCACTGCCGAGCCGCGCCAGCCGATCCAGGAGGTTCCGGCGCAGCGGACCGGTCTCCGGGGCCGGGGAGACGTCGAGCAGGTGTCCCTCGGGGTCGCCGGGATCCCGGTACCGCACGCCCGCGTGCTCCGCCACCGCCCAGAGTGCGTCCTTGAAGGCGTCCAGCCGCCTGCCGTGGCCGGTGGTGAACACGAGCCGGGTCGCCCCGGTGGCCTCCCCCTCGCCTCGGGCCCCGGCCACCAGCTCCACCTCGGTCAGCAGCGAAAGACCGAGCCGGTCCAGCCGCTGCCGCAGGTCGGTGTCGGGCCGGGCCGACGGGTCACACACGAGCAACAGCTCGGCGGGACGGCCAGCCGCGACCGCGGCGAACAGGTCGGTGCGCGGAGGTGGCCCCCCTCTCGTGTCGAGGTAGGTCAGGACCGGGGCGGCGGCCGCACCGCTCGCCTTGAGCAGCACCGGCAGCCGGTCGACGTCGCCGGGAACCGCGTGCGCGGTCACCACCGCCGGAAGCGCCGCCGCGGTCGTGGAGTGCCGGGCGAGGAACTCGTCCTCGGGCGCGACGAGCGTCACGGCCGTCAGCTGCCGGGCCCGGGGCGGGCCGGCGAGGTCGCCGAGGGCCCGCAGAGCGGCCTCGGCGGTGCCGTGGCCGGGTCGCGCGTACGCCTGGACGAACGTCGCCCGCCGTGACCGGCGCAGGGCGTCCGGCACCCAGGCCGCGAGGTGCCGGGTCAGCAGGTCGCGGATGACGGGACCGAACGGGTCAGCGGACATGCTGCCGGTTCTACCGTGCCCCGCCCGTCCTGTCACACCGGCCGGCCCGCACCACGCCCGTCTCGGCCGACCCGCGTCCAAATCCCGGCGCCGACCCCACCGCACCGTCGGGGCCGCCTCCGGCCAGGGCTGGCCGGAGGCGGCCCCGCGGGCGGGACGACCAGATCCCCCGTCCGTGCGCCGCGGGCGGGGTGGGTACGCGGGGCGCGGTCGTCACCGCGCCCGGCGGAGCGGGGCTCAGGCCGGAACCGAGATGCCGACGCCGCCGCGCGTCTGCCCGCCGTACCGTTGCTTCTCCCGCGCCAGGTCGAGGCGGCCGATCCGTTTCCTGGCCGCCAGGGCGGCCTCGTCGAGCCGATCCGCCGGCACCACCCAGACCACCTCGAACTCCAGTCCGTCCGGGTCCCTGGCGTAGAGGCTCTTCGTGGTGCCGTGGTCGGAGCTGCCGACCAGGGCGCCGACCTCGGCGAGCCGGGCGGCCATCGCCTCCAGCTCGTCGAGGGTGTCCACCTCCCAGGCCAGGTGGTAGAGGCCGACGGTGCTCCGGCCGGCGCCGGACGGGCCCGCCCCGGCACCCACCTCGAACAGCCCCAGGTCATGGTCGTTGCTGGAACCGGGCGCCTGGAGGAAGGCGGCGCCGTCGAAACCGTCCGGGGTCATCGCGACCTGCCGGAAGCCCAGGACGTCCCGGTAGAAGGCGAGGCTCCGGCCAAGATCGCGAACGAAGAGCACGGCGTGGTTGAGGCGATGGATCGGCATGGCCGCCACCCTAGCCCAACATAATTGAACGTTCAACTAAATGCGTACGATCGACGTCATGACCCGCTGGCTCGACCCGGACGAGTCCCGCGCCTGGCGCGCCTTCCTGCACGCCTCGCGGGCCCTCATGGCCACCCTCGACCGCGAGTTGCAGCGCGACGCCGGCATGCCGCACGCGTACTACGAGATCCTGGTTCGGCTCTCCGAAGCCCCACAGCGACGTCTGCGGATGTCCGAGCTGGCGGAGGCGACCGGTGGCTCGCGCAGTCGGCTCTCCCACGCCGTGGCCCGGCTCGAGGAGTTCGGCTGGGTGACCCGGCAGGACTGTCCCACCGACCGGCGGGGCCAGGTCGCCGTACTGACCGAGCAGGGTTTCGCCGTCCTCGCCGCCGCCGCACCCGGCCACGTCGCGGGGGTACGCCGGCACCTGTTCGACCACCTCAGCCGAACCCAGGTCGACCAGTTGCGTGACATCTGCGAGACGCTGGTCGCGCACCTCGACCCGGATCGGCGGATGTCCTGATTGAGAGGTTCCCCGACTACCCTCTTGTACTGACCGTCGTCGGCCGCGCACGATGGGGCGTGCCCTCCGGCTACAGCGAACTCACCCAGCAGGCGCACGCACTCGTGGCCGCCGGCGACCTGGCCGGCGCCCGGGACCTGCTTGACGTCGCGCTGCGCGACGCCGACCCGAATCCCGACACCGCCGGGCCCGACCTGACCGAGGCGGCCGGCCTTGCGGCGCGCGTGCTCGTCACACTCGGGGACGCGCACGCGGCCCACGGCTGGGCCGCCCTCGCGCACGCCGCTGCGACCCGGCTGTACGGGTCGACCGACCAGCGGACGGTCGCCGCCGCCGCCACCCTTGCCGCCGTCCTGCACCGGGTCGGCAACCACGCCCGCGCCGCCGACCTGTACCGCGGCGTGATCATCGAACTGACCGCCACCGACGGGCCCGAGTCACTGCGGGTACTCGCCGCGCACGCCGACCTCGCCGTCGTCGAGTACGCCCAGGGCGAGTGCACGGTCGCGCGGGATCGGCTCCAGGATGCCTGGGAGCTGCACCGCGAGGTGTACGGTGACGCCCATCCCAGCGGCATCCGGATGCTCGCGCGCCTCGGTGCCATGCAGCGGGACTGCGGGCGCGTCGTCGAGGCACACCAGAACCTCGCGCTCGCCCAGGAGCTGTGCCGGGAGCACCTGCCGGCCGATCATCCCCTGGCCGCTCAGGTGGCGGCGCTCGCCCGCGCGGAGGCCGACCCCGACCACGTGTGTGCCGACGCCCCGGCGTCGACCAGGAACCCGCCCCGGATCCCGGCCGCCCGCGCCGACTCCCCCGGCGACCTGCCCACACCCGATCCACGGTTCGGCGACCCGGGCGGTACCGTCCCGCCGTACCTCGCCCCGACCGACACCGTCGGGACGTACGACACCACGCCGGAGCCTCGTCCGGCGTCGGGGGGATCCGGGTACGGCGAGTCGGGTGAGGATGACGTGGCCTCCGGAGCACCCGCACCCGGCGAGGCCGGACCCTGGGCCGACCCCGCGACGCCGGTGACCCACCACCCGCCGGCGTCACCCGCCCCGGCGTCGTGGTCGCCTCCCGCGTCCGTGCCACCCCCGAGGCTGCCGTCCGCTCCCCCGGTCGGTGGTTCCCCGCCCCCGTGGACCGCGTCGACCGGCGACCGGCCGTCCCGACCTCCGGTGCCGCCGCCCCGAGCCGCGGTCGACGGTGCCGGGTTTTCCGCCGGCTACCCGCCGGAGCGTGCCGGCGGCGGGAGCGGGGAGCCCGACACGGAGTCGGATCGCCGGTCCCCGGGCGCCGTGACCCGGGACCGGGCGGACGAGCCGGGCTCTGGCCAACCTGAGCCCGCGGTCCCCCCGCTGCCGCCGGCCGTTCCCGGGTTCGTCGCGGGCGACCGTGCGGATCCGGCGTGGGCCGCGTCGGAGTCCCCTCGCACACCGGGTGTGGAGACGTTCGCCGGAGACACCGAGGCCGGCCAGGCCCGGTACCTGCCCGCCCCCCGCTCCCCTCGGCTTCCGGCCCCGGTTCCCCGGCCGACCCGGCCGCGACGGCGGATTCCGCCGGCCGCCATCGCGGGCTTCGTCCTGGTGGCGCTGGCCGGCACCGCCGCCGTGACGGTCGGTTTCGGGCTGGCCGGGCGCAGGGAGGACCCCCGCCCACCGGCGTCTGCCGTCGCCACCTCCCCGGCCACGCGCCCACCGGCCTCCCCGGGCACTCCGCCCGGCAACCTGACGCTGGTCGACGAGCGTACGCGCGTGACCCTGACCTGGGTGTACCCGTCCGGTGCGCAGGGACGGGTGGTCCTGGCCGCGGGACGCGCCGGCCAGGAGCTGCGAGACTTCCAGGAGTTGCCCGCCGGTTCCACCGGGTACGTCGTCTACGGCCTCGACGCCCAGACCAACTACTGCTTCTCCGTGGCCGTGGTCTACTCGCCAGAGGTGGTGGGGCGCACCGACCCGGTCTGCACCGAGCGGCCGAGCACCGAGCCGGCCCGCTGACCACGTCCCCGGCGCGCGTCGCGTGCCGCGCCGCCGACACGACCGTGTCTCCTCGGGGTGACGGCGAGGCGGCGACGCCCGTCTGGCTGGTCCACTCTGAATGCGCTATGTTTTTTCGGCTCAGAGAAAAGAAAAAGGACGGTAAAGGAGCCGTCCTGAATAAATTTTAACCGATGGAGAGACGGCTTGTCAAAGCATTCCGGTCTTTCGCCCCTCCACCACCCGCACACCCGGTCGGTCACCGCGGAACCACCCGGCGGCGCCCCCGCCCCCGGCGCCGAGACCGCGGCGGCCGGCGCCGTCGACGCGGAGGTGGCCAGCGAACAGCGGTACGTCTCGATGCTCTACGAGCGCCTCGACGCGTTGCGGGCGCAGGCGGGCCGCCGGCTCGCCACGGCGCTGCGTAACACCGGCGGAACGCAGCAGGAGCGCTCCCAGCGTGACACCACGGTGCGGATGTACACCGATCAGGTACGTCGGCTGGGTGCGGTGGAGCAGGGCCTCTGCTTCGGCCGTCTCGACTTCGACGACGGCACCCGCCGGTACATCGGCCGGATCGGCATCTTCGCCGATGACGAGGAACACGAGGCCCTGCTGCTGGACTGGCGCGCCCCGGCCGCCCGGCAGTTCTACCTCGCCACCGCCGCCGCACCGGACGGGGTCCGCCGGCGTCGTCACATCCGCACCCGGCACCGCGAGGTCGTCGGGCTCGACGACGAGATACTCGACATTTCCGACGCGAGTCTGGCCGGACGTCGGGACACCGGTGGACTGGTCGGCGAGGCAGCCCTGCTCGCCGCCGTGAACGCCAGTCGTACCGGGCGGATGACCGACATCGTGGAAACCATCCAGGCCGAGCAGGACCGGGTGATCCGGTCCGACCTGGACGGGGTCCTCGTCGTCCAGGGCGGCCCGGGGACCGGCAAGACGGCGGTGGCGCTGCACCGCGCCGCCTACCTGCTCTACACCCACCGGCAGGTCCTCTCCACCCGGGGGGTACTCCTGGTCGGCCCGAACGCCACCTTCCTGCGCTACATCTCCCAGGTGCTGCCGGCGCTCGCCGAGACCGGGGTCCTGCTGCGCACCGTCGGGGAGCTCTTCCCCGGGATCACCGCCACCCGCGCCGAACCGGCCGAGGTCGCCGAGATCAAGGGCCGGCTCGACATGGTCGAGGTGCTCGCCAACGCGATCCGGGACCGGCAGCGGGTGCCGGACGAGCCGGTGGAGATCAACGTCGACCGGGACACCCTGGTGCTCGAACCGGCCACCATCGCCGCCGCCCGGGAGCGGGTCCGCAGGATGGGACGGCCACACAACCTGGCCCGGCCGTTCTTCGAGATCGAGATCATCCACGCTCTCGCCGCCCAGCTCGCCGAACGGATCGGTGCCGACCCGCTGGGCGGTGAGAACCTGCTGGACGAGGCGGATCTCGCCGAGATCCGTCGGGAGCTGCGGGCCGAGCCGGAGGTGCAGGCGGTTCTCGACTGGCTCTGGCCGGTTCTCACACCGCAGCAGGTGGTGGCCGGACTCTTCGCCTCCGACGCGCGGCTGGCGGCGGCCACCCCGAATCTCACCGACGCGGAACGCGCCCTGTTGCGCCGCGAACCCCGGGGCGGGTGGAGTCCGGCGGACGTCCCGCTGCTCGACGAAGCCGCCGAACTGCTCGGCGAGGACGACCGTGCCGCGCGGGAGCGGGCCGAACGACGGCGCCAGGCGGAGATCGAGTACGCCGAGGGCGTGCTGGAGATCGCTCGTGGCTCCAAGTCCTTCGACTTCGAGGATGAGGAGGACGAGGTGCTGGACGTGACCGACCTGCTCGTCGCCGACCGGTTGGCGGAGCGGCAGGCCGACGCCGAGCAGCTGACCACGGCCGAGCGGGCGGCCGCCGACCGGCGCTGGGCGTTCGGCCACGTCATCGTCGACGAGGCGCAGGAACTCTCCCCGATGGTCTGGCGGATGCTGATGCGGCGCTGCCCGAGCCGGTCGATGACCCTGGTCGGTGACGTCGCCCAGACCGGGGCGTTGGGCGGCGCCTCCTCCTGGGAGCAGGTCCTCAGGCCGTACGTGGGTGACCGGTGGCGGCTCGAGGAGCTGACGGTGAGCTACCGCACGCCGGCCGAGATCATGGAGATCGCCGCCGAGGTGCTGGCCGAGATCGACCCCGACCTCACCCCGCCCCGGGCGGTTCGCGCCACCGGCGTACCTCCCTGGGACATCCGAGTCGACCGGTCCCAGTTGGCCGACCGGCTCGTCGCGGCGATCCGGGACGAGGCCGTCGCGGTCGGCGACGGCCGGCTGGGCGTGATCGTCCCGGCCGGGCGCGTCGCCGAACTGGCGCCGGTGGCACGCGAGGCCGAGCCGGGGGTGGCACTCGGCGACGATCCGGAACTGCGGAGCCGTGTGGTGATGCTGACCGTGGCCCAGGCCAAAGGGCTGGAGTTCGACTCGGTGCTGGTCGTCGACCCCGAGCGGATCGTGGCCGAGTCACCGCGCGGCCGCAACGACCTGTACGTCGCGCTGACCCGGGCGACGCAGCGACTCGGCGTGTTGCGGATCCACTGAGCCGGGCCAGCCCGAGGGGCCGTGGGCGACTCGTGCGGCACGCCGCGACCGGCGAGCCGGGCTCGATCGGGAGGCGGTTATTTGTCGGTAAAGTTCCCGATTTGCGCGGCCTGACCCGATCCGTCACTGGTCGAGCCCCGGGCCGGGGTGCTCATTCCCCCGGTCGTGGCATCCCCGGTGGTCGTCGGCGCCACCCTGCCGCCCGGCCGCCGGGTACGGCGGTGGCTGGTCGCCGGTCCGGCGCTTCCACCGGTGGTGGTGACCACGCCCCGGTGGTGGGTCGGACCACCGTCCCGCAGCACGTCCGGGTCGTGCGCCCGGTCCGCCGGGTCCTCAATGTCCAGTTCGTGCGCCGACCTTCCCTCGTCGACCGGCAGTGTCACCTCGTCGGCCGCACCGGGTCCGTACTCGCCGCGCCCGATCCGACCCTCGGCGCGACGCGCCGACCTCCCCCGCTCGTTCTCCCCGCCCATGGGCCACCACCTCGCGCGTCGTTGTCCGTTGCGCGGGGTGTGTCCCCCGTGCCCGGGTCGGCAAACGCCACCGGCGCACGACACCGGCGACGAGGGCTGCCCCCGGACATCCCTCGCGTCTGCGCCACCCCACGGGCACCGGGTCGAACTCTCGGGAGGTGGGCCGACGAGCCGTTCCTGGCCACCCTGGCGGGCGGGCGCCCTGGCCGGTTCTCGTTTGTGGTCCATCCCCCCGGGTAGCCAACCGGTGGCCCCACCGTGGGTGGCGTGTGAGTGCCCCGGCAGGGGACATTGCCGAAGTCTCATCGAATCCGAGGAGGAAAAGATGAGTACGCAGACCCCGTCCAGGCAGTCGATGGACCAGCAGCGCATCGCGGAGATGCAGTCCGCGCCGACCCGGGAGATGCCCGGCCAGCACATCTCCAACCAACAGATACAGAAGACGCTGGCCGACATGCAGGCCCGGCTGGACGACGACGTGCGGCACAGCCGGGGGAACGAGACCAAACCGTCGTTCCTGAGCTCCGAGCTGTGGATCTACCTGCTCGCCGTCGGTGGTGTGCTGGGGGTCTCCGCCTGGACGGGCACCGATGCCGCCGGGGTGGACCGGTTCCCGGTGAACCAGGCATGGTTCTTCGTCACCCTGCTGACCATCGCCTACCTGGGCAGCCGCGGTCTGGCCAAGCTGGGTAACGCCTGGCGACGCCGGTGACGGCGCTCCGGGCGCCCACGCGAGCGCGGCGCGCCCGGAGGTTGTGGCCGTGGTGAGCATGATCGTGGTCCCCACCGGGTCCGGTGGGGACCACGCGTGCGGTCGTACGTCGGATGTGACGGAGGGCCGGACGGGCCGGACTCGGAGCGCCGGCGGGACGGGTGACCCCCGCCCTTCGCGCCGGCCCCGGTCTCAGTCCTCCCCGAAGGCGTCCTCGAACACGTCCTCGAAGGCCTCCTCCAGCAACTCGCCGGCGATCATCCCACCGGCGGCGCCGAGCGCGGCACCCGCGATCACCCCGCCGATGCCGACACCGCCGTGTCCACCGTGGTGTCCACCGTGGTGTCC
>CALGAM010000056.1 GCA_937951935.1 uncultured Micromonospora sp. | reverse complement strand
GTCGACTTCATCCTCTCCACCGTCCGCCGGCACCACGAGTGGGCCGGCATCCGCCGCTGAGCCGACGCGTGCCCCGGGGGCCACGGCGCCGGGCCGCCCGCGACGCCGGTCTCCGGCGCGTGGCAGCCGGCCGCGCGACGTCAGTACGGCGCCACACCCGGCGGCAGGGTGCCGTTCTCGGCGGCGGCGCGGATGTGGTCGACCAGGATGCGCCGGAAGGCCCGGGCGGCGTGGGTCGGCTCCGCCTCGCGCCGCCCGGCCAGGGCGATCGTCCGCTGCACTCCGGGTGGGGCGAGCGGGGTGACCCGCAGCCGCGGCCGGCGGGCGACCACGATGCCGGGCACCAGGGCCACGCCGAGCCCGACCTCGACGAAGCTCAGCACCGCGTCCATCTCCCCGCCGTCGACCGACAGCGACGGCTCGAAGCCCGCCTCGCGGCACGCCCGTAGGGTGACGTCACGCAGGTCGTACCCCTCGCGGAACATCACCAACGGCTGGTCACGCAGCTCGGCGAGGTGTACGGCGCCACCCGGCTCGGCCATCGGCAACGGGTCGAGCGAGGCGACCACCAGACTGTCCCGCAGCACCGGCTCGGCCCGCAGCGCCGGATCGGCGCCCTGGGCGGGCAGGATGATCATCGCCAGGTCGAGTTCACCGCGGAGCAGGTCGCGGACGAGGTCCTGTGAGCCGCTCTCCTCGATGCGCACCTCGACGTTCGGGTGGGCGTCGCGAAACCGGCGCAGCACCGCCGGGGCGAGCGCGGTGACCAGGCTCGGGGTGGCGCCGAGTCGGATCCGGCCGCGCCGCAGCCCGACGAGTTCCTGGACCTCCCGGCGGGCGGTGTCGACGTCGGCGAGGATGCGTTTGGCGATCGGCAGCAGGACCTCGCCGGCGGCGGTCAGTGCGATTCTGCCCCGGACCCGTTCGAAAAGCGGCGCGCCGAGGTCGTCCTCCAGAAGGTGAATCTGTTTGCTGAGCGACGGCTGGGTGATTCCGACATTGTCGGCCGCATGCGTG
Source organism: uncultured Micromonospora sp. (assembly GCA_937951935.1). GTDB lineage: Bacteria > Actinomycetota > Actinomycetes > Mycobacteriales > Micromonosporaceae > Plantactinospora. The sequence goes on along the minus strand of CALGAM010000056.1, from coordinate 17,764 downwards.
AAATGCCGGGTCTCGGCGACCTCCACAAAGTATCTGAGCTGGTGCAGTCTCATTTCGATAGCCTATGGCTATCGAGACTGCCACCTCGATGCATTGGACGACTAATTCGAGGTCACCTAGCGTTTGGTGAGTGACAGCAGTAGCGACGCGCTCACCGATCCGATCCAACGTGGGTCTGAAGGCCGTCATGGCGGTGACGGGCATTCTCCTGGTGCTCTTCCTGATCGCCCACATGATCGGCAACCTCAAGATCTTCTTCGGGGCGACGGAGTTCGACCACTACGCGAACTGGCTGCGGACCATCGGCGCGCCGGTACTGCCCGAGGACTGGTACCTGTGGGGGCAGCGGATCCTCCTCGGCGCCGCCCTGATCGCGCACATCTGGGCCGCCGCCGTGCTGGCCCGGCGGGCCCGGGCCGCCCGCCCGGTCCGGTACGTACACCGACCGAAGGTGCACGTCAGCTACGCCGCCCGGACGATGCGCTGGGGCGGGGTGATCATCGCGCTCTTCGTCGTCTACCACCTGCTCGACCTGACCACCGGCGACCTCAACCCGGTCGCCGACCAGCAGCACCCGTACACGAACGTGGTCGCCGACTTCGCCCCCGAGCGGTGGTACGTGACCCTGGTCTACGTCGTCGGCATCGTCACCCTCGGCTTCCACCTGCGGCACGGGATGTTCAGCGCACTGCGCAGCCTGGGCCAGCAGACCCCCCGGGGCGAACGCCGGGCCCGGACGGGCGCGCTGATCTTCGCCGTCGCCCTCTGCGCCGGCTACCTCGTCGTACCGTTCGCCGTTCTCGCCGGCCTGGTGAGGTGACCACGATGACCCCACGAGCCGACGAACCCACGAACCCCGTGGTCGGCGAGCGGATGGACCCCCGGGCCGCCGTACCGACCAGCACCAACGCCGACGTGCGGCCCGCGACCGCCGACGAGGCGACGGGCCGCCGGGAGGCCGCGCCGGCGGGCCGGCTGCGCGCGGCGGTGACCAACCTGTTCGGCCGGCGCCCCAGGGTCACGGAGACGGGCCAGGCGTCGACGGAGTACACCCGTCAGGAGAACGTCGGCACCCGGACCGGAGCGGCGCCGGGCAGCCCGGACGGCGACCTCTTCACCCACGGCGACCCGATCGTCGACCGGGCCGCCCCGGACGGGCCGATCGAGACGCGCTGGCAGCGTCGCCGGTTCGCCGCCAAGCTGGTCAACCCGGCCAACCGCCGCAAGCTGACGGTGATCGTGGTCGGCACCGGGCTGGCCGGCGCGTCGGCCGCGGCCACCCTCGCCGAGCAGGGTTACCGGGTCAGGTCGTACTGCTACCAGGACAGCCCGCGGCGGGCGCACTCCATCGCCGCCCAGGGCGGGATCAACGCGGCCAAGAACTACCGCAACGACGGAGACTCGATCCAGCGGCTCTTCTACGACACCGTCAAGGGCGGCGACTTCCGGTCCCGGGAGTCGAACGTCCGCCGGCTCGCCGAGGTCTCGGTGGAGATCATCGACCAGGCGGTGGCACAGGGCGTCCCCTTCGCCCGGGAGTACGGGGGCCTGCTCGACACCCGGTCCTTCGGCGGCGCCCAGGTGCAGCGGACCTTCTACGCGCGGGGCCAGACCGGGCAGCAGTTGTTGCTCGGGGCGTACCAGGCGCTGGAGCGGCAGATCGGGCTCGGCCGGGTGGAGATGAACAGCCGGCACGAGATGCTCGAACTCATCGTGGTCGACGGCCGGGCCCGGGGCATCGTGGTCCGCGACCTGGTCACCGGCGAGATCACCGCCGAGTACGCCGACGCGGTCGTGCTGGCCACCGGCGGCTACGGCAACGTCTTCTACCTCTCCACCAACGCCAGGGGCTGCAACGCCACCGCCATCTGGCGGGCGCACCGCAAGGGCGCCTACTTCGCCAACCCCTGCTTCACCCAGATCCACCCGACCTGCATCCCGGTCTCCGGCGACCACCAGTCGAAGCTGACCCTGATGAGCGAGTCGCTGCGCAACGACGGCCGGGTCTGGGTACCCAAGGCGGTCGGCGACAGGCGCCCGCCCCGCGAGATCCCCGAGGACGAGCGCGACTACTACCTGGAGCGGATGTACCCGGCCTACGGCAACCTCGTCCCCCGGGACATCGCCTCCCGGGCCGCCAAGAACGTCTGCGACTCCGGGCGGGGCGTCGGCCCGACCGGACTCGGCGTCTACCTCGACTTCGCCGACGCCATCGAACGGCTCGGGCGGCGAACCATCGCCGACCGGTACGGCAACCTCTTCGAGATGTACCAGCGGATCACCGGCGAGGACCCGTACGAGGTGCCGATGCGGATCTACCCCGCGGTGCACTACACGATGGGCGGGCTCTGGGTCGACTACGACCTCCAGTCGACGATTCCGGGCCTGTTCGTGATCGGGGAGGCGAACTTCTCCGACCACGGTGCCAACCGGCTCGGTGCCTCGGCGCTGATGCAGGGCCTGGCCGACGGCTACTTCGTGCTGCCCTGCACCATCGCGAACTACCTGGCCGCCGGGCCGTTCGAGAAGCTGACCGACGACCACCCGGACGTGGTGGCGGCCCGCGAGGACGTCGCCGACCGGCTCAACCGCCTGCTCGCGGTCAGGGGTGACCGGACCGTCGACTCGTTCCACCGGGAGCTGGGCCAGATCATGTGGGACCACTGCGGGATGGAGCGCAGCGACGCCGGACTGCGCAAGGCCCTGGCCGAGGTCCGCGCGTTGCGTGAGCAGTTCTGGCAGCGGGTCAGGGTCCCCGGCGACGGCGAGGGGCTCAACCAGGCGCTGGAGAAGGCCGGCCGGGTCGCGGACTTCTTCGAGCTGGCCGAGCTGATGTGCATCGACGCGCTGCACCGGACCGAGTCGTGCGGCGGCCACTTCCGGGTCGAGAGCCAGACCCCCGACGGCGAGGCGCAGCGCGACGACGAGCACTTCGCGTACGTCGCCGCCTGGGAGTTCACCGGCGCCGACCGTCCGCCGGTGCTGCACAAGGAACACCTGCACTTCGAGTACGTCCACCCCACCCAGCGGAGCTACAAGTGAACCTGACCCTGCGGATCTGGCGCCAGAAGGGACCGGACGACCCCGGCCGGATGGTGACCTACCCCGTCTCCGACATCTCTCCCGACATGTCGTTCCTGGAGATGCTGGACGTCCTCAACGAACAGCTCACCCTGGCCGGCGAGGACCCGATCGCGTTCGACCACGACTGCCGGGAGGGCATCTGCGGTGCCTGCGGCATGGTGGTCAACGGCGTGGCGCACGGTCCGCAGAAGGCGACCACGGTGTGCCAGCTCCACATGCGCCACTTCTCCGACGGCGACACCATCGACATCGAGCCGTGGCGGGCGAAGGCGTTCCCGGTGATCAAGGACCTCGTGGTGAACCGCGGCAACCTCGACAGGATCATCGCCGCCGGCGGGTACATCACCGCGCCGACCGGCAGCGCACCGGAGGCACACTCCCAGCTGGTCCGCAAGGCCGACGCGGACGCCGCCTTCGAGTCCGCCGCCTGCATCGGCTGCGGCGCCTGCGTCGCGGCCTGCCCCAACGGCTCCGCCACGCTGTTCCTGGCCGCGAAGGTGACCCACCTGAGCCTGCTGCCGCAGGGCCAGCCGGAGCGGCTGACCCGGGTGGTGGGGATGGTCGACGCACACGACGAGGCCGGCTTCGGCGGCTGCACCAACATCGGCGAGTGTTCGGCGGTCTGTCCGAAGGAGATCCCGCTGTCCACCATCGGCCGGCTCAACCGCGACTACCTGCGGGCCGTGCGCGCACGGAGCGGCACCCCGGGCACCTGAGCCACGGCCGGCCTGCACCATGGTCACCTGTGGTGGCCCACGGGCCGGGTGGAGCCGGCCGGCCCCGTCCGCCGCCGCACCGCCGCCAGGGCGGCGGATCCGCTGTCGGACGGAGAGGCGCGAGGTGGCGAGCGAGGCGAACCGCGGGACGGTCCCGGGCGACGGAACGGTGGCAACCGCCGGGGCACGCGGGAGGACAGGCCCGGCGGTGCGGGCGCCCGGCGACGCGGCCGGGGAGGGCCGGCGACCGGAAACGGCCGGAACCCGGGCCCGGCGGGTGGCGGCGGCGTACCGGCGGGAGAGGGTTCGGGCCGGCGGCAACTGGTACTCGTACGTCACGGTGGCCTGCCCCACGGGCGTGCTGCGGGTGGCGGCCCAGGAGAACCCGGACACGGTGGTCGAGGCGTACAGCGTCAACAAGATCGCGGTCGCCGCCGCGGTCCTGGACAAGGTCGACCGGGGGCTGCTCGCCCTCGACCAGCGGATGGAGGTCACCGCGGCGACGGTGGTGCCCGGAGGCGACGGCATCTTCGGCCTGGCCGGCGCCTATCCGAGCGCGGTGACGCTCGGGCACGCGCTCGCCGCGCTGCTGACCGTCTCCGACGACACCGCCGTACGGCTGTGCGGGCTCGTCTGTCCCGCCGCCGAGCTCAACCGGATCCTGGTCGACAAGGGTTTCCCGAACACCCAGGTCGAGCCGGTGGCCGACCCGAACCGCTTCTACCTCGGTCGCAGCACCCCCCGGGAGACCCACGACCTGCTCCGGGCGCTGGTCGGCGGCACCCTGCTCTCGCCCGCCTCCACCGCGTTCCTGCTCAACCTGCTCCGCGCCCCGATCGCCTTCAACGACGGGATCCGCCGCACGCTGTCGTCGGACGAGCGAGCCCGGGTCGCCACCAAGGCGGGCTGGTTCGGCGACGCCCGGCACGAGGCGGGAGTCGTCTTCGATCCGGCCGGCGCCCCGGTGCTGACGTACGCCCTCTTCGCCGACGGCCAGGCCGACCCGGACAACTTCGGCGCCACCCATCCGGCGGTGCAGGCCCGGGCCGCGATGGGTCCCCGGTTCCTGGCTGCGGTGAGCCTCCCGACCGAACCCGGCGGGCCCCCGCGCCGCCGCCACCGCCACCGGCCGACCAGCGGCGGCTGACCTCGGCCGAGTCCGCTCCGTCCGGAACCCGGCCCGGCGTACCCTACCTGCGAGACGGGGGGTGACGGCGATGCGGGCTGTGCCGGGGCGCGGCGACGCGGGGCTCGCCGCCGCGCGGGCCGGTCGCCGGTCGACGGCGTACGCGGCCCTGGCGCTCGCCACGCTCGCCGCGACGGCGTGGGTGGTCCGGGACGTGCCGGCCGCGCTCGGCCGGCACCCCCGGGGCGGCCGGGCCGACCGGATCCGGCGCTCCCCCCACTTCGACGGCCGGACGTTCCGCAACCCGGTCACCACCCGGACCCTGCTGCCCGGTCCCAGCCGCGACACGCTGCGGGAACTCCTCCTCGGCAACGGGACACGCCGGCCGTCCGCGGCCGTTCCGGTGGTCGACCCGGAGCATGTCGCGCCGCCGCCGGCCACCCCGGACGAGCTGAACGTCGTCTGGTACGGGCACGCCTCCACCCTGGTCGAGATCGAGGGTCGCCGGATCCTCGTCGACCCGGTCTGGAGTGAGCGGTGTTCGCCGTCGGCCCGGGTCGGGCCCCGGCGGCTCCACCCGGTGCCGGCGCCGCTGCACCGGCTTCCCCGACTCGACGCCGTCCTGATCTCACACGACCACTACGACCACCTGGACATGGCGACCGTCCGGGCGCTGCGCCGGGACCAGTCCGCGCCCTTCCTGGTGCCGCTCGGGGTCGGTGCCCACCTGGAGCGCTGGGGGGTGCCACCCGAGCGGATCGTCGAGCTGGACTGGACGGAGCGGACCCGCGTCGCCGGTCTGGAGTTCGTCGCCACCCCGGCCCGACACTTCTCCGGACGCGCGTTCCGCCGCAACCGCACCCTCTGGACCTCCTGGGTGATCTCCGGCCGGAGCCGCCGGGTCTTCTGCTCCGGCGACTCCGGCTACTTCGACGGGTACGCCCACATCGGCGCCCGTCACGGGCCGTTCGACGTGACGCTCATGCAGGTGGGCGCCTACTCGGCCGCCTGGCCGAACGTCCACATGCTGCCGGAGGAGGCCGTGACCGCGCACCAGGACCTACGGGGCGACCTGCTCGTTCCGGTGCACTGGGCGACCTTCGACCTCGCGCCGCACCCGTGGGCCGAACCGGTGGACCGACTCTGGCGGGAGGCGAGAGCCCGCCACGTCCGGCTGGCGGTCCCCCGCCCCGGTGAGCGGGTGGTCGTCGACCACCCGCCCCCGGTGGACGGTTGGTGGCGGACGCTCGGCTGAGGACGGTCAGCGGGCCAGCGCCAGCGCCGGGTCGTCGGTGGGGACCGTCTCGGCCGGGCCACGGCCGACGGAGGCGTACACCGCCGGTCGGATGGTGCGCAGCGCCAGCCCCCAGCCGAGCCCGAGCAGCCCGGCGAGCACCGTGATCCCCGGCAGCAGCCAGGCCAGGTAGCGCGGGTTCTCCGGGGCCAGCAACGCGTCGAAGTTGGCCAGGAGGACGGCCAGCACGCCGAGGAGCAGCACGGTGGCGAGCCCCGGGGCGATCGCCCGCTGCCAGAGGCTGATCCCCGGCTCCGGCCGCCTGCGGAAGAAGCCGACCACCGCGGCCGAGGTCAGGGTCATCAGCAGCACGACCCCCACCGCGGCGACGCCGCTGAGCCAGGTGAAGAGGTCGAGCACCGGGTCGCGGCCGGCCAGGACGAAGGCGATCACCACCCCGAAGGCCAGGGCGGACTGGGTCAGCGAGCCGGCCACGGGGGCGCCGGTGCGGACACCGGTCCGGCTCAGGTACGCCGGCAGCACCCGTTCCCGCCCCAGGGCGAACAGGTAGCGGGCGACCCCGTTGTGGAAGGAGAGCAGGGCGGCGAGGACCGAGGTGACGAAGAGGGCGTACGCCAGGTCGGCGACGATGCCGCCGACGTGCTCGGCGAGGGTGCTGAAGACGATGCCGGGACCGGCCTCGGCGGAGACGGCCTGGACCTTGTCCGGCCCGGTGACCACGGTCAGCGCCCACGCGGAGAGGGCGTAGAAGCCGCCGGTGAAGGCGACCGCGGCGTAGGTGGCCCGGGCCACGGTGCGACGGGGGTCGCGGACCTCCTCGCTGTAGATCGCCCCGGACTCGAAGCCGGTGAACGAGGCCACGGCCAGCGCCAGCACCGCGCCCAGACCGGCGGCGAAGAGGTTGCCGGGATCGAGGCCGGCGAAGCTCACCGTGCCGTCCGCCGGGTTGCCGAACGAGACCAGGTCGAAGATGGCCACGGCGACGCACTCCAGCACGAGCAGGACCGCCAGCACCGTGGCGTTGAGGTCGACCTGGAGCACCCCGAGGACGCCGACCAGGGCCATCCCCAGCAGCGCCCAGACCCACCACGGCTGGGTCAGGCCGATCTTCTCGGAGACGAAGTCCCCGACGATCGCGCCGAAGAGGCCGTACAGGCCGATCTGGATGGCGTTGTACGAGGCCAGCGCGACGAACGAGCTGGCCACCCCACCGGCCCGGCCGAGTCCGTTGGCGACGTAGCTGTAGAAGGCTCCGGCGTTGGAGACGAACCGGCTCATCGCCGCGTAGCCGACGGCGAAGACGGCCAGCACCGCCGCGAGCAGCAGGTAGGACAGCGCTCCACCGACGTTGCCGCTGACCGCGTACATGGTGGTGACTCCGCCGCCGAGCACGGTCAGGGGCGCGGACGCGGCGACCGTGAAGAAGACCAGGTGCACGGTGCCCAGACGGCCCTGACGCAGGCCGGACTCCAGGAGGGAGCTGGATGACATGGTCGATCTCTCTCGGTATGAGGGGACGAGAAAGGGCCTCGCAAACAAACATCGGAGAGAGTAGGGGCGATCACGCGTTGCGACAAGAGATCGAGCCAGAATGATCTTGAGTGACACTGGGATCGAACGGGTTGAACGGAATGTGCCGGTGGCGGTACCTTCCACCATCGACAATGCACGCCGACCGACCCGGCACGTCAGCCGGCCGGCCAAGGATGATGGATGACCAGATATCCCGGCCAACCAACGGAGCGGTTGGCCGACGAGCTCTTTCTCATCGCGCACGACGACTACAGCGGCAAGCCCCTCGCCGCCGCCGTCCTGGTGGATTCGGCACTCGCGGGCGCGATCATCGGCGAACTCTTCTTCGACGGGCGGATCACGATCGCCCGCTCCCAGCTGTACGTCGCCGACGACCGAGCCTGGCAGGAGCCGGTCACCGACCGGGCGCTCGGGGAGATGGTGCGCCGTGGTGACGGGCATCCGCTGCGGTCCTGGTTGGAGTTCCTCGCACCCCGGGTACGGGACCACGTCGGTGACCGGCTGGTCAGCGCGGGCGTGGTCAGCCGGACGACGAGCCGTGGGCTCAACCTCCGCACCACGGTGCGCTGGCCCGGGCTCGACCCCAACCGCGTCGCCCGGCCCCGGGTACGCCTCAACGCCATCCTGGAACGCTCCGACCAGCCGCTGGACCCGCGGACCGCGACGCTTGCCGGACTGGTCCAGTCCGCCGGTCTGCTGCGGGCGCTGACCCCGGCCAACCGCTCGGCGGTGGCCAACCGGATCGCCGCCGCCCGCCGGCTGCTCCCCCCGGAACTGCGCGACCTGCTCAACGCGGTCGACGCGGCCGTCGCGGCCAGCACCGTGACGGTGCGCCGGTAGGGTCCTGCCACCGCCGTCCGGCGGTGGCAGGACCCTGGCGGGCGTCGGTGGCCGCCGGGTCAGCCGTCAGTGGCAGCCGCCCGGATGGTCGTCCCGCGCGTCGCGGGTCGCGCAGTGCGCCGCCGTGCTCGCCGGGACGTCAAGCGTCGGGTTGCGGTCGAAGAAGCCGTCCGGGCGCAGCGTGAAGCCGCACCGGTCCACCGGCATCACCGGCCACTCCTCGGGCCGGGGGAAGTGCGTGAGGCCGAAGGTGTGCCACAGGACGACGTCCTCCCCGTCGATCGACCGGTCGGCCGCCACGTACGCCGGCAGCCCGGCGCCGCCCGGGTGCTGGTTGACCAGGTCGCCGGCCGGGTAGCGCTCGGCCGGGTCGTACCGGGTGACCCAGAGCGCGTGGGTCGCGAAGCCCGCACGGCGGGCCACGGAGGAGCTGGGATCGGCCAGCAGGGGCACCGAGCCCTCCGGCTGCAGCAGGTAGCCGACCGGCCGGCCGAGCCGGTTGCGCCGCTCCGGGTTGGAGATGCGCCACACCCGACCGACCCGTGCGTCGGTGTCCCGCACCCCCTCGGACTCCCGGGTGAGCCGGGTCGCCACCCGGGTGAAGGCGTTGCCGTACGGGTTCTCCGGGCCGACCGGCAGCGGCCGGATGTCGAGTTCGTCGACGGCGTTACGGACCCCGTCGACCGTCATGTCCAGCCGGGCGCAGAACAGGTGCTGGTGGTACGGCGCGCCGAGTCCCGGGGCGACCTCGGAGGCGTACGGGCTGTCCGGCCGGTAGGCCGAGGTGAAGGGGATCCCGGTCGCCTTCGCCTCCAGCTCGATCGTGCCGTCGAGGTACAGGTACCAGTAGAAGCCGTAGTCGTAGTTGCCGACCGTGGTGAAGAAGGAGATCACCAGCCGGCGCTGCCGGCGGGTCTCGGCGGAGCCGGTGAACAGGTCGGTGTGCTTCCACAGCACCCCGAAGTCCTCCTCGTGCATGCAGATCGCGTTGCGCACCTCACGCGGCTGTCCGTCGCCGTCGGCGAGCACCGCGTCGAAGTAGTAGATCTCGCCGAGGCAGTCGCAGCCGAGCACCAGCGAGTTCACCTGGTTGCCGAGCAGGTACTCCCCGGCGTCGAAGTAGTTCTGCCAGTAGCGGACCGGGCTCGGGTCGGCGTACGGCACCACCATCTCCGCGACCGACGCCCGGTAGACCACCGGCCGTTCCCGGTCGCCGTCGCGCACGCTGAGCTGGTACAACACCAGCCCTTCCCGCGGGTCGAAGCCGATGCGGAAACTCCAGTTCTCCCAGCGCACCACGTCGCCGTCGACGGTGAAGCTCGGCCCCTCCGGTTGGGTGATCTCGATCGGCTTCAGGGTGGTCCGGGTCGGCCCGACGTACGCCGGGTCGTCGAAGTTGCCCTCCTCCCGCGGCACCGGGAGAAGCTCGTGGTCGATGAGCTGGATGACCCGGCGCTCGATGAGGTCGACGTACGCGACGACGCCGTCGATCGGGTGCGCCCAGCAGTGGTCCTCGGGACGGTGGGCCAGGAACGAGAGCACCCGCAACAGCCGCCGCCCCCGTTCGCCGGGCAGGTCGAAGTCGCCGGCGGAGAGCGGACAGGGCCGGACCAGGTCCAGGTCGGTGATGCCGCGGCGTTCCATCGCCGCCCGCCAGCCCGGATCGGCCTTGACGATCTCGTCGACCGCCACGAACTCCTCCAGCAGGATGGGCGGCTGTCCGTCGCGGCCGGGGTCGTGGCGTACCACCGAACGGATCTCGCCGTGGGTCAGCGAGGCGACCACGGTCCGGGCGTCGCCGGTGGCGACGTCGAGCAGCACCGCCCGGACCTGCCGGTCCACCGGGGCGCCCGGGACGTACGCCAGCACCACCTCCTTCGGCGGTTCCTCGAGTGCCAGCAGGGCGAACCGGATGGTGGGTCCGAGCAGGTCGTGCCGGTCGAGCAGGGCCCGGGCGGCCCGGATCTCGTCGGCGGTCAACCGGGCCAGTGGGTGGACGGCGGCGGTGCCCGCGCCGGAGCCGGCGGGCCGATCGTCGGCCAGAAGCGTCATGATGTTCCTCGTCGGTCACGGTAGGACTCGGGTCGGCCGCCGGGCGGCCGACCGACCACGGTGGTCGATCCGCCACGCGGCGGCGATCGCGCACCGGGTCGACGGGCCGGATGGGCCCGGGTCGATCCGGTGAGCCGGTGCCGACCTAACCCGAATCACTCTCGGTTGTCCAGAGCCGACGACGGGTACATCCACGCCCTCGGCCCACCGTCCGGTGACCGACGACGGGCGTGCGGCACAATGCTTCGGCGGAGGACCCCCGTGGGAGAAGGCGGAATCAGGATCGTGACAACCTCTGTACAGCCCCGCCCGGTGCACGAGCGGATCGCCGAGGAGCTCGGCGTCCACGAGCGGCAGGTTCGGGCCGCCATCGAACTGCTCGACGGCGGGGCGACCGTGCCGTTCATCGCCCGGTACCGCAAGGAGGTGACCGGCTCCCTCGACGACACGCAGCTGCGGATCCTCGAGGAGCGGCTGCGCTACCTGCGGGAGCTGGACGAGCGGCGGGCCGCGATCCTGGAGTCGATCCGCAGCCAGGGCAAGCTCGACGCCGCACTCGAGGCGCAGATCATGGCGGCCGACACGAAGGCCCGGCTGGAGGACATCTACCTGCCCTACAAGCCCAAGCGGCGGACCAGGGCGCAGATCGCCCGTGAGGCGGGGCTGGAGCCGCTGGCCGACACCCTGCTCGCCGACCCCACCCAGGATCCACGGACCGTGGCGGAGGGTTTCGTCAACCCGGACGCCGGGGTGGCGGACGCGACCGCGGCGCTGGACGGGGCCCGCGCCATCCTGGTCGAGCGCTTCGCGGAGGACGCGGACCTGATCGGCTCGTTGCGGGAGCAGATGTGGTCGCGGGGCCGGCTGGTCTCGAAGGTACGCGACGGCCAGCAGGAGGCCGGGGCCAAGTTCGCCGACTACTTCGACTTCGCCGAGCCGTTCACCCGGTTGCCGTCACACCGGATCCTGGCGATGTTCCGGGGTGAGAAGGAGGGGGTCCTCGACCTCACCCTCGACCCGGAGGAGGCGCCGGCGCCGGACGACGTCCCGACCGGACCGTCCCGGTACGAGCTCCAGATCGCCGCCCGGTTCGGCATCGCCGACCAGGGACGGCCGGCCGACCGCTGGCTCGCCGACACGGTCCGCTGGGCCTGGCGGACCCGGATCCTCATCCACCTGGGGGCGGACCTCCGCATGCGGCTGTGGCAGGCGGCCGAGGACGAGGCGGTCCGGGTCTTCGCGGCCAACCTGCGGGACCTGTTGCTCGCCGCGCCGGCCGGGACCCGGCCGACGATGGGGCTGGACCCCGGGCTGCGGACCGGGGTGAAGGTGGCGGTGGTCGACGGCACCGGCAAGGTGGTGGCGACCGACACGATCTACCCGCACGAGCCGCGACGGCAGTGGGACGCCTCGATCGACACGCTGGCCCGGCTCGCCCGCGCGCACCGGGTCGAACTGGTCGCGATCGGCAACGGTACGGCGAGCCGGGAGACCGACCGGCTCGTCGCCGACCTGATCCGCCGGCACCCGGAGCTGAACCTGACCAAGGTGATGGTCTCCGAGGCCGGGGCCTCGGTCTACTCCGCCAGCGAGTACGCCGCCCAGGAGCTGCCCGACCTGGACGTCTCGCTGCGGGGCGCCGTCTCGATCGCCCGCCGGCTCCAGGACCCGCTCGCCGAACTGGTCAAGATCGACCCGCGCTCCATCGGCGTCGGCCAGTACCAGCACGACCTCTCCGAGGTGAAGCTCGCCCGCTCGCTCGACGCCGTGGTCGAGGACTGCGTCAACGCCGTCGGCGTCGACGTCAACACGGCCTCCGCGCCGCTGCTGAGCCGGGTCTCCGGGATCAGCGCCGGGCTCGCCGAGAACATCGTGATGCACCGGAACGCCAACGGTCCGTTCCGCAACCGACAGCAGCTCAAGCAGGTCCCCCGGCTCGGCCCGAAGGCGTTCGAGCAGTGCGCCGGCTTCCTGCGCATCCGGGGTGGGGACAACCCGCTGGACGCCTCGAGCGTGCACCCGGAGGCGTACCCGGTGGTCCACCGGATCCTCGCCGCCACCGGCAGCGACGTCTCGTCGCTGATCGGCAGGACGGCGGTGCTGCGCAAGCTGAATCCGGCCGACTTCGTCGACGACACCTTCGGGCTGCCCACCGTCACCGACATCCTCCGGGAGTTGGAGAAGCCGGGCCGGGACCCACGCCCGGCGTTCCGGACCGCGGCCTTCGCCGACGGGGTCGAGACGCTCGCCGACCTGAAGCCGGGAATGCTGCTGGAGGGTGTGGTCACCAACGTGGCGGCGTTCGGCGCGTTCGTCGACGTCGGGGTGCACCAGGACGGTCTGGTGCACGTCTCGGCGATGTCCCGCACCTTCGTCAAGGACCCGCGCGACGTGGTCAAGCCGGGCGACGTGGTCCGGGTGAAGGTGCTGGACGTGGACGTGCCGCGTAAGCGGATCTCGCTCACCCTGCGGCTGGAGGACGAGGTCGGCTCCGAGCCACGCCCGTCCGGCGGAGCCGAGCGGGGCGGCCCTGGCCGGGGTACGCCGCGCGGCGGGCAGCCCCGGCAGGGACGTGGCGGCCAGCAGTCCCGGTCGGGCCGGGGCGACGTCGGCGGCGGCGCGATGGCCGACGCCCTCCGCCGCGCCGGGCTCATCTGACCGTTCCCGCGGCGGCCGTCGGGGCCCTCGTTCCCGGCGGCCGCCGGCCGGTGACGGCGTCGATCGTGCGAGGTGCCGGAGGGGGCGCCGTGGCTGCCCGACGTCGGCACGACAGACACCGTCGCCCCGCCGGTCGGGTCCGGTCGGTCGTGTCGGCCCGCACGGTGGTACCGTCCACCGCCGCGCCGGGTAATCGGACAGCCTAACCGGCGGCCCGCACCGGCCGCCCGGATATCGGGTCAACTACCCGACCCATCCGAAATCACGGTCCACTGCGCAAAAAGCACCTGCGGAAGTCGTTAGAGCGGTAGTGTCCTGCAAGGACAGCTTCATCCGCATTTAAGCGTTAATTCGCGTTTGAGAGTTTTTGCGTGGAGGCTCCGTGACTTCCCATCGGATCCACCCCGTTGCCGCCCTCCTGCGTCGGGTGGGTGCCCGGACCCGATGACCAGCCAGATACTGCTGTCGCCGCCAGACGTCGGCACGCTGGAGGAGTCGTACGTCCTGCGGGCCCTCCGCTCGGGCTGGGTCGCACCCGCCGGGCCGGAACTCACCGCGTTCGAGCGCGAGGTCGCCGACCGGGTCGGCACCCGGCACGCGGTGGCCCTGAGCTCGGGAACCGCCGCGCTGCACCTCGCCCTGCTGGCGCTGGGCGCGGGGCCGGGCGACGTGGTGCTGGTGCCCACACTGACCTTCGTCGCCACGGCGAACGCGGTGCGCTACACCGGCGCGGAGCCCGTCTTCGTCGACTGTGACCCGACCACCGGCACCGTCGACGTCGGCCTGCTGGCCGACCTGCTCGACCGGCTCACCACCGCGGGCGAACGGGTCGCCGCGGTGATCCCGGTGGACATGTTCGGCGCCTGCGCGGACTACTCACGGCTGCTGCCCCGGTGCGCGGCGGCGGAGGTGCCGGTGGTCGAGGACGCGGCGGAGGCGCTCGGCGCGACACACGCCGGCCGGCCCGCCGGCTCCTTCGGCCGGGCCGCCGCACTCTCCTTCAACGGAAACAAGATCATCACAACCTCCGGCGGCGGGATGCTGGTCTCCGACGACGCGGACCTGATCGACCGGTGCCGGTACCTGGCGACCCAGGCCCGCCAGCCGGTCCCGCACTACGAACACACCGAGACCGGCTACAACTACCGGCTCAGCAACGTGCTCGCCGCCCTCGGCCGCGCCCAGCTGTCCCGGCTGGACGCGATGATGGCCCGCCGCCGTGAGCTGCGCGAACGGTACGCCAAACTGTTCGCCGCCACGCCCGGCGTACGCCTGCTCGGCGAGCACGACCCCGGGACGAACTGCTGGCTCACCGTCATCGTCGTCGACCCGGCCGAGGCCGGGTGGCACGCCACCGACCTCGCCGCCCACCTCGCCGAGCGGCACATCGAGACCCGGCCGGTCTGGAAACCCATGCACCTGCAGCCGGTCTTCGCCTCGGCCCGGGCGGCGCTGACCGGAGCCGCCGCGCGGCTGTTCGCGCACGGGCTCACCCTGCCCAGCGGCTCGGCCCTGACCGAGTCGCAGATCAACCGGGTCCTGGAGACGATCTCGGAGTTTCTGGAGGCACGGCGGTGAGCGTCCGACAGGAAGGTCACGTTTCCCGGCCACGGCCCGCCGGCCCGGCCCCGTCCGCGGCCACGGGGCGGAGTGGACACGCGGCCACGGGGCGGGCGGGATACGAGCTGACCAAGCGGCTCCTCGACCTGGTGGTCGCCGTCGTACTGCTGCTCCTCTCCGCGCCGGTGATGGCGGTGGTCGCCGTCGCGATCGCCGTGACGATGGGCCGTCCGGTGCTGTTCCGGCAGGTCCGGCCGGGCCGGCACGGCGAACTGTTCGAGCTGGTCAAGTTCCGGACCATGCACCCGGTGGACCTCACCGCCGGCCTGGTGAGCGACCGTGACCGGCTGTCCCGGCTCGGCCGCTGGCTGCGCGCCACCAGCCTCGACGAGTTGCCCACGCTCTGGAACGTGGTCCGCGGCGAGATGAGCCTGGTCGGTCCCCGCCCGCTGCTGGTCGAGTACCTGGACCGCTACAGCCCGGCCGAGGCCCGCCGGCACGAGGTGCGGCCGGGCATCACCGGGCTGGCCCAGATCCGGGGTCGCAACGAGCTGCCCTTCGCGGAACGGTTCCGCCTGGACGTGTGGTACGTCGACAACCGCAGCCTCGCCCTGGACCTCCGCATCCTCGTCGAGACCGTCGGCGCCGTACTGTGCCGCCGGGGCATCACCGCGCCCGGCAGCCCCACCAGCCCGCCCTTCCTCGGCGGTACCGGACCGTCGGCGGGCTCCCACGGCGCCACGGCGCCGACCGGTGGATCCGGGGTACCGGTCGGTTCCGGCACTCCGGCGCACCTGTGGACGGGGCGGCTGCCCGGATGACGCTGGACCTCGTCATCGTGGGCTGCGGCGGGCACGGTCGGGAACTGCTCGACATCGTTCGGGCCGGTAACGCGGCGGCACAGACCGGGCCGCGGTGGCGGGTGCTGGGCTTCGTCGACGACCGTCCCTCGGAGGTGAACCGGAAGCGGCTGCAGCGGCTGGCGGTGCCCTACCTCGGCCCGGTCGAGTGGCTGCGCCAGGCACCACCCGGAACCCACGTCGCACTCGGCATCGGCGACCCGCGGGTCCGACGCACCGTCGGGGCACGGATCGACGGGTACGGGCTGCCGGCGGCCACCCTGGTGCACCCCGCGGCCACGGTCGGGCCGGACCTCGTCGCCGGGGACGGTCTGGTCGTCTTCGCCGGGGCCCGGATCACCACGAACGTCACGCTCGGCCGACACGTCCACCTGAACCAGAACTCGACCGTCGCGCACGACTGCGTCATCGCCGACTACGTCTCGGTCAACCCCCTCGCCGCGGTCTCCGGCGACTGCCACCTGGAGACCGGCGTGATGATCGGCGCCGGCGCCGTCGTGCTCCAGGGCCGGCGGATCGGCGCCGACGCCATCGTCGGCGCCGGCGCCTGCGTCGTCAGGGACGTCCCCGCCGGCGCGGTGGTCAAGGGAGTGCCGGCGCGGTGACCTCCGACGGCGTGGTCCGCGGACCGCGCGGACGGGCTCGCGCCCGCACGCGCCGGTCGGCCAGGAAGGGAGAAACGGTGGTACGACGGCTTCGGATCGCGGTCGTCCTGAAGACGAACAGCGGCGGGATGTGGATCCTTGCGCAGGTGGCCGAGCTGCGCCGCCGGGGGCACGAGGTCATCGTGGTGCTTCCGGCGGGGGGTGGCCGGCTGACGGCGGAGCTGACCGCCCGCGGGTTCGACGTGGTCGAGTCGCCGTTCTCCTTCCGGTTCCGACCATCCCCGGGCACCCTCGCCGGGCTCTGGCGGCTGCGCCGGCTCATCCGCCGGCTGCGGCCCGACGTCCTGCACTACCACCTGTACGCCTCGGCGCTCGCGGTCCGGCTGACCAGCCTCGGCCTGCCGGCGCGCCGGGTCCACATGGTCGCCGGGCCGCTGTTCCTGGAGTCGCCGCTGATCCGGCCGGTCGAGCGCCTGCTGTGGCGCCTCGACCACGTCACCATCTGCGGCACCGCGCACACCTCGGGGCTCTATGGCGCCCTGGGCTGCCCGCCGGCCCGGCGTCCGGTGGCGACGTACGGCGTCGACCCGACACACTTCGCCCCGGACCGGGTCGACCCCCCGGCGGGAGAGGCGACCGTCCCCACCCGGGAGGAGCTACGCGCCAAGGCCCGGGCCGAACTCGGGATCGACCCGGACGCGTTCCTGGTGGTGATGGTGGCGTACGTCTACCCGCCGAAGCGCCTGGCGCACCGGGGCCGGGCGATCAAGGGTCACGACATCCTGCTCACCGCCTGGCGGACCTTCCGGGACCGGCATCCCCGCGCGCACCTGCTGCTGGTCGGCGGCGGGTGGACGGCCGCCGGCGAGGCGCACCGGCGCGACCTCATACGGCGGTACGGGGTGCGGACCGACCCGAGCGTCACCTGGCTGGAGTCGCTGACCGACGTACGCCCCTGCCACCGGGCCGCCGACCTGAGCGTCAGCCCGTCGCTGTCGGAGGGGCACGGGGCGGTCCTCGAGGCGAGCGCGATGGGCGTACCCAGCATCGTCAGCGACGCCGGTGGCCTGCCGGAGACGGTGGACGAGTCGACCGGGTGGGTCGTGCCGCGCGGCGACCCGGCAGCGCTGGCCGCCGCGTTGGAGGCCGCCTATCGGGAGTTCGAGTCCGGCCGCCTGGCGGTGCGGGGTGACCGGGCGCGGCGCCGGGTTCTCCGGCTCTTCGACAACCGGGTCTCGGCGGCCCGGGTCGCCGACATCATCGAGGCGGCCGGCGGCGTGAGGGCCTGCGGTGTCGGCGCCCGTGCCGACGGCGTCACCACGGGCGCCGGTCGCGGGTGAGCCACGTCGCCGGTCGCGGGGGACCACGTCCGGGCCCGGCCACGGGATCGTTCGGGGACCGGGGCACGCGTCGGCTCAGCGGCGGATGCCGGCCCACTCGTGGTGCCGGCGGACGGTGGAGAGGATGAAGTCGAC
>CALGAM010000055.1 GCA_937951935.1 uncultured Micromonospora sp. | reverse complement strand
CACCAGGTCGGCGTCGGTCGGCTCCTCGTACGGGTCGTCGATGCCGGTCATCCCGGTGAGCTGGCCGGCCCGCGCCCGGGCGTACAGCCCCTTGCGGTCCCGCTGCTCGCAGACCGACAGCGGGGTCGCGACGTGAACCAGCACGAACCCGGCACCCGCCGCCCGGGCCATCTCCCGGGCGGCCGCCCGGGCGCGCGCGTACGGGGCGATCGGACAGCAGATCGCCAGCCCACGGTGCCGGGCCACCTCGGCGGCGACCCAGCCGATGCGGCGGACGTTGCGGTCCCGGTCGGCCTTGCTGAAACCGAGCCCGGCGGAGAGCTCCCGGCGTACCACGTCACCGTCGAGCAGGGTGACCGTCCGGTCGCCGCTCTCCCGCAGCGCGTCCGCGAGCCCGCGGGCGATGGTCGACTTGCCGGATCCGGAGAGGCCGGTGAAGAAGACCACCAGACCGCGTTGCCGGCGCGGCGGTCGGGCCCGGCTCAGCTCCTTGGCCACCGCCGGGGGAGTGTGCCACTCCGGCAGCGGGAAACCCCGGTCCAGCAGCTCGTCGATCTCCTCCTGGGTCAGCGCCAGCCGCCGGTTCCGCGGCGGGATGTCCTCCCGCCAGCGCCACTGACCGTCCCGGTTGTCGTACGCCAGTTCCCGCGGCACCAGCATGCGCAGCCCGCCGCCGGTGACCAGCTCGGTCGTGGACAGGACGTGGGTCACCCCGTAGGCGCGGGCCACCCGGGCCCGCAGCAGGGCGTCCCAGATCTCGTCGCCGCGGCGGGCCATCGGCACCGCCACGATGGTCGCCGGGGGCATCCGATCCCGGGCTCCGAAGACGCAGCGGACCAGGACCTCCGGCGGAAACCCGTCCGGGCTGTTCTCGGCGACCGGGATGAGGATGAGCAGGTGCGCGGCGAGGGTCCGGACCGCGTAGGCGATCTGCGCGAGCTGGGGACGGTGCAGCGGGCGGTCGGCGATCACCCCGAGCACGCGGCCCGGCGGCAGCATCTGGCGGATCTCGGCCGGCGGGCGGCGCAGCCGACGGAACGGTCCGTGCCCACCGTCGCCGATCCGGCGTACCGGCCCGCCGACGCCGTACCAGCGTGGCTGGGTGGGCCAGGCGTCGGTGACCTCCAGCAGGGCGATCGGCGCTCCCTCGGGGTCGGTCAGGACCAGCCGGCGCTCCACCGGGTTGTTCAGGTCGAGTCCGCTGACCACCTCGGCCGGAACCTGGAGGGTGACCGGCACGGGCCAGGGGGTGGCGTCGGCGAGCCGACCCCGGCGGGCCACCGAGGCCAGGTCGGCGCGGCCCAGGAAACCGGACAGCGGGGCGTACGCCCCGGAGAGGAGCAACTCCAGATCGGCCAGCTCGTACGGGCGGGGCGTGTACGCCGGAGCGTCACGCAGCAACTCGTCGGGCAGCACCCACCCGTTGCTCATCGCACCCCCAAGTACCAGCCGGCACACAGTTTCGCAGCCGGCCGTCGATTGGTCGAGACCGCCACCTCGGTGGCCCGTCCCTGCCCGAGGCGGGTACCGGCCGGCGACCATGTGAGGTTACCCAACCCGATTGAACACGGCCGGCCCCGCTGCACCCACCGAGCGTGGTGACCGGCGCCTCCCTCCGGGGTCTCGGGGCGCGTACTCAGGGAACGGCCAGGGTCCGTCCCGGAGGTCCGGCTGGTCCGCGGCTCCTAGGCTGGCCGTCGTGACGCTGATCGCGACCCAGTCGCTGACGAAGACGTACGGAAACGGGGTGACCGCGCTCGCCGACCTGACGGTGGGTATCGAGCCGGGCATCGTCGGGCTGGTCGGGGCCAACGGGGCGGGCAAGTCGACGTTCATCAAGATCGTGCTCGGCCTGCTGTCGCCGACCTCCGGTCAGGTTCGGGTGCTCGGCCTCGA
>CALGAM010000054.1 GCA_937951935.1 uncultured Micromonospora sp. | reverse complement strand
CCGCCGCCGACCAGCTTCTTGAACTTGACCAGCGCCAAGTCCGGCTCGACCCCGGTGGTGTCGCAGTCCATCATCAGCCCGATGGTTCCCGTCGGCGCCAGCACGCTGGCCTGCGAGTTCCGCCACCCGTACTTCTCGCCGAGCTTGTTGCCCAGGCTCCACTGCTTCGTCGCCTCGCGGACGATCTCGGCGGCGACCGCGCCCACCGGCCGGATCGCGTCGTTGGCGGCGGCGTGCTTACGCATCACCCGCTTGTGCGGCTCCGCGTTGCGGGCGTACCCGTCGTACGGGCCGACGACGGCGGCCAGCTCGGCCGAACGGCGGTACGCCGTGCTGGTCATCAGCGAGGTGATGGCGGCCGCCAGCGACCGGCCCGCCTCGGAGTCGTACGGCAGGCCGGAGGCCATCAGCAGCGCCCCGAGGTTGGCGTAGCCGATACCGAGCTGCCGGTAGGCCCGGGTGGTCTCGGCGATCTTCTCCGTCGGGAAGTCGGCGAAGCAGATCGAGATGTCCATCGCGGTGATGACCAGCTCGACCGACCTGACGAACCGCTGCACGTCGAAGCCACCGTCGGCGCGGAGGAACTTCATCAGGTTCAGCGACGCCAGGTTGCACGAGGAGTTGTCCAGGTGCAGGTACTCGGAGCACGGGTTGGAGGCGGTGATCCGGCCGGTCTCCGGGCAGGTGTGCCAGTCGTTGATGGTGTCGTCGTACTGCAGGCCGGGGTCGGCGCACTCCCAGGCGGCCTGGGCGATGGTCCGGAACAGCTTCTTGGCGTCGACCGTCTCGATCACCGAGCCGTCCAGCCGGGCGCGCAGGTCGAACGTGCCGCCGTCCTGCACCGCCCGCATGAACTCGTCGGAGACCCGGACCGAGTTGTTCGCGTTCTGGTACTGGACGCTGACGATGTCGGCGCCGCCGAGGTCCATGTCGAAGCCGGCGTCGCGCAGCGCCCGGATCTTGTGCTCCTCCCGGGCCTTGGTGAGGACGAACTCCTCGATGTCCGGGTGGTCGACGTCGAGGATGACCATCTTGGCCGCCCGCCGGGTCGCGCCCCCGGACTTGATGGTGCCCGCACTGGCGTCCGCACCACGCATGAAGCTGACCGGGCCGGAGGCCGTGCCGCCGCTGGAGAGCAGCTCCTTGGAGGAGCGGATCCGGGAGAGGTTCACCCCGGAGCCCGAGCCGCCCTTGAAGATCAGCCCTTCCTCCTTGTACCAGTCGAGGATCGAGTCCATCGAGTCCTCGACGGAGAGGATGAAACACGCGCTGACCTGCTGCGGCGAGGTGGTGCCGACGTTGAACCAGACCGGCGAGTTGAAGCTGAAGACCTGGTTCAGCAGCATCCAGGTCAGCTCGTGCTCGAAGATCTCGGCGTCGGCCGCGCTGGCGAAGTAGCCGTGCTTCTCCCCCGCCGCCCGGTAGGTCTTCACCACCCGGTCGATGAGCTGCTTCAGCGACCACTCCCGCTCCGGGGTGCCGACCGCGCCCCGGAAGTACTTCGTGGTCACGATGTTGGCGGCGTTGACGCTCCAGAACTCCGGGAACTCCACCCCGCGCTGCTCGAAGTTGACCGAGCCGTCCCGCCAGTTCGTCATCACGACGTCCCGGCGCTCCCAGGTGACCTCGTCGTACGGGTGAACCCCCTCGGTGGTCCAGACCCGCTCGATCTTCAGGCCGCCCGCCGCTCGGGACCGTGACCTACCTGTCGCCACACCATCCCCCGACATCTCATCCGCCCCCTTACGCACGCACGACCGTCCGCCGTGCGCCGCCTTCGATCTCGAAAACCGACAGAAAACAGTTGGCCGCTAGTTGGCCGGTGTCGCGGTGGGACCCGTGGTCCCGGCACCCGGTTCCGCGCCGTCCCCCGGGCCACGGACCGTCGCCGCCGCGCGCAGCGCCCGAATCTCCCGCTCGAAGTCGTCCAACGACTCGAACGACCGGTACACGCTGGCAAAGCGCAGGTAGGCGACCTCGTCCAGTTCCCGCAGCGGTCCGAGTATGGCCAGACCCACCTCGTGACTGGGCACCTCGGCCGCGCCCTTGGCGCGAACCGTCTCCTCCACCCGTTGGGCCAGCAGCGCGATCGCGTCGTCGTCCACCGGGCGGCCCTGACACGCCTTGCGTACCCCACCGATGATCTTCGTCCGGCTGAACGGCTCCGTGACGCCGCTCCGCTTGACCACCGCCAGGACGGCTTCCTCGACGGTGGTGAACCGCTTGCCGCACTCAGGACAGGCCCGGCGTCTGCGGATCAGCTGGCCGTCGTCGGCCTCCCGCGAGTCGACCACCCGGGAGTCGGGGTGCCGACAGTACGGGCAGCGCATCGCCGACCCTCCTTCCGCCGCCGCGGCCGACTCGTGCCCGTCCGCCTCAAGGCAGCCGGCAGCCGCGGGTCTGCCACACGTGTGGCGCCCGCTGGTGCTCCGTCTGTGAAGCGGTGGGTAGTGAACCCCAACCTATGGGCAACTTACAGCCATGTGACTACTACATCTAGGGGTCGACCGTAGACCCCAGGCGGGCCGAGGTCAAGTTCACGGGGCGTGGCGAGGCCCGCACATTCAACCAGCCGGCCCGGCCGACGGTTACCCGCCGGCGGACGGAATCAGCCGGACGATCCCTGGCGCGCCGGGGTCGGCCGTGCCCGTCACCCCGTCCCGACGACGCCCCGTTCGGAGCCGGCGTCGGCGGCCCGGGACGCCGGGGACAGCACCGCGGCAGCCGCGACCACGAGCAGGAGCAGAAGAATCGTCACGACGGCCCGACCCCGGCGGGTCAGCCGCACCCGACCGCCCCGGGAAGCCCTCGGAACCCCCGCCGCACCCATGGCCGACCTCCAGTTTCGAACACAGGTTCTAATTCCGCGGCCGTACGATGGTTTACCAGAACAGGTGTTCGATGTCGAGCATTACGACCCGACACGCCGAGGCGAATGTCGTACAGATGTTTGAAACTGTGTGATCTCACCGATACGGTCGTGGCCATCGACACCGGCTCGGCGCCGTCCGGGCGGCGTCGACCCCGCACGACGCACCGAGAGCCGCCAGCGGCGGCGCACCCGCCACCAGGGAGGACGACGTGTCGACCGACGACCGGCCGAGCCGGCCGACAACCCAGAAGAGCGCCGTTTCGAGCAGCCGCACCGGCCGACGTGTCGCGAGGCGTGCCCGGGACGGTGCCCCGGCCGTGCGCGCCGTCACCCCCGTGGTGGGCACCTTCCCCGACCGGGGCACCGCCGACCTCACCACGCGGCAGCGGCGCATCCTCGACTTCATCCGGGACTGGGTCGAGCGGTACGGCTATCCGCCCAGCGTGCGGGAGATCGGGGAGGCGGTCGGGCTGGTCTCGCCGTCCAGCGTCGCCTACCAGCTCAAGGAGCTGGAGCGGAAAGGTTTCCTGCGCCGCGATCCCAACCGTCCCCGGGCGGTGGACGTACGGCCACCGAGCGAGCTGGTCGACGACGACGCCTCGCGCACCCAGCGTCCCGCCCCGGCCTACGTACCGTTGCTCGGCCGGATCGCCGCCGGCGGCCCGATCCTCGCCGAGCAGGCCGTGGAGGACGTCTTCCCCCTGCCGCGGGAACTGGTCGGCGAGGGCGAGGTGTTCATGCTCCAGGTCAAGGGCGACTCCATGCGTGAGGCGGCGATCTGTGACGGCGACTGGGTTGTCGTCCGGCGGCAGCCGACGGCGAACTCGGGGGAGATCGTCGCCGCGATGCTCGACGGCGAGGCGACGGTGAAGACCTACCGGCGCCGCGACGGACACGTCTGGCTCATGCCCCAGAACCCTGCCTTCGACCCCATCCCCGGCGACGACGCCACGATCATGGGACGGGTGGTGGCCGTCCTGCGCCGGCTCTGACGACGCTCGTCACGTACGGATCGGCCGCCGTCGGCGGCCGACGCCGTCCGTCCCCTCCGGCGCCCGGGTGGACGGTCCCGGAGGGTTTCAGACGGTTCCACGAGGGCTTCAGCGGTAGTCGTCGTCGGGCCACCCGGGCCGCTGGCGGGACGGCTCGTACGGGCCGCCGCCGCGCACGCCCGGGCCGCGCTGCCCCGAACCGGTCCAGGGCTGCTGGTCAGGGCCGGGCCGGCCGCCCCTCGGGGCCGGCGGCGCGCCGGCACCGTAGACACCGCCGCCACCGTCGCGCGGCTGCCCACCGTAGACGCCACCGCCGCCCGACCGGGGACGCCCTGCCGGCGCGCCGTCCGGACGGGGCCGACCCGCCGGCACACCCCGGTCCGGGGCGGGCGGGCCGCCGTACACCCCGCCGGAGGGCCGGCCACCGTACACCCCGGCCGCGGGCCGGGGACGGCCGACCGGCGCTCCCCGGTCCGGGGCGGGCGGGCCGCCGTACACCCCGCCGGAGGGCCGGCCACCGTACACCGCACCCCTGCCCCGGCCGCCGGCCGGCTCCAGGTCGTCGGCGGGCCGGTCGGCGCGGTAGCCCTGGCCGTAGCCCTCGGGGCCCTGGTGCCAGCCACGGTCGCGCTCGTCGCGCGCCGGCGGCCGGCCCACCGCCGGGTCACCACCGCCCGGCCGGGCCCGGCCGGCCCGCGGACCGGTGTCGTCGTCGCCCGCACCGCCGGTGCCCGACCCGTCGTCGGGCCGGCGCCGCGCCCGCAGGATGCCGAAGACGCCGAGCGCCACCAGCAACGTGCCGAGCACGCCGACCGCACCGATCAGGTAGGTGACGTCGTCGAGGGTGAGCGAGTCCGTCCAGGAACCACCCGACCCCGCCGCGTCCCTCTCGGCCGGCTCGGTGGCGGCCGCGGCCACGGTGGCCGGGGTGTAGCGCAGGATCGTCACGTCGATCTGCTCGTCGAGCGCGGCGACGTCGGAGACCGTCAGGAAGTACTTTCCGTCCGTGCTGTAGGCGATCGCCTCGCCGAACGGGTCCTCCAGCGGCGTCATCCGCGGTGTGCCGGTGGTCAGGGTCTTGACCAGGTCGCCGTCCTGGACGTCCCACTCGAAGGCGTCGGCGTAGGTGCGCACCGCGATCCGCTTGCCGTCCGGCGAGCGGGCCGCGCCGGTGATGGTCAGCCGGCCCGCCGCCGCGAACCGGTTGGGGGTCGTGGACTTCGGCAACGAGAACTCGCCGGCCTTCTCCAGGGGCACGCCCTCGGTGTTGTTCTTCCTCAGCTTCCCCGCCGGGCGGAAGATCTCCGCCTTGCCGGTCGTCTTCGTGATGATCAGCGGAACGTTGTCGTCCCCGATCAGCAGCGCCTCGGCGTCGCGTCGCTTCTCGTCGGGGTAGGCGAGCCGGTGGATGACCGGACGCGCGGACCCGTCCACCGGCATGCTCCACAACGCCACCGTGGAGCGCCGCTCGCTGCCGTTGTCCCCCGTGTCGGCGATCCACACCGTCTCGCCGTCGGGCGACAGCGCGAGGTCCTCCGGGTCGAACGGGCCGTTGCCACCGTACGCGACGGCCTTCCTGAGGCGGCACTTCTCGTCCAGCAGGAAGACGCGCTCGCGGCTCTCGTCCTCGCTCCCATCGTTGATCACGATGAAACCGTCGGCGGTGGCGATCAGCCCGGAGAGCTCGCGCATCCGCTCGTCGGTGATGGTGCACACCTTCTTGCCCGCCTCGGCGTACGCCGCCGTCGCGTCGGCACCGAGGCCGGCCCCGGCCAGGCCCAGGCCCAGCCCGAGCGCGCCGCAGCCGACCAGCACCGTGGAGAGGATTCGCCGCATTCGCTCAGTGTCGCATGCGGCGGCCGCGAACCGGCGCGGCAGCGTGATCAACCCAGGGTGGCCGTGTCGCGGTCGGCCACCCTCACCCCGCCGGCTCCCGGTACGGCGCGAGTTCCGCCGCGAGCGCCTCGTCGACCCGCACGTGGAGTCTCGTCCCCTCCGGCAGGTGCGCGGTGCCGAGCACCTCACCCTGCCGGTGCACCCGGGCCACCAGGTCGCCCCGGTCGTACGGGACGATCGCCCGCACCTCGACCGCCGGACGCGGCAGACGGGCCTCGATCGCCGCCCGCAGATCGTCGATCCCGCGACCGGTGCGCGCGGAGACGAAGACGGCGTCCGGCCACTCGCGTTTGAGCCTGAGCAGGGTCTCCTCGTCGGCCGCGTCGACCTTGTTGACCACCAGCAGTTCCGGAAGTCGGTCCGCACCGACCTCGGCCAGCACCTCCCGGACCGCGCGGACCTGGTCCTCCGGACTCGGGTGCGCGCCGTCGACGACGTGCACGATCAGATCGGCGTCGGCGACCTCCTCGAGGGTCGAGCGGAACGCCTCGACGATCTGGTGCGGCAGGTGCCGGACGAACCCGACGGTGTCGGCCAGCGTGTAGACCCGGCCATCCGACGTGTACGCGCGCCGCGTCGTCGGATCGAGGGTGGCGAAGAGGGCGTCCTCCACCAGGACCCCGGCGTTGGTGAGCCGGTTGAGCAGGCTCGACTTGCCCGCGTTGGTGTAGCCGGCGATCGCCACGGCCGGGATGTCGTTGCGGGTCCGCCGGGCCCGCTTGGTCTGCCGGACCGTGCGCATGGCCGCGATCTCGCGCCGCAGCCGGGCGATCCGGGACCGGATGCGGCGCCGGTCGGTCTCGAGCTTGGTCTCACCGGGACCCCGCAGTCCCACCCCGCCGGAGCCGCCACCACGCGCACTACCACCCGCCTGCCGGGACAGGCTCTCGCCCCAACCGCGCAGCCGGGGCAGCAGGTATTCGAGCTGGGCCAGCTCGACCTGCGCCTTGCCCTCCTTGCTCTTGGCGTGCTGGGCGAAGATGTCCAGGATCAGCGCGGTCCGGTCGATCACCTTGACCCTGGTGCGCTGTTCGAGGTTGCGCAGCTGGGACGGCGACAGCTCACCGTCGCAGATCACCGTGTCGGCCCCGGTGGCCATGACCACGGATCCCAGGTCGTCCACCTTGCCCCGACCGATGTAGGTGGCCGGGTCGGGGCGGCTGCGCCGCTGGATCAACCCCTCCAGCACCTGCGAGCCGGCGGTCTCGGCGAGCGCCGCGAGCTCGGCCAGGGAGTTCTCCGCGTCCGCGACGGTCCCCTCGGTCCAGACACCGACCAGGACCACCCGCTCCAGCCGCAGCCGCCGGTACTCGACCTCGGTGACGTCGGTGAGTTCGGTGGACAGACCCGCGACCCGGCGCAACGCGTGCCGGTCCTCCAGCTCCAGTTCGCCGGTGGTGACGTCATCGTCGGCGAGGACGATGGCGTCGGGATCCTCGTCCGCCAGCCGAACGGAGCTCTCCTGCTCTCGCAATCCGCCCTCCGGTCTGCTCGGCCCCGGCGCCGGTCGGCACCGTTCCTCACTCTTCCGCCGTTACCGCCCTGGTCCGGGGTGTCTGCTGGGTCCGGGGTGTCCGTCGCCTGTTCACCCCGTTTCACACCGTTTCCTCGGCAACGGTGGCTCCCATCGTGACACGTCGACCGGCCCGACGCACCTGACTATGTCCGGCCCGGTCGCCGTCGGCCGCTCCTCGGACGAGCGCCACCGCACCCGGCCGGATTACCCGCCGTCGCCTCCAAGACCCCCGGCCGATCCACCGCCAACCTGGCGTCGGGGTCGTTTCCGCCCGGACCTAGGGTGATCCCGTTACGTGGCAACCACCGCCGAGGCGCCAGCGGATTCCCCGCACCTCGGGCGGTCACAATGCTGACGGCGGCAACGACGCCGCGAAGGACGACGGAGGACGACGTGGGGATCACGCGACTGCCCAGTGCCGGCTTTTCGATCACCATCCGGATCGGCGTGACGGCGGACGCTTCGGCCATCGGCCGGCTGACCACCTGCGTCGGTGAGGCCGGCGCCATCGTCACCGCCCTCGACGTGGTCGAATCGGATCCCTCGACCGTGATCGTCGACCTCACCTGCGACACCGCGGACTCCAACCACGCCGACCAGGTGGTGCGGTCGTTGTCCGCCCTTGACGGGGTGGACGTCCGGAAGGTCTCCGACCGTACCTTCCTGCTCCATCTGGGTGGCAAGATCGAGGTCTCGCCCAAGGTGGCCCTGCGCACCCGCGACGAGCTGTCCCGGGCGTACACCCCCGGGGTCGCCCGGGTCTGCCTGGCCATCGCGGAGAACCCCCGCGACGCGCGGCGGCTGACCATCAAGCGGAACACGGTCGCGGTGGTCACCGACGGCTCCGCCGTCCTCGGGCTGGGCAACATCGGCCCGGCGGCGGCGCTGCCGGTGATGGAGGGCAAGGCAGCACTGTTCAAACGCTTCGGCGGGGTCGACGCCTGGCCGGTGGTGCTCGACACCCAGGATCCGGACGAGATCGTCTCGATCGTCCGGGCGATCGCCCCGCAGTACGGGGGCATCAACCTGGAGGACATCGCCGCGCCCCGTTGCTTCGAGATCGAAGCCCGGCTGCGCGAGCTGCTCGACATCCCGGTCTTCCACGACGACCAGCACGGCACCGCGATCGTCGTCCTGGCCGCGCTGACCAACGCGCTGCGCGTGGTGGGCAAGAAACTCTCGGACGTGCGGGTGGTGGTGTCCGGTGCCGGCGCCGCCGGCACGGCGATCATGAAGCTGCTGCTCCGCCAGGGCGTCGGCGACATCATCGCGTGTGACCGGCAGGGCGCCCTGCACCGCGGCCTGAGCGGACTGAACCCGGCCTGGCAGTGGCTGGCCGAGCACACCAACCAGGACAACTACGCCGGCGACCTACGCGGCGCGCTGCGCGGTGCGGACGTCTTCATCGGGGTGAGTGCCCCCAACCTGCTGACCGGGGAGGACATCAAGACCATGGCCCCGGACGCGATCGTCTTCGCGCTGGCCAACCCGGACCCCGAGGTGGACCCCCGGGAGGCCCGCAAGTACGCGGCGGTGGTCGCCACCGGCCGGTCCGACCAACCGAACCAGATCAACAACGTCCTCGCCTTCCCCGGAGTGTTCCGGGGCATGCTCGACGCGCACGCCGAGGAGTTCACCGAGGAGATGGCGATCGCGGCCGCCCGGGCCATCGCGGACGTCGTCGGCGCGGACCGGGTCAACCCCACGGTCATCGTGCCGAGCGTCTTCGACGCCCGGGTCGCGCCGGCGGTGGCCGCGGCGGTCCGGGCCGCGACCCACCACCCCGCTCCCCCGCCGGCCGCCGATCCCGGTCCCGCCGACCTGCCGGAGGTGGCCGCCGAGGCCGCGGCGCCGGCCAACCCGCTCTCCAGCTGACCGATCCCGGTTTCGACAGGCGCCCGTCCGGTCGTCTCCGCCACGAGCCCGGGCCGGCAGACCCCGGACTGGCGCCCACCGGTGTTCGCAGCCCACCGGTGTCACGCACGAGCCCGCGACGGTGGGCCGCCGCCGGTGTGGCGCGCACGGGCCCGCCCCCCCCCGCACAGCCGACCGGACGCGGGCATCGGGCAACGGCACGGCCCGTCGGGGCCGACGCCTGCCCGGTGCCCGTGGCGGTCAACCGACGGTGAGGGCGGCGAGGTCCACCTCGCCCCGGGCGACCAGCACCGCCGGCCCCGCGAGCCAGCAGCTGTACTGGTCCAGCGTCACCGTCAGCCGGCCGCCCGGTACGTCGACCGCCACCACCCCGGCGTGGCGGCCGGCCTTCCGGAGCACGGCCGCCGCCACGGCGCAGGCACCCGAGCCGCAGGAGAGCGTCTCCCCCGAGCCCCGCTCGTGGACCCGCATCCGGACGTGCAGGTCCACGCCCGCCACCGGCTCCGCCGGCGTGACGAACTCGACGTTCACACCGGCGGGAAAGACCGCCGGGTCGAACCCGGGCGCCCGGGTGAGGTCCAGGGCCGCCAGCTCGACGCCCCGAGGCAGCACACAGACCAGGTGGGGATTGCCGCAGTCCACCGCCGTTCCCGGCAGGTTCAGCCCACCGACGGTGGCGACGCCCTGGCCGGTGATCCGGGGTGCGCCCAGGTCGACGGCGAGCTCCTCGGCACGGACCTCGACCCGGACCACGCCGGCGCGGGTGGCGACCGGCAGGGTGCCGTCGACCGGCCCGGCGAGGTCGTGGGTCGTCAGGTACCGGGCGAACACCCGGACCCCGTTGCCGCACATCTCGGCGAACGAGCCGTCGGCGTTCCAGTAGTCCATGAACCACTCGGCCGCACCGGCGTACGCGACCGCCTCCGGATGCCTGGCCGCCCGGACCACCCGCAGCACACCGTCGGCGCCGACACCGCGCCGCCGGTCGCAGAGCGCGGCCACGAGCGCCGGAGTCAGCCCGAGCCGTCCGTCGGGATCGAGGAGGATGACGAAGTCGTTGCCGGTGCCGTGGCCCTTGGTGAACTGCACGCCCCTCATCTTCGCCGAGCCTCGGCGAGCAACGCCACGGCGGTCTCGACCAGGTCCTCGCGGGCCGCGTCGAGCCAGGTTATCCGGGGATCGCGCCGGAACCACGAACGCTGGCGGCGGACGAACCGCCGGGTGGCGCGGACCGTCTCGTCCCGGGCCTGCGCCTCGGTCAGCTCTCCGTCGAGCATGCGGAGCACCTGCTGGTAGCCGAGGGCACGGCTGGCCGTCCGGCCCTCGCGTAGCCCCTGCGCGACCAGCGCCCGGGTCTCCGCGACCAGTCCGGCCTCCCACATCCGGTCCACCCGCGCCGCGATCCGCTCGTCGAGGAGCCCGGTGTCCAGGTCGAGCCCGATCTGCACCGCGTCGTACCACGGCACCGGCTGGGGCAGCACCGCGGTGAAGGGTGCCCCGGTGAGCTCGATCACCTCGAGCGCCCGGACGATCCGCCGCCCGTTGCTCGGCAGGATGTTGCCCGCCGCGACCGGGTCGACCGCCCGCAGCCGCGCGTACAGCGGCGCCGGCCCCAGCTGGCGCAGCTCCTCCTCCAGCCTCGCCCGCACCGCCGGATCGGTGCCGGGGAAGTCGAAGTCGTCCAGCACCGCCCGGACGTAGAGCCCCGAGCCGCCGACCAGCAGCGGCACCCGGCCCCGGGCGAGAATGTCGTCGATGGCGGCCCGGGCCAGCGTCTGGTACTCGGCGACGCTCGCCGGCTCGGTGACCGGCCAGATGTCCAGCAGGTGGTGGGGCACGCCGGCCCGTTCGGCCGGGGTGAGCTTGGCGGTGCCGATGTCCATGCCGCGGTAGAGCTGCATCGAGTCGGCGTTCACCACCTCGCCGTCGAGGGCGTGGGCCAGCGCGATGCTCAACGCCGACTTGCCGGCCGCCGTGGGCCCGACCACCGCCACCACCCGCCCCTTTCGGGCCGGGGCGGGCCGACCACCGCCGGCCGCCCGGACCGGACGCGCGGCGGTACCACCGGCACGGCCGACATCCGGGCCGCTCATCGCGACGCCCCCGACGCCGCGGCCGCCGTCCAGGTCGCGACGAAGTAGCTGACCCCGTACGGCGCCGCGTAGTAGGAGAGGTCACCGTGCCAGGTCGCCCCGTCGCCGGCCGCCGCCGCGAGCACCTGCCACGCCGCCCGGCCGGCGACCCGCAGCCGTGCCGACAGCTCCGGCTGCAGGGCCAGCAGGGCTGCCCGGTCCGCGGTGGCCAGGGCCGCGGCGACCGCGTCGTCGTACGGCTGGGCACGCGGGTCGTCGTACCCGGGAGACTTCTCGCCCCGACAGGCCGAGCCGTCCCCCATGGCCAGCAGCGCCCACGGTGCGTCGTCCTCGGCGCCGACGACGTCGGCGAGCCGGACGCAGGCGGCGACGTCGGCCCCCTCCGCCACGCCCCACAACCGCCAGGACAGCGACCGCGTCTCGGGACGCCGCGACGCCAGCCAGGCGGCGACCGTGAGGCTCAGTGGCAGCCCTCCCGGTTCCACCACCGCACCGTCCGAACCGCCGAGGACGACCTCCACCGGTACGCCCCATGGCGCGAACGAGCCCCGGATGGGAAGGTGGTACTGCCGGGTCTCGGTGTCGGCGCCGACCACGACGAGGCGGCGGGCACCAGAGTCGACGAGTCGGGTGAGCGCCGCGTCGCAGGCCTCGCGAAGGCTGTCGAGCTCGTGGGCGGCCGCCCCGGCGAGCTCGGGAACGATGATCGGGGGATGGGGGCAGACGGCAGCGGCGACCAGTGGCACGGCATCACCGTAGCGGCAGGGCCGGGCACCGTGTGCGGGCCGGGCCGGTTCCACGCGGCCAAAGACACCGTATGGTCACGGTCGACGATAGGTGCTCGACGGGGACCGGGTGAAACCTGTGACAATGCCGGGAGAAACTTCGCTGCGCCGTGGCGGCGTACGCCCGGGACCCAACCCGGCGACGTCGGGAGAACGAGGATGGGCACATGAGTGACTGGACTGCCTTTGGACGCGTGGATGAGGACGGAAACGTCTACGTCAAGACGGCCGAGGGCGAGCGCGTGGTCGGTTCCTGGCAGGCCGGGTCACCGGAGGAGGGCCTGGCCCACTTCGCCCGCCGCTTCGCCGACCTGGTCACCGAGGTCGATCTGGCCGAGGCCCGCCTCAGTTCCGGCGCGGCGGATCCCTCCGGAGCGCTGACGACCATCCGCCGGCTGCGCGCCTCGCTCGCCGACGCGAACGTGGTCGGCGACCTCGACGGGCTCGCCGCCCGGCTCGACCGGCTGGCCACCCTGGCCGAGGAGAAGGTGAGCGAGGCCCGGGCGGCCCGCGAGCTCGCCCGCGCCGAGGCCGTGGCGCGCAAGACGGCGCTGGTCGAGGAGGCGGAGAAACTGGCCGCCGAGTCGACCGGTTGGAAGGCCGCCGGGGACCGGCTCAAGGAGATCTTCGAGGAGTGGAAGACGATCCGCGGCGGCGACAAGAAGACCGACGGTGAGCTGTGGAAGCGGTTCGCCGCCGCCCGCGACGCCTTCGCCCGACGCCGCGGCGCCCACTTCGCCGCCCTGGACGCCCAGCGCAAGCAGGCCCAGGCACTCAAGGAACAGCTGGTCACCGAGGCCGAATCGCTGGCGGACTCGACGGACTGGTCGGCCACCGCCGCCCGGCTGCGGGAGCTGATGGCACAGTGGAAGGCCGCTCCCCGGGCCTCGAAGGAGGCCGAGGAGCGGCTCTGGGGACGGTTCCGCAGCGCGCAGGACACCTTCTTCTCCCGGCGCAGCGAGGTCTTCTCGGCCCGGGACGCCGAGCTGCGCGCCAACCTGGAACGCAAGCAGGCCCTGCTCGCCGAGGCGGAGGCGCTGGACGTCGACG
This sequence comes from uncultured Micromonospora sp., assembly GCA_937951935.1. Lineage (GTDB taxonomy): Bacteria > Actinomycetota > Actinomycetes > Mycobacteriales > Micromonosporaceae > Plantactinospora. The sequence continues at coordinate 44,675 of CALGAM010000054.1, read as the reverse complement.
GCGACCCCCGCGGCGCGCAGGCGAAGCTTCGGGAGATCCAGGGTCAGTGGCACGAGGTGGGCCGGGTGCCCCGCGAGGCGGCGGCCGGTCTCGACCGGCGGCTGCGGGCGGTGGAGGAGAAGGTCCGGCAGGCGATGGACTCGGCGTGGCGGCGCACCGAGCCGTCCGCCAACCCGCTGCTGGCGCAGATGCGCGACCAGGTGGCCGAGGCCGAGCAGCGGCTCGCCCGGGCGCGCAACGCCGGCGACGCCCGGCGGATCCGCGAGGCCGAGCAGGCGTTGGAGACCAAGCGGCGCTTCCTCGCGCTCGCCGAGCAGGCGAGCTGACCGGCGCCGGGTCCGGCCACACCGGGCCCTGCCACGTCGACCCGGGTCGACGTGGCAGGGCCCGGTGTGCCGATCAGCGGTCGCGGGCCGGTGGACGCCGGGACCCGGCCGGGTTCGTCAGCGGTCGCACGCCGCGGCCGGGGCGGGCGACGCGGGTGGCACCCCGACGGTGGGCAGTCCGAGGGGCACAACCCTGCGCTGCGGCGTCTGCCCGGCCGCGTAGACGTCCCCGGCCCGGGTACGGCGGTGGGCCAGCGGCTCCCCGTCGGCGTTGAGATGGTGCGGTGCCGCGTACGTGACGGTGGTGTGGACCACGTCCCCGGGTCGGATCTGCCCGGCCAGCGAACCCGCCTCGAAGTGGACGAGCCGGCCGTCCCGCGCCCGCCCGGACATCCGGCCGGTACGGTCGTCCTTACGCCCCTCGCCGACCGCCACCAGCACCTCCACCGGGGTGCCGACCAGCTTGCGGTTCTCCGCCCAGGCGACCTCCTCCACGGTGGCGACCAGCCGCTCGTAACGCTCCTGCACCACCTGCTTGGGCACCTGGTTGGGCATCTCGGCCGCCGGGGTGCCGGGCCGCTTGGAGTACTGGAACGTGAAGGCGGCGGCGAACCGCGCCTCGCGGACCACCTCCAGGGTCCGCTCGAAGTCGGCCTCGGTCTCACCCGGGAAGCCGACGATGATGTCGGTGGTGATCGCCGCGTCCGGCATCGCCGCGCGGACCTTCTCGATGATTCCCAGGTAGCGCTCGGCCCGGTACGACCGCCGCATCGCGCGCAGCACCGCGTCGGAGCCGGACTGCAGCGGCATGTGCAGCGAGTGGCAGACGTTGGGTGTCTCCGCCATCGCCGCGATCACGTCGTCGGTGAAGTCCCGGGGGTGTGGGCTGGTGAACCGGACCCGTTCCAGCCCCTCGATCTCGCCCGTGGCCCGCAGCAGCTTGCCGAAGGCGAACCGGTCACCGAACTCCACGCCGTACGAGTTCACGTTCTGGCCGAGCAGGGTGACCTCCAGCACGCCCTCGGCGACGAGCGCCCGGATCTCGGCGAGGATGTCGCCGGGCCGCCGGTCCCGCTCCCGGCCCCGCAGTGACGGGACGATGCAGAACGTGCAGGTGTTGTTGCAGCCCACCGAGATCGACACCCAGCCGGCGTAGGTCGACTCGCGCCGTGTCGGCAGGGTCGACGGGAAGACCTCCAGCGACTCCAGGATCTCCACCTCGGCGGTGGCGTTGTGCCGGGCCCGCTCCAGCAGCACCGGCAGCGAGCCGATGTTGTGGGTGCCGAAGACCACGTCGACCCAGGGCGCCCGCCGGATGATCTCCCCCCGGTCCTTCTGGGCCAGGCAGCCGCCGACGGCGATCTGCATCCCGGGCCGCCTCGCCTTCACCGGGCGCAGGTGGCCGAGGTTCCCATAGAGCCGATTGTCCGCATTCTCCCGTACTGCACAGGTGTTGAAGACCACCACGTCCGGTTCCTCGGTGTCGGCAGCCCGGACGTAGCCGGCCTGCTCCAGCAGTCCGGAGATCCGCTCGGAGTCGTGGACGTTCATCTGGCAGCCGTACGTGCGCACCTGGTAGGTGCGGGGGCTGCCCGGGGCTGCGGTAGTCATGGCAGTGACAGAGTATCCGCAGTGGGCCGCACACCCATTCCCGTGCCCGCGACGCGGTCGACGTCGTCCGTGCCGGGGATGGTGGAGACGGTCACGCCGCACGGTGTCGGGGAGTGAGGAGGACAGACGCGATGTGCCGGAGCATCAGGACGCTGCGCAGGCCGTACGTCGAGACCGTCACGGACGCGGACATCGAGGCCGCCGCGCTGCAGTACGTCCGGAAGATCTCGGGGTTTCGGACGCCGGCCGCGCACAACGCCCCGGCGTTCGACGCCGCGGTGGCCGCGGTCGCGGAGGCGACCCGTGCCCTGCTCGACCAGCTCGTGGTCCGCGGTGCCGGTCAGGCCGCGGCAAGGGCGGGCAGCACCGAGTCCGGCACCCAGCGCGACTGATGGCAGGGTGACCAGCCCCGGCACCGTGGGCTGAGCACGGTACAGAGTCGCTGGTTGGACAGGATCTCGCCGTCGTCGGTGTCCCGGACGTCGACGTGCACGGGACGGATCGTGCCGTCGGGGGTTACCAGCAGGCGCCGCCCGGGGTCGAGGGTGTCGTCCGGCAGCAGACAGGCACGGCGTAGCCGGCGGGCGAACGCCGCCACGACGACCACCTCGGCCATCCCGGCCGGTACCGCGTAGCAGTCGACGGCGGTCGGGAAGTCGCCGGGACCGTGCCAGACGTCGGCGAGCACCGCGCCCTGCGGCAGGTCCGCGGGGTCGATCGCGCCGAGCGGCAACACCGGGACGCCGAGCGCGTCGGCGAGCGCGGGACGGATCTCCGTGGCGGCGACGCGCCCCTCGATCCTCCAGTTCCACAGCTCGATCATTGCCGCCTCCTCGCTCTGCTCGGTCCCGCCCGGCCACGCCGCGTGGTCGGGCGCCCGCGTCGGCCGCCCGCCGGTCGTCGGTCGGCGGGTGGGCGACCCACACCCCGATGGTGCCGGGCGGACCGGGTCGAGCGCGGCTAAGTTACCGGTCTGTGACCATATCTGCCGAAATAGACGACCCTTGACTACCTATTGTAGTCACGCGACCCACCCCTGACGGCGCGACGCGCCCGGGATGCTCACCCTGCGTGATCTCCGCCGACACCGCGCGTCGGGCATCGGACAGTTGTGAGGCCCCCTCCACCTCGGTGGGGCCGGTCCGAATCGGAGCGCCGGAGGGCACGGTCAGCAGAGCGGCCCGACCGGCGGATGACGGCCGCACCTCGCACGGGACGCGGTCGTGACATCCGAAGTGGCGGCACGGCCCAGACCACCACCCCACCAGCCCAGGGTGGTGGGAGGTGGCGGTCGGCGGGCCGGAACGCGACGAGCACGGCCCACACGGCTGCCCCCGACCCGGGGTTGGCCCGGACGTCCGACGTGCCCCACGTCCGCCCTGTGTGGCGACTCCCGGATCCGGCCGGCGGGCCGACCACGTGGGCTGGTTGCCGCCACGCCGCGTGCCCACGCCGGGTCCGAACCCTGGCGCGATCAGGGAAGACGCCGGGCGCGTGAGCCGGACGGCGCCTACCATCAGGGGCGACGCATCGCCGCTGGTCACGGAGGCGGGTAGGTACCTGGTGGTCCTCACGGTCTTCAAAACCGATGCGACCGAGGAGCTCGGTCGGGCGGGTTCGATCCCCGTACGCCTCCGCCACCCCACCCCGGCCGGTGCCTGATCCGCGACCCCGCCCCCGTCACGGCCATCCGCCCGCGACCCCGTCTCCGCCGTCCCGCCGGGCCGAGCTGTGATCAAAAAGTCATGACATGTTGACATTTCGCGTTGACAACACCGCCGTCTTTACCACCCCGTGATGAAGTCGACGGCGTTCCCGCACGTCGGCTCTCCTAGAGTTGCGTCACTGATTCACCGGCATCCGGTGACTACGTCACTGATCCACCGGCATCCGGTGACGGACGTGGACGAGATAGGTGGGGCATGACCGAGCGGAACCAGGCGGACGGGGCGAGCGGCGCCGACCAGCCGCTCATCCGGCTTGACGGGGTCAACAAGTGGTTCGGCCCGTTGCACGTGTTGCGGGACATCAACCTCTCGGTGAACCGGGGCGAGGTGGTCGTGGTGATCGGTCCGTCCGGCTCCGGCAAGTCGACGCTGTGCCGCACGATCAACCGGCTGGAGACGATCAACTCCGGGACGATCACCTTCGACGGACGGCCGTTGCCGGCCGAGGGTCGGGCACTGGCCCGGCTGCGTAGCGAGGTGGGCATGGTCTTCCAGTCGTTCAACCTCTTCGCCCACAAGACGATCCTGGAGAACGTCACGCTCGGGCCGATCAAGGTACGCAAGGAGAAGCCGGAGTCCGCCCGGCAGCGAGCCCTCGCGCTGCTGGACCGGGTCGGTATCGCCAACCAGGCGGACAAGTATCCCGCCCAGCTCTCCGGCGGTCAGCAGCAGCGGGCCGCGATCGCCCGGGCGCTCGCCATGCAGCCCAAGGCGATGCTCTTCGACGAGCCCACCAGCGCCCTCGACCCCGAGATGGTCGGCGAGGTGCTCGAGGTGATGACCTCGCTGGCCGCCGAGGGCATGACCATGGTGGTGGTGACCCACGAGATGGGCTTCGCCCGGCACGCCGCCAACCGGGTCATCTTCATGGCCGACGGCCAACTCGTCGAGGATGCTCCGCCCGCCGAGTTCTTCACGAACCCGCGCAGCGAGCGGGCCAAGGACTTCCTGTCGAAGGTCCTGACGCACTAGGCGTCCCGTGTGGAGCGCCCGGTCGGCTGGCCGGCGCGCAAGTCGAAGAAGGGGAAGAAAAGGAATGCGAATCACGCGCGTGGTGGCGGTGGCCGCAGCCGCGGCACTCTCGTTCACCGTCGCCGCCTGTGGCGGCGACGACGGCGACAGCTCTGGCGGCTCGTCCGCGTCCGGGATCATCGGCAAGGCGGAGTCGAGCAAGAAGCTCATCATCGGGGTCAAGTCCGACCAGCCCGGCCTCGGACTGCAGACCGGCAGCACCTACGAGGGCTTCGACGTCGAGATCGGCAAGATCATCGCCAAGGGTCTCGGTGTCGAGGAGAGCGGCATCGAGTGGAAGACCACCACCACCCCCAACCGGGAGCCGTTCATCCAGCAGGGCACCGTCGACCTGGTGGTGGCCACCTACACCATCAACGACGAGCGCAAGCAGAAGATCAGCTTCGCCGGTCCGTACTACGTCGCCGGACAGGACCTGCTGGTCAAGGCGGATAACACGGACATCACCGGACCGGAGTCGCTGGCGGGCAAGAAGGTCTGCTCGGTGAGCGGCTCGACGCCGGCCAAGCGCATCCAGACCGACTACCCGCAGGCCCAGCTCCAGCTGTTCGACGCCTACACCAAGTGCCTGCCGCTGCTGGAGAACGGCCAGGTCGACGCGGTGACCACCGACGACATCATCCTCGCCGGCTACGCCGCCCAGGACCAGTACGCCGGCAAGTTCAAGGTGGTCGGCAAGCCCTTCTCCAGCGAGCCGTACGGCATCGGCCTGAAGAAGGAGGACGCGGCGGGCTGCAAGAAGATCAACGAGATCCTCGCCGCCGCCGCCGCGGACGGCAGCTACAAGGCCGCCTGGGAGAAGACCCTGGGCAAGAGCGGCGCCCCCGCGCCGACGCTGGACACCAGCAAGCTGACCCACTGCCCCGCCTGATCGACCGACCCGGGGCCGGCGGCGACCATCCCGCCGGCCCCGGTCGTCGTTCCAGGGCCCGACGTGCTCTCCAGGAGCAAGGACATGGACGTATTCAGTGATCCGCGGAACCTCGACGCCACGGTGTCGGGCTTCCTCTGGATCCTCAAGCTCACCGGCGCTTCCGCGGTGCTCGCGCTGGTGCTCGGCGTGCTCCTCGCCGCGATGCGGGTCTCCCCGATCCCGGTACTGCGGCTCTTCGGCGCCGCCTGGGTCAACATCTTCCGCAACACGCCGCTCACTCTGATCATCTTCTTCTGCTACTTCGGGCTCTACAGCACCCTCGGCCTGACCCTCTCCGAGGACCTGGTTCGCAACATCTACTGGCTCGGCGTCGTCGGGCTCTCGACGTACACCGCCGCCTTCGTCTGCGAGGCGGTCCGCTCCGGCATCAACACCGTTCCGCCCGGACAGGCCGAGGCGGCCCGCGCGATCGGGCTCACCTTCGCCCAGACCCTGCGCATCGTCGTCCTGCCCCAGGCCGGCCGCGCCGTCGTCGCACCGCTGGGCAGCATCCTGATCGCGCTCTGCAAGAACAGCACGATCGTCGGCACGATCGGGCTGATGGAGTCGTCCAGCGTGATGAAGGACCTGATCAACTCGTACGGCAACGCCGGCATCCTGATCTTCGCGGTCTTCGCCGGTGTCTTCGCGCTGCTCCTGATCCCGACGGGCTACTTCTTCGGTTGGCTCGCCAACCGGCTGGCGGTGAGGCGGTAATGAGCAACACCACTTCGGTCCTCTACGACCACCCGGGCCCTCGGGCCAGGATCCGCAACAGGATCCTGACCGTCGTCTTCGGCGTCGCGATCCTCGCGCTGCTGTGGTGGATCTACCGCAGGTTCGACGAGGCCGGGCAGTGGGACGGGAACCTCTGGCGGCCGTTCGGCGAGACCACCACGTGGACCCAGTTCATCCTGTCGGGCCTGCGCGCGACGCTGTTCGCCGCGGCCGCCGGCATGGCGCTCTCGCTCGCCTTCGGTGTCGTCTTCTCGGTGGGGCGGCTCTCCGACCACTGGTGGATCCGCATCCCGTGCGGCGCGGTCGTCGAGTTCTTCCGGGCGGTACCGCTGCTGCTGATGATCTTCTTCATCTTCTACGCCGTACCGTTCCTGATCAAGGCACCGGTATCGGCCTTCTGGGCGGTGGTCATCGGACTCACCCTCTACAACGGCTCGGTGCTGGCCGAGGCGTTCCGGGCCGGCATCCGGGCCGTGCCCCGGGGCCAGTCCGAGGCGGCGTACGCCCTCGGGATGCGCAAGACCCTGGTCATGCGGCACATCCTGGTGCCGCAGGCCGCCCGCTCGATGCTGCCGGTGATCGTCAGCCAGCTCGTCGTCCTGCTCAAGGACACCGCGCTCGGCTACATCGTCGCCTACCCCGAGCTGCTCCAGCGCGGCGTCAACGACCTCTCCGCCAACTTCGGCAACGTCGTCGCCGCCGCGATAGTGGTCGCGCTCATCTACATCGTCATCAACTCGCTGCTCACCCTGCTCGCCGGCTGGCTCGGGCGGCAGGGCCAGGGCCCGCGTGCCCCGAAGGCCGGCGAGGCCACGCAGCCGTCCGCGCCGTCGAAGGCGGCAGACGAGGGCGCCGTCGCCACCGCCTGACCACCACGGCGGGCGCCGCCGGCGCACCACGCACCGCCACGCCCCGTCGAGACGGACGACGAAGGCCGGGGTTGCCGCCCCGGGGCGGCAACCCCGGCACGCACCGCACGGGGACCGACGTCAGCGGGCGATCTCGGTGGCCCGCGACTCGCGGACCACGGTCACCCGGATCTGCCCCGGGTAGGTCAGCTCCTCCTCGATCTGCTTGGCCACGTCCCGCGCCAGCACCGCCGCGCCGATCTCGTCGACGTCGTCCGGCCTGACCATGACCCGGATCTCCCGGCCCGCCTGCATCGCGAAGACCTTCTCCACCCCGGGCTTGCCGGAGGCGATCTGCTCGATCCGCTCCAGCCGCTTGACGTACGCCTCCAGGCTCTCCCGACGTGCGCCCGGCCGCCCACCGGAACAGGCGTCCGAGGCCTGGGTCAGCACCGCCTCGATGGTCTGCGGCTGCACCTCGTTGTGATGTGCCTCGATGGCGTGCACGACCTCCTCGGCCTCGCCGTACTTGCGGGCCAGATCGGCGCCGATGAGCGCGTGACTCCCCTCGACCTCGTGGGTGAGTGCCTTGCCGATGTCGTGCAGGAAGGCGCAGCGCTTGACCATCGCCACGTCCAGCCGCAGTTCGGCCGCCATGATCCCGGCGATGTGCGCGGTCTCCACCAGGTGCTTGAGCACGTTCTGCCCGTACGACGTCCGGTACCGCAGCCGGCCGAGCAGACTGACCAGCTCCGGGTGCATCTCGGTGATGCCGACCTCGACCAGCGCGTCCTCGGCCGCCCGCTGGCACAGCAGCGCGACCTCCTGCTTCGCGACCTCGTGGACCTCCTCGATGCGGTGCGGGTGGATCCGGCCGTCGAGCACCAGCTTCTCCAGGGTCAGCCGGCCGACCTCCCGGCGCACCGGGTCGAAGCAGGAGAGCAGCACCGCCTCGGGCGTGTCGTCGATGATCAGGTTGACGCCGGTCACCGACTCGAAGGCGCGGATGTTGCGCCCCTCCCGACCGATGATCCGCCCCTTCATCTCGTCGCCGGGCAGGTGCAGCACACTGACCACACTCTCCGCGGTCTGCTCACTCGCCACCCGCTGGATCGCGTCCACCACGATGTGCCGTGCCCGCTGCTCGGCGGTGTTGCGGGCCTCCGCCTCGATCTCCCGGATGAGGATCGCTGCCTCGCGTTTGGCCTGGTTCTCGATCGTCTCGACCAGCTCGGCCCGCGCCGCCTCCGCGGTCAGCCCGGCTATCCGCTCCAGCTCCTGCCTGCGCTGCTCCTCCGCCTCGGCCAGTGCCGCCTCCCGGGCAGCCAGCGCCGCCTCCCGGGCCGCCAGGTCGGCCTCCGCCGCCGTCAGCCGGCGTTCCCGTTCGGCGAGCCGCTCGACCTCCTCGGCGTGCAACCGCTCCCGCTCGTCCATCCGCTGCGCCCGCCGCTCGACCTCGGCGGCCTGCTCCCGGGTCGCGGTGGCCAACAGCAGAAGCTCCCGTTCACCGCTGCGCCGGGCCGCCGCCCGGACCTGTTCCGCGTCCGCCTCCGCCTGCCGGTGCGCCCGGTCCAGCACCGTGTCCGCCTCGGCCCGCGCGGCGTCGAGCACCCGACGCGCCTCCGCCCGGGCGGCGCTGGCCTCGGCCTTCGCCGCGGCGGCGTCGGCCCGGGCCGCGGCCGCGGCCGCCTTGGCCATGTCCACACTCGACGACGCCTCGTCGGCGGCGCTGCGCAGCGCCGCCAGGGACTGCTCCTGGCGGTCCCGCTCGGCGACGAACGCCGGATCGTCCGGCGACGGCACGAGGGCGACCAGGCCGAGCCGGCGCAGCGCCCGGGCACCGAGAACGATGGCGACCAGGACCAGTACGGCCAGCGTGACGACCGCACCCAGCAGCACCCAGTCGATGCTGGTCATGACGCCACCCCGCCGTGTCCGGCCCCACCGCGGTCGTCACCTGCGAGCCGGTGGGCATCCGCCCCACCGCCGCGTACGGTGTCCCCGGGACGTCGCCCGGCTTTCCCTGTCCCCGTGGCCCGCTCGGTCATGGCCGCCTCCCCTAGCCGTCCGGCACCGCAGTGGCACCCGTGGGTGAGGCGCCCTACGGCTGTCACGACGCCCGACCGAGGCGGCTGGCCGAAGGTACGACCATCGGGCAGTGCGGGTGGCAGCACCGCCGGCAGCCGAAGTGGTACCGCTACCGGACCGGCCAGCCCGATAGCCGGTGTTCGACCAAGACAAGCTTGGCCAAGTGTTGCCGTAATGTTACGCGATCTATGTTGTGCGCTTAGCCTGCGATGGTCGGGTGAATCGTCTAAGGCGAGGCTAGGTCGCGATGGGGTGTTCGGTCAAGAAACTCATGATCCCGCGCCTTCCTGACACTCGGCAGCCGGCCGCTCACCACACGCCAGGGAGAGAGCGGGCATAGCGGGACAAGTCTACCTCCCGGTCTGCCGGATCACCGCGGACCCGGCGGCCTTCGGCCGGGCCGCCGGAAGCGCTCCCAGCAGCGCCGACCGCCGCCCGGGCCGTCACGGCCCCCCGGCGTCCGGAACGGCGGGCCCTGTCCGCTCGCGGCGCCAGGCGTGCGGCACGCTGATCCCCACCCGCGCCACCCGGGCGGTCCGTGCGGAGGCCGGCGTCAACCGGCTCCCAGGGCCACCGCCGCCGCGACCAGGGCGGCGTTTCCGGGGGCCGGCGAGCCGTCCGGCAGGCTCCGCACATCCTCCAGCCCCACCCGGGTCGACAGCCCGCGCCGAACCGCCTCGGTGAGCACCTCCCAGACCGCCGAACCCTCGGCGTGCAGCAGCACCGGCGGCCCGCCAGCAGGCAGTGCGGCCAGGACCGCCCCCGCCGTGGCCAGGGCGGCGGCCGGCTCCTGCTCCATACACTCGACCAGCAGTCGCAGGCAGGGCACCCGCCACCGCCGGTACGCCGCCGCCGCGTCCACGGTCCAGATCCCGGCCTCGACCGCCACCCCGCGCTCCGTCAACGCGCCGGCCACCGCCTCGGCGCCTGGCTCGTGCACGTTGACCGAGGCGAAGTCCGGCAGCACGGTCCAGGCCCGGACGGCCGCCACGCGGGCCGCCGGGTCCGGCACGATCCAGGCGCCGGTGGTGACGCCGACCGGCAGGCCGGGACAGGCCACCCGGATCGCGGTGACCGCCGCGGCCACGTCGACCGGCGCGAGAGACTCCCGACCGGTGGCATCCCGGGGATGAACGTGCACCGCCGCCGCACCGGCGGCCCGGCACCGAACGGCGTCCGCCGCCAGCTCGGCGGGGCTGATCGGCACCGCCGGATGATCGTCCCGACCCAACCCGCCGTTGAGGCACGCCTTCAGCATCCTCCGCTCCCCGCTGCTCCTCGCGTCCCAGACCCGGTCGGGTGCGCTCACCGGCGGATCGACCGCCGGTGGGCGGGGCCTCGTCCGACGCCGGGTCGGGCACCGCCGCGCGGCGCGCCGGTCACCCGGGGCGGCCCGCGCCGGGTGACCGGCGGGCGTGGCTACCGGTCAGGCCCGGCCTCAGCCTCGACGAACGCATCGACGTCGATCTGGTCGGCGAACTCCGCCGCCTCGGCACCCCGCTCGGCGAGCGCCTCCTTGACCGCCCGGATCGCCACCCCGGCCGGGTACCCCTTGCGGGCCAGCATGCCGACCAGCCGCCGGAAGACCGCGTCCGGGGTGCCGGTGACGGTCCGCAGCTTCCGGTCGACCAGCGCCCGCGCGGTCTCGGCCTCGGTGCTCTCGTCCAGCGCGTCGAGGGCCTCGGCCACCGTCTCCGGATCGATGCCCCGCTGGCGCAGTTCGGTGGCGAGCGCCCGCCTGGCCAGTCCGCGCCCATGGTGCCGGCTGGTCACCCAGGCCCGGGCGAAGGCGGCGTCGTCGACGATCCCGACCTCGCCGTAGCGGTCCAGGACCTGGGCGGCGACCTCCGCCGAAATGCCCCTGCGGGTCAGGGCGGACTCCAGTTCGGCCCGGGTGCGGGGACGTACGGCGAGCTGGCGCAGGCAGATGTCCCGGGCCAACGCGGCCTCGTCCCGCGGCCGGACCGTCGCGGCGTCGCCCCGCGATCGCAGCGGTGCGCCGCCGTCACCGGGCCGGACGGCGGCCTGCCCGTCGTCCTCCGGAACCCGACCGTCGGCCGGCTCGCCCTGCCGAGGGCGCACGCGACCCCGGCGCGGCCGACCCGCCGTCCCGTCGTCACCCGTACGGGCCGGAGCGGCATCCCAGCCCCGGCCCGTACGGGCCCCACGTCGTCCCGCCACGTCGTCGGCTCAGCCGACGCCTCAGAAGTCCACCGGCGGCAACTCCGGCCCGCCGGCCGCGTCGGCCCCCCTGGCCACCCCGACGCCGAGCTTCTCCAGGATCCGCTTCTCGATCTCGGCCGCCACGTCCGGGTTCTCCCGCAGGAACTCGCGGGCCTTCTCCTTGCCCTGGCCGAGCTGGTCGCCCTCGTAGGTGTACCAGGCCCCGGACTTGCGGATGATCGACTGCTCCACGCCGACGTCGATCAGCGAGCCCTCCCGGGAGATGCCCCTGCCGTACATGATGTCGAACTCGGCCTGCTTGAACGGGGCCGCGACCTTGTTCTTCACCACCTTGACCCGGGTCCGGCTGCCGACCACCTCGGCGCCGTCCTTGAGGCTCTCGACACGGCGCACGTCGAGCCGGACCGAGGCGTAGAACTTCAGCGCCCGCCCGCCCGTGGTGGTCTCGGGGCTGTTGTGCACCATGACCCCGTCGACGAAGTAGTTGTGGTTGCCCTCGACCTCGATGTCGAACCGGTCCATCGAGCGGGTCCGGGGCTTGACCCGGACGTCGACGATCCGCGCCGGGACGGGCGCCAGTTCCGCCGGCACGAACTCCGGCCGCACGACGCACCGGCCGCGGAACCGCGGGAGCAGCTTCGACTCCATCGCCGGTGGCACGTACGGCGCGACGAGTTCCTGGAACCGTGCCGAGGCCTCGGCGGTGAACCGGACGACCGTCGCCGGGCGCCTCCCCCGGGCCACCAGTTCCACGTCCAGCCCGTACGTGTCGCGCAGGTACTCGGTCAGACGCTGGCGCGTGCCCTCGGCCATCGCCTCGACACGGATCTCGATGCGCTCCGGGCCGCCCTCCCGCCGCGGGAGGTCGTCGGAACGGACGGTGAGGTCACCGTTGTCCATGTACCACACCGCCAGCGCCATCGGCGTCAACGCCTTGAGGTAGTCCCAGCTCAGGTGTTTCTTCCCGTCGCCCAGGTAGACGGCGCGACGCAGCTCGTCCAGCTCGGGCAGCGGTGCGAAGTCCGCGAACACCGCCCCGCGGGCGCCGGTCCGCCGCGAGTGCGGGATGTTGTCGAGCAGTGACACCTTCCAGTCGAGGTACGCCGCCTGCGCGGCGCCGTGGCCGAGCCGCAGCCGCGTTCCGGAGCGGCCCCGCCGGTTGGGCGAGAGCTTCCCGTCCCCCATCAGCGAGCCGAGCACCACCTGCCACTGCTGCTCGCCGAGCCGGCGCTCCTCGGCCAGCATCACCCGGTCGCCGGCGACCAGCTCGCCGGCCTCACGCCAGCCGCCCGGGGTGCGGACGAGGTGGTTGGCGGTGGCCGCGAACCGGGCACGACCGCTTCCTCCGGACCTGGCGACCGTGAACTGGAGGAACTGCTCGGCCGGACCGTTGTTGAACCAGTTGACGATCCGCCTGGGCTCGATCCGGTCGGTCTCCGGGTTGTACGAGAGCACCTCGACGTCCATCCGCCGGTTGACGATCTTGCCGATCTTCTCCTGCGTGCCGTCCGCGAGGGTGACCCTCGTCGAGTACGACATGCAGCCGAACATGACGCCGATCTTCTCCCGGAGTTGGTTGATGAAGATCGCGGTGGTGCCGGTGTGGCTGAGGACGCCGGTGATCTTCCGCAGCGCCTGGCTCATCAGCCGAGCCTGGAGGCCGACGTGGCTGTCGCCCATCTCCCCCTCGATCTCGGCACGCGGCACCAGCGCGGCGACCGAGTCGATCACGATGATGTCCAGGGCCCCGGACCGGACGAGCATGTCGGCGATCTCCAGCGCCTGCTCGCCGGTGTCCGGCTGGGCGACCAGCATCGAGTCGGTGTCGACCCCGAGGGCCTTCGCGTACTCGGGGTCGAGCGCGTGCTCGGCGTCGATGAAGGCGGCGATCCCGCCGGCCCGCTGGGCGTTGGCGACCGCGTGCAACGCCACGGTCGTCTTCCCGCTGCTCTCCGGTCCGAAGATCTCGATGACCCGGCCCCGTGGGAGCCCGCCCACCCCCAGCGCCACGTCGAGCGCGATGGAGCCGGTCGGGATCACGGCGGTCTGGACGACCGGCTTCTCCCCCAGCCGCATGACCGAGCCCTTGCCGAACTGCTTGTCGATCTGAGCGAGAGCAAGTTCGAGTGCCTTCTCCCGGTCAGGTCCTGCCGCCATGGTCGCCACCCCTGCCTTCGCTGGCGTCTTCGCCCCACTTTTCGTCACGCGCACACGCTAGGCGCCCGGTCCGACAGAAACAGCCGACCGGCCGTGACCTGTGGACGGGCACCCCGGCTGTGGACAATAGCCGAACACCTGTACGACTCAACGCGCGACACGCGAAAACTGCCAAAAGTAGTTAATCAATCACGTAGCGCAGTTGAGATTCACCGGAGCTGAGCCGGAACCCGGTCGGGATAGGCCGCACAGACCGCGCGCCACACCACGACCGTCTCCTCGCCGGCGTCGAGCGCCTCCCGGATGGTCCGGCCACCCAACTGGGGCAGCACCTGGTCGGCGGCGACGCTGCCGGCGTACGCCGGACCGAACGCCTGCTCCAGCCGCGCCCAGAAATCTGTCAGCCGCACCGCGACACTCCCAACCTCTCTCCTCGGACCACCCGGACGGCCCGCGCCAGGCGTCGACTCCGGGGCCGCACCGACGCCGGCGGCCTCCGCAACGCTAGCGCCAGCAACGGTACGACGCGACCTCCGCCACGACGTGGGGCACCCGACGGTCCGGACGGCGAACCCGGCCCGGCACCCGGTGGGCCGGGGTCCGGTGTGGGGGCCGACCCACCGGGTACCCGGAACGGACCCGGTGAGCGTGGAGGGATGGGTGGGACGGACGTCGGGCGCGCAGGACGGGGCCGGCACGGTCCGGGTCCGTTTCACCGGCGGCTGCGCCGACGGCACCCTGCGGGACCTGCCCGCCGGGCCGGACGGGCTGCCGCCGGCCCGCTGGATCCTGACCGGCGGCGGGCCGGCCGACGCCGGCGCCGGCCACCTCTACGAACGCGGGCCGCGGCCAGGGCCCGACGACCCGTGGCCGATGCACTGGGTCCGCACCGATCCGGTCGGGATGACCGAATAGCGGGGATCGCACCGACATGGCAAGGCTCGCACCGGCAACCGCGATCACACGGGCGACCCCCGTCGGCGCGGCGGTCGCCGTGGTCGCACCCGCCCACCCCGCCCAGGCCCGGGTCCGGGGCGTCAGCGCAGGGCCCCGGCCGCGACCTTCAGGTCGGCGACGAGCCCGGCGTACGCGGTCTCCCGGTCGTCGGCGCGGAGCACGGCGGACGGGTGGATGGTCGCCACGAGCCGGGTCGCCGGGACGGACTCCCGCTGCCCGGTCGGGCCGACCGGCACCCGGGCGAAGTCCTGTGGGCGATGCGCCGAGTCGGGCCAGGGCAGCAGCACGCCCCGGGACCGGGTGACCCGGAACGACGGCCCGAGCAGCGCCCTGGCCGCGGTGGCGCCGAGCACCACCACGACCTCGGGGTGCAGCCGGGCGAACTCGGCGACCAGCCAGGGGCGGCAGGCCACGACGTGGGTCTGGTCCGGGGTCTTGTGGATCCGCCGGGTGCCCCGCCGCTCGTGACGGAAGTGCTTGACCGCGTTGGTGATGTAGAGCTCGCGGGGGTCGAGCCCGGCCTCGTCCACGGCCTGGCGCAGCAGGCGGCCGGCCGGGCCGACGAACGGCAGGCCGTGCCGGTCCTCCATGTCGCCCGGCTGCTCGCCGACGAAGACCACCCGGGCGTGTTCGTCGCCCCGGCCGAAGACGGTCTGGGTGGCGTCCCGGTACAGCTCACAGCCGCGACAGCCGCCGGAGGCGGTGCGCAGCTCGTCGAGGGTGACGGCGTCGGGCGGAATGAACCGCTGCGCTCCGGGGGCGGTCTCCGTCTCAGACATAACGAGCTTTCTACCTCATACCTCCGACGTCACGCGCTGGGGGTGGGAGGCGCGGCGGGCGCGACGGCCCGGACCACGGCGTCGGCCAGCGGTGCGATGTCGGGCTCGGCGAGCGGGCTCACGGTGATCCGGATGCCGGGCCCGCTGCGGAGCCGGAAGAGGGCGCCGGGGGCGACGACGTACCCGGCGTCGCGCAGCCCGGCGACCGCCCGGGTCTCGTCGGGCACCGGCACCCAGACGTTGATCCCGGTACGGCCGTACGCGACGACCCCGCGTTCGGCGAGCGCGGTACGCAGCGCGGCCACCCGGTCGGCGTAGCCGCACCGGGCGCGCACGATCCGGTCGGCGACCTCCGGGTCGCGCCACAGCGCGAGGGCGAGCCGTTGCAGCACGGTGGAGACCCAGCCGGAGCCGAGTCGGAGCCGACCCGCGACCCGGGCGACGGTGGTCTCGTCCCCGGCGAGGACGGCGAGCCGCAGATCCGGCCCGTACGGCTTGCTCAGCGAGCGGACGAACGCCCAGGTCCGTGTCGCCCCGGCGAGTGGGTGCAGCGGCGCCACGGACAGCTCGGCGGCGTGGTCGTCCTCGATGAGGAGGACGTCGGGGTGCCGGCCCAGCACCGCGCGGAGTTCGGCGGCGCGGTCGGGGCCGACCGCCGCCCCGGTCGGGTTCTGCGCCCGGCTGGTCACCACGACCGCCCGGGCACCGGCGGCGAGTGCGTCCCGGAGCCCGGCCGGGACGGGGCCGGCCTCGTCGACCGGCACCGGAACCGTCCGCAGCCCGAGCGCGGCGACCAGGTCGAACAGGTTGGCCCAGCCGGGGTCCTCGACCGCGACCGCGTCGCCGGGGCGCAGGTGGGTGACGAGCAGCCGCTCGATGCCGTCGGAGGCGCCGCCGGTGACGGTGACCGCCTCGGTGGGAACCCCGTCGGCGGCCAGCCGCCGTCGGCCCTCCTCGAGCAGCTCGGGCAGGACGCCGCCGCGCTCGTACCCGGTCGGGGGGTCGGCGGTGGCGGCGAGGGCGGTCAGGTGCGGCCCGAGCGGCGGGAGCAGGCGCGGGTCCGGTCCTCCGACGGAGAGGTCGAGGGCGCCGGGCGGGGCGGACAGGCGCAGGTCGGCCCGGCGGGCGCCGACCGGCGGTTCGGGCCGGATCCGGGTGCCGTGCCGGCCGGCCGTCTCCACCACACCACGTTGCCGGAGCTCCTGGTACGCCCTGGCGACCGTGCCGGGGCTGACGCCGAGCCGACGGGCCAGGACCCGGACGGCCGGCAGCGGGGCACCGGCGGGGAGGGCACCACCGCGCACCCCCGCCTCCACGCTGGCGGAGATCTCGGCGGCCGTCGCGCCACTGATCTGATATTGTTCTGTCACAGTCACAACTTTGTACTATAACAATCTCTGGTCTCACAAGAGGGCGGCGACGGATGGGGCAGCAGCCGACGACGTACGAGAGGACACCTCGGACCACGGCGAAGCGGGACCGGGGACGGATCAGCTACCAGCGGACGGCCGCACACCGACTCCTCGACGAGGCCCACCACTGCCACCTCGGGTTCACCGTGGACGGCGAACCGCGGGTGCTGCCCACCGTGCACGTCCGGGTCGGCGAGACCCTCTACCTGCACGGCTCGACCGGCAGCCGGCCCATGCTCGCCGCCCGGGGCGACGCCGGCCTGCCGGTCTGCGTCGCGGTCACCGCACTCGACGGCCTCGTCCTCGGCCGCGCGCAGGCCCACCACAGCGTCAACTACCGGTCGGTGATCGCACACGGCACCGCCCACCTCGTCACCGACGAGTCCGAGAAGCGAGCCGCGCTGACCGCACTGGTGGAGAAGGTGGCCCGGGGCAGGGCCGCGGACAGCCGGCCGCCGACCCGCAGGGAACTCGCCGAAACCGCGGTGCTGGCGCTGCCGCTGCGCGAGGTGTCGGTGAAGACCCGCACCGGCGGTCCCGGCGACGAGCCCGAGGACCTCGACCTGCCGCACTGGGCCGGGGTGCTGCCGCTGCGCACCGTACGCGGCCGACCCGAGCCGGACACCGGGGTGACCACGCCGCTGCCGGACTATCTGCGGGCCGACCTCTCCGTCTGGTACGCGCCGGTGCCGATGGCCGGCGCGCGGGTCCGGCTCGAACCGCTGGCCGAGTCCCACGTCGACGGTCTGTGGGCGGCCACCCGCGACCCCGAGGTGTGGCGCTTCCTGGGTGCTCCCCCGCCGGCCGGCCCCGACGCACTGGCCGGGATCGTCGCCGACGCGCTGGAGGCCGCCTGGTGCGGCGAGCGGGTGCCGTGGGTGATCCGGGACGCCCACACCGACACCGTCATCGGCACCGTCTCGTACCACGACGTCGACCCGCGGCACCGGGCCGTCGCGATCGGCCCCACCATCCTGGGGCGTCCGTGGTGGCACACCGGAGCCGGCCCCGAGGCCACGACGCTGCTGTTGACCCGGGCCTTCGACGTCCTCGGCGCGCAGCGGGTGGTCTGGCACGCCGACGTCGACGACACCCGGTCGCGGCGGGCGATCGCGCGACTCGGCGCCCGGCGGGAGGCCGTGCTGCGCCGGCACCGGCTGCTCCCGGACGGCACCTGGCGTGACACCGTGCAGTACGTCATGATCGCCGATGAGTGGCCAAAAGCACAGGTCAGAGTGCGGAATGGGCTTCTGCTGCCGCAGCCGGCGGGGCGATGATCCCCACCGTGCTGGGGATCACCGACATCTGGACCTACCTGCTGGGCACCGTCGCCATCGTCCTGCTGCCCGGGCCGAACTCGCTGTTCGTGCTCAGTACCGCGGCCCGGACCGGGGTACGCGCCGGCTACCGGGCCGCCGCCGGGGTCTTCCTCGGTGACGCCGTGCTGATGCTGCTCTCCGCGGCCGGAGTGGCGTCGCTGCTCCAGGCGTACCCGCCGGTCTTCACGCTGATCAAGTACGCCGGCGCGGCGTACCTCGGCTACCTCGGGGTGACGATGCTGCGCGGCGCGTGGCGGCGCTGGCGCACCCGTGCCGAGACGCCGGGCCCGGGCGGTGCCGGCCTGCCCGGCGGCGCCGGGCACGCGGCGGCCGGGCAGCCGTTCCGCCGGGCCCTGGTGGTCAGCCTGCTGAACCCGAAGGCGATCCTCTTCTTCGTCTCCTTCTTCATCCAGTTCGTCGACCCCACCTACCGCCACCCGGCACTGTCGTTCCTGATCCTCGGGCTCATCGCCCAGGCCACCAGCGCGCTGTACCTGACGCTGCTGATCTTCGGCGGCACGTTCCTCGCCGCCCAGTTCCGGCGCCGGCGGCGGCTGGCCGCCGGTGCGACCACCGGGGTCGGGGCGCTCTTCCTCGGCTTCGGTCTCAAGCTCGCCACGGCGAGCGCCGGCTGACCGGCCCGCCCGTCCCCGCGTCCTCAGGTGCCGTCGCCGCCGGTTGCGCCCGCGCCGGCGTCGGTCAGCCGGTCGGGGTGCGCCCCCGGCGACTCCCGGGGAGGGGCACCGGGTGCCGCGCTGTCCGGGGTGTCGGTGCCGGACGGTCCCGGGTGCACCGAGGCGCTCGCCGTCGGGCGGCTCCGACCCGCCCTCCGCCGGGTCGCGGTCCGCACCGGATACCCGGCGGCGGTGGCGGCGTGCCGGGCCACCGCGTACCGGAGCCAGCCGTCCACCACATCGACCCAGTCGAGCTCGGCCGCACCGGCGTGCTGGACCCGGAACCGGCTGACGCTGACATGGCCGGCTCCGGCCAGCGCGACCCGGCGGTCGAGGGTGAAGAGCACCTCCACCCCGTACGGGTCGGCGACGAAGGTCACCTCCAGCTCGCTGAACGGGCCGCCGTAGAGGGGTGCCGCCCAGAAGGCGATCCGCTGGTGGAACGGCAGCCGCTGGTCGACCCCGGGCAGCCGGCCCGCGAGCAGGCCGACCTGCCGTAGCTGGAAGCCGAGTTCGGCGAGGGTGGCGAGGACGCCCTCCTGGGCGGGAAGCGGGTGTACGTACACCTGGCGCAGGTCGCCGCGGTCGAGCGTCGGGCTGACCGCGACCTCGGCACGCAGTCCCATCCGCAGGTTGAGGTAGCCGTAGCCGTTGATCACCGTCACCGGGGTCTCCCACGGGATCGGGACCCGGAAGTCGACGCCCCGCCGCTCGTGCGGTGCCAGCACGAAGGTGCCGGCGGCGGGCACCCGGAAGAACTCCGTCAGGACGTACTCGGCCGAGCCGTCCGCCGGCTCGACCCGGGTGACCAACCCGAGGGACAACCGGTCGACGGTGGCCGCGGAGCGCCCGGCGCCGACCGTGACCCGGCCCGGCAGGACCAGCCCGGGCCTGGTGCTCGGGTTGGTCAGCTCGGTCCGCACGGTCAGCCCCGATCCGGGCAGCAGCCTCCCGAACCCCACCGCCGGGTTCTTCCCGGCGTGCCCGCCGGCGAAACCCGTGACGACGCGCCCGCCCGGCGGCGGCCCGCGCGACAGGGCGCCCGCCTTCCGGAGCGCCCGCGGTACGCGCCCGCGCACGTGCCGCGGGCGCGCGGCGGTGGTCCCGGGCGGGAGGGAGGGTCGGCCCGGCCGTGCTCAGCGCAGCCGTCGTCCTCGGGGCACCGGATCGGTCTCGTCGTCGAACTCCCCGATGACCTCCTCCAACAGGTCCTCCAGGGCCACGAACCCGATCGGCCGGCCGCCGTCGACACCGTTGCCGACCAGCGCGAGCTGCGCCCGCTCGGCCTGCATCGCGGCGACCGCCTCGGTGACCGTCGCCGTCGCGGGCAGGATGAACGGCGGGGTCATCAGCTCCCGGGCCGTCGCCGCCCGACCGGCGGTGGTGGCGCGGACCGCCTCCCGGACGTGCACCACCCCGGCCACCTCGCCCGGCCCGTCCACGACGGCCAGCCGGGACCGGCCGCTGGACCGGCACACCTCTTCGATGCGCTCGGCGGAGTCGTCGGGGTGTACCGAGACCATCCGCTCCAGCGGCTCCATCACCTCGGCGACCGTCGTGGCCTGCAGCGCGAGCATGCTCGTCAGCATCTCGTGCTGGTCGGCGGCGAGCAGCCCGTGCTCCCGGGACTGCTGCAGCAGCATCCGCAGCTCCTCCGGCCCGTGTGCGTACGCCAACCGCTGCTCGGGGTGCACCCGGACCAGCCGCAGCGTGGCGTTGGCCAGCCCGTTGAGGGCGGCGAGGGCGGGCCGGGCGACCCGGGTGAACGCCCGGAACGGCAGGGCGAGCAGCAGCGCCGACCGCTCCGGGTCGGTGATCGCCCAGGACTTCGGCGCCATCTCCCCCACGACCAGGTGCAGGAAGGTGACCACGGCGAGTGCCACCAGCAACGCGACCGCGTGGCTGGCCGCGGCGGGAAGCCCGACCGCGTGCAGCAGCGGACTCACCAGCCGCTCGACGGCGGGCTCGGCGAGGGCACCGAGCCCCAGCGTGCAGACGGTGATGCCGAGCTGGGCACCGGCCAGCATCAGGGTCAGCTCCCGGACACCGTCGAGCGCCGCCCGGGCGGCCCGGCCGCCGGAGGCCGCGGCCTGCTCCAGCCGGTAGCGCTTGGCCGCCAGCAGGGCGAACTCGGCCGCCACGAAGAACCCGTTGAGCGCCAGCAGCGCCAGGGAGATCAACAGGGCCCAGGTCGTGCTCACGCCGGTGCTCCGCCGCGTCCCGCGCCGCCGTGGGACACCGCCGCGCCGAACCCGGCGCCCCGCCCACTCCGTCCGCTCACGTGAGCACCCGCAGCCGTACGGAGTCCGCGACGTGCCGGTCGACCGCCAGCACCTCGACGTGGGCCAGGCGGATCGGCTTCTCGGAGTCCACCTCGCCGTTGGGGGGCAGCCGGATCTCCAGCCGGTCGCCGACCTCGGGAACCCGTCCCAACTCCCGCATCACCAGTCCGGAGAGCGTGTCGTACTCGGGCGCCTCCGGCAGGAGGATGCCGGTGGTGTCGGCGACCTCGTCGATGCGCCACCGGGCCGGCACCACCCAGGAGCCGTCGGCCTGCCGGACCGGTGCCCGCTCCGGCGGATCGTCCTCGTCCCGGATCGGTCCGACCAGCTCCTCGGCGATGTCCTCAAGGCTGATCACGCCGGCGAATCCGCCGTACTCGTCGACCACACAGGCAAGCTGCCGGTGCCCGGCCCGGAGCCGGTCGAGCACCGCCGGCAGCGGCAGGGTCGTCGGCACCAGCAGCGGCGGTACGGCGACCGCCGCGACCGGGGTGGTGGCCCGTTCCGCCGGCGGAACCGTCAGGAGGTCCGCGATGCCGACCACGCCGACGACGTCGTCGACGCCCTCGGCGCCGCGGACGGGAAAGCGGGAGTGACCGGTGTCCAGCAGCTCGACCAGCCGACTGAGCGGCTCGTCGGCCCGGACGGTGAAGACGTCCACCCGGGGCACCATCGCCTCGGCGGCGGTGAGCTGCCGGAAGTCGAGGCCGCGGTCGAGCAGCGCGGACATCTTCGCGTCGAGCTGCCCCTCCTCCCGCGACTCGGCGATGATCTGCTCCAGGTCCTCGGGCGTGACGCCGCTGGGCAGCTCCTCGACCGGCTCGATACCGACCCGGCGGAGCAGCCGGGTCGCGGCGGTGTCGAAGAGCCGGATCACCGGTCCGGCGACCGCGAGATAGAGCAGCGTGGAGCGGGCCAGTGCCCGGGCCAGCGGCTCCGCCCGGACGACGGCGAGGTTCTTCGGTGCGAGCTCGCCGAAGACCATCTGGACGGCCGTGGCGATCACGAGGGCCAGCGTGACCGAGAGCGGGACGCTGACCGCCTCCGAGACCCCGGCCGCTCCGAGCAGCTCGGCCAGCCCGTCCCCGAGGTACGGCTCGGCGACGTACCCCACGAGCAGGGCGGTGACGGTGATCCCCAGCTGCGCGCCGGAGAGCATGAAGGACAGGCGTCCGGTGACCGTGAGGGCGCGTTGGGCGGCGACGTCACCGTTCTCGGCGAGCTGTCGGAGCTTGCCCCGGTCTACCGCGACATAGCCGAATTCCTGGGCCACGAAACAGCCCGTGGCGGCGGTGAGCACGACGATCAGGAGAAGGCCGAGCACGATCAGCACGGGTGGCTCAGCGCTCCCCGCCGCGACCGATGCGAAGGCTGCCGGGTACGACCCGGCCTGCTATAGCTGCCCTCCTGGGCAGTTGAATCGATCACGCGACCATCGTACCCGGACCGGTGAACGTCGACCGGTCAACCTTCGGCCGAATGCCCAGCTCGGGGGCGGGTTGACCCGGTGGGCGGCCGGGGCCCACCGGCCCCGGCGGGCTCACCCCCCGGCGGTTCCACCCTGCCCACGGGCCGGTCCCGGGCCGAGCTCCCGCTCGGCCAGGCCGTCCTCCTGTCCGGCCCGCCCGCCCTCGCGGTCGGCCAGCTCGTCGACGACCAGCAGATCGCGACGCAGCCGCCCGGTCCGGTACGCGGCCCGGCCGATCATCTGGGCCGTGAGCGGCGCGGTGGCCAACTGGAACGCGCCGATCAGCAACAGGGTCGCCAGTTCGCCGACGCGGCGCAGGCTCACCGCCAGGGCCAGCAGGATCAGCAGGCTCCCGAG
The DNA here is from genome assembly GCA_937951935.1 of uncultured Micromonospora sp. Lineage (GTDB taxonomy): Bacteria > Actinomycetota > Actinomycetes > Mycobacteriales > Micromonosporaceae > Plantactinospora. The sequence goes on along the minus strand of CALGAM010000054.1, from coordinate 21,803 downwards.
GATCTGCGGTTTCGCCGCCGCGTGCATCCGGGAGAGAACGTCCGGGAACCGGACCAGCCCGATGCCGGCGAGCAGGCTGAGCACCCCACCCAGGACCAGACAGACGGCCGCCAGACCGTCCAGGACGGCCGACGTCACGCCTCCTCCTCGGCGACGAACCGGACCAGGGACACCGAGCCGACGAAGCTCAGCATCGAGAGGGCGAGCAGGATCGGCAGCGTGGTGGCGTGCCGGTTGACCGCCGCCTCGGTGCCGAGCGCGCATACGACGATCGACAGCAGTGCCTCGACGGCGACCACCCGGTCCAGCAGGTCCGGCCCGCGTACCACGCGGAACAGGACCAGTCCCGTGGCGACGACGAGCAGGACGATGACGACGATGACGATGGCGCTCATCCTCGGTCCTCCTCGGATCGGGTGTGGGGTGTGGACGACAACCGCCGCAGTTCGGCCCGGGAGCCGAAGGCCCGGATGAGCCGGTGTTCGAGGGTGAGGGTCTGTTCACGGGCCGCCGCCAGGTCCGCGGCGCCGCGCACGTCCAGGACGTGGACGAAGAGGCTGCCCGTCTCCCGCTCGGTCTCGACGATCAGCGTGCCGGGAACCAGCGACAGCACCTCGGCGGTGAGGGTCAGGTTGAGGTCGGTGGGATTCCGCAGCCGCACCCCGACGACCGCGTTCCGCAGCCGGTAGCGGGGGCGTACCGCCACCCAGGCGACATGGACACTCGCGGCCACGAGCTGGACCACGAACCGCGCGACGAGGCACGCCAGGGCCACCGGGCGCACGCGGCCCTCGAAGGTCACCCGGGGCAGCGGGAAGACGACCAGGACGACCACGGCGACCAGTACCCCGCCGGCGAGGTTTCCCCAGGAGAACTCCCCCCACAGCAGGCTCCAGACCAGGACCAGCCAGGCGACCGTGATGGTCTGGTCGCGAGCCCGCCGCCAGTGGAACCGCCCACCCGCCCCCTCCCGGCCGGTCCCGGCCCGCCGGGGCGGCCCGGCGACGCGCGCCGGACCGGGTCCGGCCGGTCGGAAGCGGGGCCGGGACGGCTGTTCTCGCCCCGTCACGGCGCACCTCCCGGGATGACCGCCTCGACGTAGGCGGTGCGCCGGTACAGCTCCTCGGCGGCCGCGCCGCTGACCGCGAAGATCGGGCCGGCGGCGACGGTCAGCGACAGGCCGAGCAGGACCAGGGCGGCGGTGGGGCCGACCATCAGTCGGGGCAGCCTGGCGCCCACCTGGCGCTCGGGCCGCCGGGGCGCGCGCCAGAACGCCATGTTCCAGACCTTCGTCGTCGCGTAGAGCGTCAACAGGCTGGTCAGCGAGCCACCAGCCACCAGGAGCCAGGGCAGGGGCCCGCCGGCGGCCACCCCGGCCTGCAGCAGCCCCAGCTTGCCGAGGAACCCCGAGAACGGCGGTACGCCGGCGAGGTTCAGCGCGGGAAGAAAGAAGAGGATCCCGAGCATCGGCGTTGTCCGGGCCAGTCCGCCGATCCGGTCGAGCTTGGTGGTGCCCACGCGGCGTTCGACCAGGCCGGCGGCGAGGAACAGCGTGGTCTGGATGGTGATGTGGTGCACCACGTAGAAGATCGCCCCGGACAGGCCGGCCACCGAGGTGAGCGCCACCCCGAACAGCAGGTAGCCGATGTGGCTCACCAGGGTGAACGACAGCAGCCGCTTGAGGTCGGTCTGGGCGACCGCGCCGAGAATGCCGACCAGCATGGTCGCCAGGGCCACCACCAGCAGCACGTCCGCGACGCGGCCACCCGGGAAGAGCAGGGTCTCGGTCCGGATGATCGCGTAGACGCCGACCTTGGTCAGCAGCCCGGCGAAGACGGCGGTCACCGGCGCCGGCGCGGTCGGGTAACTGTCCGGCAGCCACGCGGCGAGCGGGAAGGCGGCGGCCTTGATACCGAAGGCGAGCAGCAGCATGAGGTGGAGGGCCAGCCGCACGTCGCCGGGGAGCGCGGCGATCCGGTCGACCAGCTGCGCGAGGTTCACGGTACCGGTGGCCGCGTAGACCAGGGCGACCGCGGCGAGGAAGACCAGCGACGACACGAGGCCGACCACGACGTACGTCGTCCCGGCCCGGATGCGCTCCTCGGTGCCGCGTACGGTGAGCAGGACGTAGCTGGCGACCAGGAGGATCTCGAAGCCGACGAAGAGGTTGAACAGGTCGCCGGTGAGGAAGGCGTTCGTCACGCCGGCCGTCAACACGAGGTACGTGGGGTGGTAGATGGCCACCGGGGCGTGCTCGCCCGGGTCCGCCCGACCCTCCCCGATGGAGTAGAGCAGCACGCACAGGGTCACCGCCGCCGAGACCACCAGCATCAGCGTGGCCAGCCGGTCGGCGACGAGGACGATGCCGAGCGGCGCCGGCCAGGCGCCGACCCGGACCACCACGGTGCCGTACCGGTGGGCGTGCCAGAGCAGCAGCGCCGCGACGACGAGGGTGGCCGCCACCGCGGTGACGCTGATCACCCGTTGTGCGACCGACCGCCGGGCCAGCACCAGGGTCAGCGCCGCCCCGAACACCGGGATCGCCACCGGCAGCGGGACCAGGCCGGTCATACCCCGCCCGCCTCGTCCCCGGCGCGCGGCTCGGGTCGCCGGCGCGTCGCGTCGGGCCGGTCGGGCGCGTCCGCCGGTTCGTCGCCGAGCCTGCGGGGTGGCGGCTCCGGATCGACCTGCTCCGGGTCGACCTGCACGACGCCGCCGAACCGCTCGTCGGCGAACGGTCCCTCGCCGAGGCTGTCGTCGGGGACGGATGTTCCGTCCCGCTCGGCCTGGCGGACGATCCGGCGGTCCTCCGGGTCGTCGCGCACCTCGTCGTGCCCGATCAGCTGCCAGCTCCGGTACGCCATCGCGAGCAGGAAGGCGGTCATGCCGACGGTGATGACGATCGACGTGAGCACCATCGCCTGTGGCAGGGCGTCGCTCATCTCGGCCGCAGGCGTGATCCCGATGATCGGTGCCCCGCCGGGGCGTCCGGACAGGAGCAGGAGCAGGTTCACCCCGTTGCCGAAGAGGATGACCCCGAGCAGCACCCGACTGAGACTGCGTTCCAGCAGCAGGACGGACCCGGCGGCGCAGAGCACCCCGACGAGGATCACCAGTACCGGCGACGAACTCATGCCGGTCCCCCACCCCGGGGCCGGTGACCGCCGGGCCGACCGCCCTCCCGGCCACCGGACCGGCCGACGCCACGTTCACCGGACCGGGCCGACCCCGTGGGCACCCGGCTCTCGCCCCCGATCCGCAGTCCACCGCCCTCCTCGCTCTCCGCCTCGATCTGCCGGTCGATCTCGGCGCCGAGGCTGCGCAGGACGTCCAACACCAGACCGATCACGACCAGGTAGACACCCAGATCGAAGAATATGGACGTGATCAGGTGCACCTCGCCGACCAGCGGCAGGTGCAGCGGAAACCGCGCGCTCTGCAGCACCTGACCTCCGGCCGCCATCCCGACCAGCCCGCTGCCGACGGCGATGAGCAGCCCGAGACCGAGCACCACCCCGGCGTCGACCGGAGCCGCCTGGTTGAGTTCGTACCGACCACCGGCGAGATAGCGGATCGCAAGCGCCAGGCCGGCCACCAGGCCGCCGGTGAAGCCGCCGCCGGGGGCGTTGTGCCCGGACCAGAGCACGAAGATCGAGAAAAGCACGATGGTGTGGAACAGCAGCCGGACGACCACCTCCAGAACGATGGACCGGCGTCGGGTCTGCAGGGTCGGCCCGGCCCGCAGCCAGACCCGCTCCGGGCCGGGCGCCGGCAGTTCCGGCCGACCGGTCCGGGCAGGGCCGCGCCGGCGCTGGAAGATCAGACTGGCCACTCCGGTGGCGGCGGCCACCAGCACCGAGATCTCCCCCAGGGTGTCCCAGGCGCGGATGTCGACCAGGGTCACGTTGACCACGTTGCGGCCGTAGCCGAAGTCCTGCGCTGCGGAGGGAAAGTCGGCCGACACCGACCGGGCGCGCCGCGCGTTCGTGGCGGCCAGGGCCAGCACCGCCATCACCAGCCCGACCGCCGTGCCGAGCCCGACCCGCAGCCATCGGCTCCGGCGCAGCGGCCGGACCGAGAACCGGACCGGCATGCGGCGCAGTACCAACACGAAGACCACGAGCGTCACGGTCTCGACCAGGAACTGGGTCAGCGCCAGGTCCGGTGCGCCGTACAGGACGAAGAGCATGGTGACGCCGTAGCCGCTCACCCCGACCAGGATCACCGCGGCGAGCCGGCGCCGGACCCGGACGACGAGGACCGCGGTGACGGCGAGCACCAGCCCGACCGCCGCCCACAGCGGGTCGTCCCAACGCAGGACCGGGTTCCGCCAGGCACCGCCGACCAACAGCGCGCCGCCCGGGGCGACGACCAGTACCAGCAGGATGACGCCGAGGTACTGCGGCAGGGAGCCCCGCTGTGTCAGCCCGGTCACCTCGACGGCGAGTCGGTCAACCGACCGGGCGAGGTACTGGTAGGCGGTGTCCCCGTCGAACGGGGCGCGCAGCCGGTCCAGCACCACGCCGAGGTGGGCACGCGCGACGACGAGCAGACCACCGGCGGCCAGCGCCACGGCGGACAGGCCGAGCGGCAGCCCGGGGTCGTGCCAGAGCGCCAGGTGGTAACCGGTCGGCCCGACCGATCGGGCGTACGGCGCGAGCAGGTCGTCGACCCCGCCGGCGAGCACGCCGAGTGCCAGCCCGGCGACGGCGAGCAGGGCGGGCGGAACGAGGAGCGCGGGCTCGACCGCCCGGGTCGGCGTCGGTGCCGCCCCGGGACGGTCGCCGAACGTGCCCCAGACGAACCGGACGGTGTAGGCGACGGTCAGGGCCGAGCCGGCGACCAGGACGGCGAGCAGCGGTGGGTGCCCGGCGAACGCCGCGAAGAGGGCCTCCTTGGCGACGTAGCCGACCAGCGGCGGCACGCCGGCCATCGAGGCGGCGGCGAGGAGCGCGACCACGCCGACCGCCGGCATCCGCCGCCACAGTCCGGAGAGCACGGCGAGGTCGCGGGTGCCGGCACGGCGGTCGACGATGCCGACCACGAGGAAGAGCGCCGCCTTGAACAGGGCGTGTGCCAGCAGCATCGCGCCGCCGGCGAGGGCGGCGTCCGCGGTGCCGGCGCCGACGAGCACCATCAGCAGGCCGAGCTGGCCGACCGTGCCGTACGCGAGCAGCAGCTTGAGGTCGGTCTGGCGTAGCGCGGTCCAGCCGCCGTACAGCATGGTTCCGGCCCCGGCGACGAGAAGCACCGGACGCCACGGGCCGACGTCGGCGTAGACCGGGGCGAGCAGCGCGACCAGGTAGACCCCGGCCTTCACCATGGCGGCGGCGTGCAGGTAGGCGCTGACCGGGGTGGGCGCCGCCATCGCGGCGGGCAGCCAGAAACTCGTCGGGAAGATCGCCGACTTGGCGAAGGCGCCGAGCAGGACCAGCACCAGCGCGGTGGCCAGGTACGCCCCGCCGGGCGGCGGGCGGGCCGCGATCTCCGACCAGCGGTAGGTGCCGGCCTGGGTGCCCAGCATGACGATGCCGACCAGCATCGCCAGCCCGCCGAGGGTGGTGACCAGCAGTGCCTGGGTGGCGGCGCGCCGGCTGGCCCGCTGCTCCGAACGGTGTCCGATCAGCAGGTAGGAGCAGACGCTGGTCAGCTCCCAGAAGACGTAGAGCAGCACCAGGTCGTCGGCGACCACCACACCGAGCATGGCGCCGACGAACCCGACGAAGACCCCGGCGAACCGGCCGAGCCCGGGCTCGTCGGCGTCGAAGTACCGTGCGCAGAAGACGAGCGTCAACGCGCCGACGCCACCGACCAGCGTCACCATCAGCCAGGAGAGGGCGGTGACGCGCAGTGCCAACTCCAACCCGAGCCCCGGCACCCACGGGTACGTCTCGACGACCGCCCCGCCGCGCCGAACGTGCGGTGCGGCCGCGACCGCCCACCCGACGGCCGCGGCCGGGACGAGTGCCAACGGCAGGTAGGCACGCCGACCCCAGCGCCGGACCAGCACGGGTGCGATCGACGCCGCCCCGAGCTGGAGAGCGAGCAGCACGAGCATGCGTACTCCAGGTAGGTGTCGGCGTGGCAGGTGTCGGCGTGCAGGCTCGCCTCGGCGATCCCGCGACACACAAGGATCAGACGACAGAGTCGCCGCCCGCGGCGGCGATTCGCCGGAATTCGCCAGTATTGGGTGCTCGGGGACGCCGGGCACGGTGAGCGGGGCCCCGGGGCGGACCGGCGGTCGCCGACGGGGACGAATCCGGCAGGTCGGCCGGCGCGCGGGACGAGGTCAGCAGACGGCGCAGGGCGAGCCGGTCGGCCGACCGGCGGCCTCCGCCTCCTGCCCCGACACGGACGGCACCATCAGATCCGGTCGGTCGAGCTGACGGAGCACCTGGTTGATCACATGTTGGGCCGCGGTGAGCGAACGCCGGGGCAGCACCCGGCCGTGAGCCTCGCGACGCAGCACCAGCGCGTGCACGGCGGCCCGGACCCGAGCCCGGTCGACGGCACTGGCCGCGGTGGTGTCGGCGACCAGCTGCCGCAGCGCCGCGCCGAGCCGCTCGGCAAGGTCGAGATCGGCACCTCGCAACGCGACGCGCGCCAGGTTCAGGTAGGCCTCGATCCGACGGGCCAGCACGTCGGTGTCGGCCACCGAACGGCGGCGGGCCACCGGATCGTCACGGTCCACCGGGGTGTCGCCCGGAGCGCTGGTCATCCGGCCCCCCCTTGGTGCTGAGCTGAGGATTCGCAGAAGTTACTGTAGGTCGCACTCCTCCTGCAAACAGTTAAGTTCGACGTACCACCCCCAACGGTGCGTTCGGCAGAACCGCCGACGGCTGACCGGGCAGACCCCACAGCGGGGACAGGTCACCCCGGTGGACCGACGGCACGCGAACACGGCCGGACCGGGTTCACGGCGCGGTGAGGGGCTCGGCCTCGTAGGCCCGGTGCAGCAGCGCGACGAAGGACGGAGCCTCGGGCAGGGACACCGAGCCGATGCGGTGCACGGGCACCGCCGGCGTCCACGAGTTCATGACCACGGCGCCGGCCAACGCCGGTAGGTCACCGAGCGTGATCTCTTGGACCCGCTGTGGGACACCGAGGCGATCCAACTGCCGGCGAACGATACCCATGGTGATTCCCCCGAGCATGTCGGCCTCGGGCCACACCACCGCGACACCGTCCCAGAAGGCCAGGTTCCAGATCGATCCCTCGGTGAGCCGGCCCCGGCGATCGACGAAGGCGGCATCGTCGAAACCCTGCCCGACGGCCTGTCGGAGGAAGTACGTCTTCGCCACCTCGCCGACGTGCTTGACCGTGGGAAGGACCCGCTCGTACTCGACCGCCGCCAACGCCAGCGGGCCTCGCGGACCGGACGCGGCGGGCCCGGTACGGACCAGCACCTCCGGTTCCTCCTCCGCCCCCGCCACCGTGAACTCCCCCGCCGGCGAGTAGACCGTCGCCGTCAGCGAGAGATCCGCCGGACCGGCCTCCAGTGCCGCCCGCAGACAGGACCGCACCCGGTCGTCGGGCAACGCCCGGCCGAACAACGCCACCGACGCAGACCGCAGCCGCTCCAGATGAAGATCGAGACCCCGGATCCGCCCCTGACGCACCTGCATCGCGGTGAAGTGTGCGTATCCGGCGAAGGCGAGCGGCGCCAGCTCCTCGGCGGTCGCCGGCCGGCCGTTGCGGTGAACAACGAAACTGGTCATGCGGGGACCGTAGAATCTGACACCGATGTGATCTTCAAGCGCGGATGAGAAAGACCACAGGAGCATGAGGATCGGGGACCTCGCACGCGAGACCGGCGTCAGTCCTCGCCTCCTGCGCTACTACGAGGAGCAGGGGCTGCTCACCGCGTACCGGAACGGGCGTGGCCACCGTCGGTATGCGGCGGATGCACCCGTGGTGGTCGCGCACATCAGGTCCCTGCTCGCCGCGGGGCTGCCGACCAGCGTCATCCGCGAGCTGCTGCCCTGCGTCAAGGGCCCGGGTCCGGCGCTGGAGCACTGCGCGGCGCCGACGCTTCGGAAACGGCTGGACGAGCTGGACAGCAGGATCGCCACACTCCAGCAGGCACGATCCGCGCTGACCCATCTCCTCGCCGCCACCTCCGGCGCGGAGGTGTGACCGCTGGGTACGGGCGGTCGCCGGGCCGGTTGTCGGACCGACCAGGCACGATGGGCCGGTGACCGAGGTGCTCCAACCGTTCGGTGCGGCGACGCGGGAGTGGTTCACCGCCGCGTTCGCCGCGCCCACCGACGCCCAGGTCGGGGCGTGGCGGGCCATCGGCGCCGGGCGTCACACCCTGGTGGTGGCGCCGACCGGCTCCGGCAAGACCCTCGCCGCGTTCCTCTGGTCACTGGACCGGCTGGCCCGACAGCCGCCCCCGAGCGACCCCCGACGACGCTGCCGGGTCCTCTACGTCAGCCCGCTCAAGGCTCTCGCCGTCGACGTCGAACGCAACCTGCGGGCACCGCTGACCGGGATCCGGAACGCGGCGACCCGGCTGGGCCTGCCCCCACCCACGATCACCGTCGGGATGCGCACCGGGGACACACCCGCCGACGAGCGGCGGGCCTTCGCGCGTACCCCGCCGGACATCCTGATCACCACCCCCGAGTCGCTCTTCCTGCTGCTCACCTCCGCCGCGCGGGACTCGCTGCGCGGCGTCGAGACGGTGATCGTCGACGAGGTGCACGCGGTGGCCGGCACCAAGCGCGGCGCCCACCTGGCGCTCTCGCTCGAACGGTTGGACGCGCTGCTCGCCACCCCCGCGCAGCGGATCGGCCTGAGCGCCACGGTCCGACCGGTCGACGCCGCCGCCCGGTTCCTCGGCGGCACCCGGCCGGTGACCGTGGTGCAACCGGAGGCGGCGAAGACCATCGAGGTCAGCGTCCAGGTGCCGGTCGAGGACATGGCCCGACTCGACGAGCAGCCGGAGCCGGGGTACGACGAGCACGACGGCCCGCGCCGGGCGTCGATCTGGCCCGCCGTCGAGGAACGGGTGTACGCCCTGGTCCGCGCGCACCGCTCGACCATCGTCTTCACGAACTCCCGGCGCGGCGCGGAACGCCTCTGCGCCCGACTCAACGAGTTGGCCGCCGAGGAGTTCGGCGCCCGCCCGCCCGCGCCGACCCGGCTACCGGCCGAGGTCATGGCCCCGTCCGAGACCGCGGCCGGCGCCCCGCCGGTGATCGCCCGGGCGCACCACGGCAGCGTCTCCCGCGAGGAACGCCGGCACATCGAGGAGGCGCTCAAGTCCGGGCGGCTGCCGGCGGTCGTCGCCACCTCCAGCCTGGAACTCGGCATCGACATGGGCGCGGTCGACCTGGTGGTGCAGATCGAGGCGCCGCCGAGCGTCGCGGCCGGACTGCAACGCATCGGCCGGGCCGGGCACCAGGTCGGGGCGGTCTCCCGGGGAGTGATCTTCCCGAAACACCGCGGCGACCTGCTCTCCTGCGCCGTCGTCGCGGAGCGGATGACCGCCGGCGCGATCGAGGAACTCCACTGTCCGCGCAACCCGCTGGATGTCCTCGCCCAGCAGGTCGTCGCCATGGTCGCCCTCGACGAGTGGCGGGTCGGCGACCTCGCCGCGCTGGTCCGCCGGGCGGCGCCCTTCGCCGAGCTGCCGGACTCGGCCCTGCACGCCGTGCTCGACATGCTGTCCGGGCGCTACCCGTCCACCGCCTTCGCCGAGCTGCGGCCCCGGCTGGTCTGGGACCGGGCGACGGACCGGCTCACCGGCCGACCGGGCGCGCAACGGCTGGCGGTGACCAGCGGTGGCACGATCCCCGACCGCGGGCTGTTCGGGGTGTTCCTGGCCGGGGCGGAGCGCGCGGCGCGGGTCGGCGAACTGGACGAGGAGATGGTCTACGAGTCCCGGGTCGGGGACGTCTTCCTGCTCGGCTCCTCGTCGTGGCGGATCGAGGAGATCACCCCGGACCGGGTGCTGGTCTCCCCCGCCCCCGGGCAGGCCGCCCGGATGCCGTTCTGGAAGGGCGACCAGCCCGGCCGCCCGGTCGAGCTGGGGCGGGCGATCGGTGCCCGGCTGCGTGCCCTGGCCCGGGCCGGTGACGACGCGGCGGCCCGGGCGGCGCTGCGCGGCGGCGGACTGGACGACCGGGCCGCCGCCAACCTGGTGGCGTACCTGCGGGAGCAGCAGTCGGCGACCCGCGTGGTGCCGGACGACCGGACGGTGCTGGTCGAACGCTTCCGCGACGAGCTCGGCGACTGGCGGCTGGCGGTGCACTGCGTGCTCGGGGCACGGGTCAACGCGCCCTGGGCGCTGGCGATCGGCCGGCGGCTCACCGAGCGGTACGGTGTCGACGCGCAGGTGCTCCCCGCCGACGACGGCATCCTGGTCCGGCTCCCGGACACCGCCGACGACCCGCCCGGCGCCGACCTGGTCGCCTTCGACCCCGACGAGATCGCCACGCTGGTCGAGGAGTCGGTCGGCACCTCCGCGCTCTTCGCCGCCCGGTTCCGGGAGTGCGCCACCCGGGCCCTGCTGCTGCCCCGTCGCGACCCGCGCCGCCGGCAGCCGCTGTGGCAGCAGCGGCAGCGCGCCGCCCAACTGCTCGACGTGGCCCGGGAGTACCCCGACTTTCCGATCACCCTGGAGGCGGCCCGGGAGTGCCTGCAGGACGTCTTCGACCTGCCCGGCCTCGTGACGCTGATGCGGGACCTGGCAGCCCGCCGGGTCCGACTGGTCGAGGTGGAGACGCCCCGGCCCTCGCCGTTCGCCCGCTCGCTGCTGTTCGGGTACGTCGGCGTGTTCCTCTACGAGGGCGACGCCCCGCTCGCCGAGCGCCGGGCCGCCGCCCTGGCGCTGGACACCGGACTGCTGGGCGAACTGCTCGGCCGGGTCGACCTGCGGGAACTGCTCGACCCCACGGTGGTCGCCGAGACCGAGCGGCAGTTGCGCTGGCTGACGGAACAGCGCCGGCCCCGGGACGCCGAGGACGTCGTCGAACTGCTGCGCCTGCTCGGCGACCTCTCCGAGGCCGAGCTGGCCGCGCGTGGGGTGGCACCCGACTGGCTGACCGAGCTGGCGCGGGCCCGGCGGATCCTGCGGCTGCGCATCGCCGGTGAGGAACGCTGGATCAGCGTCGAGGACGCCGGCCGGTACGCCGACGCGCTCGGCGTGGCCCTGCCGACCGGCGTGGCGCGGGCGTACCTCGAACCGGTGCCCGACCCGCTCGGTGACCTCGTCGCCCGGTACGCCCGGACCCACGGCCCGTTCCCGGCGGCGGCCTGCGCGGCCCGGTTCGGGCTCGGGGTCCTCGTCGTCGAGCAGACCCTGCGCCGGCTCGGCGCCGACGGGCGGGTGGTCTCCGGAGAGTTCTCCCCGACCGGCTCCGGCACGCAGTGGTGCGACGCGGAGGTGCTGCGGCTGCTGCGCCGTCGGTCGCTGGCCGCGCTGCGCCGGGAGATCGAGCCGGTGCCGGCCCGGGCGCTCGCCGCCTTCCTGCCCGACTGGCAGCAGGTCGGGACCGCCGCACGCGGGGTGGAGGCGGTCGCCGCCGCGCTGGAGCAACTGCAGGGGGTCGCCGTGCCCGCCTCCGCGCTGGAGAGTCTGGTGCTGCCGGCGCGGGTCGCCGACTACTCGCCGGCGTACCTGGACGAGCTGTGCGCCAGCGGCGAGGTGGTCTGGGCCGGCGCCGGGACGATCGGCCGGGGCGACGGCTGGGTCGTCCTGGCGTACGCCGACGCCGCCCCGCTGCTGCTGCCCGCACCCGACGAGACGCCGGCCCCGACCCCCCTGCACGAGGCGGTGCTGGCGGCGCTCGCCGACGGGCAGGCGCTGTTCTTCCGCGCCCTGGCCGACCGGGTGGCCGGACTGGTCGGATCGACCACGGTCGACGACGCGGCACTGGTCGGCGCGGTCTGGGACCTGGTCTGGGCGGGCCGGTTGACCAACGACACCCTGGCGCCGCTGCGCGCGGTGCTCGGCGGTGGCGGCGCACACCGGGCCCGCGCCGCGGCGCCCCGGACCCGCTACCGCAGACCGGGACGCCCGGTGCTGCCGAGCCGGGCCGGCCCACCGACCGTGGCCGGACGCTGGTCCCGCCTTCCCGACCGGGACACCGACCCGACCCGCCGGGCCGCCGCGCTCGCCGACGTCCTGCTGGAGCGGCACGGGGTGGTGACCCGGGGCGCGGTGACCGCCGAGGGGACACCGGGCGGCTTCGCCGCGGTCTATCCCGTGCTCGCCGCGCTGGAGGAACGGGGCGCCGTCCGACGCGGCTACTTCGTCGAAGGGCTCGGGGCTGCCCAGTTCGCGGTGCCGGGGGCGGTGGACCGGCTCCGTGCCCTGGCCGAGCCGGGAGGTCGGGGGCACCGGCAGGGCCGGGCCCGGGTGCTCGCCGCCACCGACCCGGCCAACCCGTACGGCGCGGCGCTGCCCTGGCCGGCCCGGGTCGTGGACTCCGGCGACGGCCCGGCCGACGCCGGCGCGCCGGCGGGGCACCGGGCCGGGCGGAAGGCGGGCGCCCTGGTCGTCCTGGTCGACGGCGACCTCGTCCTGTACGTCGAGCGCGGCGGCCGTACCCTGCTCTCCTTCTCCGACGACGCCGAGGCGCTGGCCGCCGCCGCCCGCGCGCTGGCCGCCGCGGTCGGCACGGGCGCGCTCGGGGTGCTCGCGGTGGAGCGTGCCGACGGCGGCGCGGTGCACGCCTCCCCGCTGTGCGACGCGCTCACCGCCGCCGGCTTCCGGGTCACCCCGAAGGGTCTCCGGCTGCGCGGCTGACCCTGGTCTCGACGTCACCGCGTGACGGCGGAGGACGTCGCTGCCCAGCGGCTTTCGACCCACGTCGAAAGCCCTGGGCCGGCGGCCGGCCGCCGACTACGGTGGCCGACGTTCCACGCGGCGGACCGGCGCGACCGGCTCCGCCCCGGGTGGACCGAGACGTGCGGGGAGGAAGCGGCTCTGGTGTGGATTCGGCCGTCCGTACCGCGACCGGTGCCGGAGCCGCGGCCGCGACGGGAACCGGGGGCGAGCGACCCGGGGCCGCCGGTGGCTGCGGGACGCCCCCGCGAACCGGAGCCGACCGGTCGTCCGCCCCGTCCGGACGTCGTCACCGGGTGGGGCCGCCTGCCCCACTCCGGATACGTGCTGGCCTGTGGCGTGCTGAGCGTGGTCATGGCGGGCGGGGGCCTGCTGGCCAGCTGCGCCGTGAGGGCGCTACCCCCGCCCCGGTTGCCCGGCCCCACCGACATGCCGGACCTGCCCGTCGACGGTCCTCCGCTGCCGACGTTCCCGGGTGGTGGTCCGGCACTGCCGACGGTGCCTCCGCTGCCGACGGCGTCGGTGCCGTCGACGCGTCCGCCGCGGCTGACCGGTTCCCTGACATTCAGTCCGGTGGCACCGCCGCGGTACTCATGGTCGCCGACAGCCCCGGTCACGGTGTCGGGGACCGGAGAGGCGACGGCGCGTGGGTCGGACGGAGCCGGCCGGTGAGCCCGCCTCCGCAGCCACCGGTCGAGGCCGCCGGCCGGCCGGCGAGGGCCCTCCTCGTCGTCGCCGGTCTGATGTCCCTCGGGTACGGGGCGGAACTGCTCATCGATCTCGTCGCCCCGAGGACGGACGAGATCGAGCCACGGATCGGGCTGTTCGCACCGCTGACTCCGGACCTGCCCCGGGTCGTCTTCTGGGCCGTGATCGCGAGCTGGGTCCTCGCGCCGCTCGCCGGGTTGGTCTGTCACCGCGTCGCCCGGTGGCGCGGCGCCGCGCAACCGGTTGCGGCGGCGGTGCTGCTGGCGCCGTTCACCGTCATGCCCGTCGCGTTCCTGGCTCGGGGGGTGCCGCAGCTGCTGGCCTGCCTGCCCAGCACCGGGATCGCACTGTGGGGGGTGCACACCCTGCTGCGGCGGTTCCACCGGCCGCCGGCCTGGACGACCCTCGCCGCGTTCGGCTGGGGTGCCCTGGTGGCCGGCGGGTTCGCAGGCGCGATGAACGTCTGGTTCACGACGTACGCGCTCGGGATCTTCGGCACCGACGGCCGGTTCCGGCTGCCCCACGAGGCGCTCACCCTCGCCTTCCTACACGGCGCGGCCGTCGAGGAACTCGGCAAGGCGGCCGGCGTCGCGCTCGCCTTCGCGGTGCTGCGGCACCGGCTGGCCGGGGTGGCCACCGGGACGCTCCTCGGCGCGGCGGTGGGGCTCGGCTTCAACCTCAGCGAGAGCGTCGAGTACATGAGCAACGCCCAGAACGCGGGGGTGCAGTACTGGATGCGGCAGTCCGTCGGGATCATGGCGGCGCACACCGCCTTCACGGCGCTGGCCGGCGCCGGGATCGCGGCGTCCCGGAGCCTGCCACCCGGAGCGTGGCGGCGGGTGGTGGTCGCGTCGGGGCTGGTCGCGGCGAGCCTGGCCCACTTCGCGAGCAACATGGTGTTCCACTGGCTGGGCGTCGCGCCGTACGACTGGCTGCGGCCGAGCCCGACCGTGTCCGCCCTGCTCGTCCAACCGCTCGCCCTGGTCGTGGTACAGGGGCCGGTGGTCGCCACGTACCTGGTCCTGCTCCGCCGAGGACTGCGCACGCAGGCCGCCGACCTGGCGGTCGTGCTGCGTGAGGAGGCGGAGACCGGACTCGGCGCGATCCTGCCCGCCGAGGTTCCGGTGCTGCTGAGTCCCGCCCGGCGGCTCCGGTTCAGGGTCGCGGTCCTCCTCCGGTACGGGGTGGCCGGGTACCGCCACGCCGGTCGCCTCCACGCCGCGCAGCTCGACCTGGCCGAGTGTCGGCGGTACCAGGCGGACAGCGGCGTCGCCGACCCGGTGCGGGAGGAGCGGCTGCGCGAGCGTGTCCGGCAGGTGAAGCGGCGGTGGCCGGTCGGCGCCTCGGTGGCGGACGCGCGGACGGTGACCCGGTGAGCGGTCGGCTGGCGGCCGGGATCGTCGGCGCGCTCGGCGCGGTGCTGTTCCTCCTGGTGTGTGCCCCGGACGCCGCGGCGGCCTGCGGGATCAGCTACCAGGAGGGTGGGGGCGTCCCGACGCCGGTCGGCGACTGCGCCAACGGACCGGCGATCGGCGCCGCCGCCGCGGTGCTCACCACCACGGTGGTCGCCGGCGGTGCCCTGGCGATCGTGTCCGTCCTGCGCACGGGCCTGTCCGGCAGCGACCTCGCGGACGCTCTCGACGCCGCCCGGCAGGTCGGCGACACGGCGACCCGACCTCCCGAGGCCGGAGGGCGGGCGGACGGTCCGACGTCGGCGATGGGCCGCCGGAGAGACTGGGCGGATCCCGGCGCGCGTCCCCGACCACCGGCCCGCGAGCCGGATTCGTATCTCGCCGCCGGTGACCCGGTCTACTACCGGGACGGGGCCACGGCGATCGGCTATGACAGCCGGACCCTGCGGGTCTTCGACAGCGCCGCGCCCCGGCCCGGCTACCACGACGTCGTCGTCCACGGTCTGCCCAACGGACTGGTGGTGCCCGGATATGTCGGATCCGACGGCGGGGACCATCCGGGTTCGCCCACCCATCCGCACCAGATCGCCGAGGCGGTCGGTCAGAATCCTCATTACCGAGGCGGTCCGGTACGCCTGCTGATCTGTCATTCCGCCCGCGTGGAGCCGGGTGCCGGGGTACCACCGGTGGCCCAACAGATCGCGGACGCGTTGGGTGTGACCGTCGTGGCGCCCACCGACGTGGTGGGGGTCAACCGGTACGGCCCCCGGCGGCAGGTGCCCCAGGTGGGCAACGGTGGTCGGTGGGTCAGCTTCCAGCCGAGAGAGCCGGGTGAGGAATCATGGCCGAGCTGACGCTACGGCTCGCCGGGATGTTCCGCGAGCTGGGACCGGCGGGTCCGCGGCTGACGCGGGAGAGCATCTTCGAGGCCGTCGCCGACGAGGAACTGCCGGACGTTGCCGAGGTCGTCCGGTACCTGCGGGCCGGGCACGTGCTGATCGACGTGCTGGACGTCGCCAACGACGCCTTCGATCCCGAACAGCAGGTCGTGAACGGGCCGACGATACGCACCGACGGCGACTGGCTGTGGCGGGAGGATCTGGCCTACTACGTCCGCCGGCACCGGGTCCGCCTGCCCGAGGACTTCCTGGCGCTCATCCGGGCGCGGAACTACGTCGTGCCGCCCCGGGACGAGGAGCTGTTGGCCGAGTGCGCCGCGGTCGCCGAGAAACTGGTGTTCTGAGGTCCGTCGATGCCCATGTCCACCCGCACGACACCGACCACCGCCGGCCCCGGGGCTGTTCCGGCCACCGTGCCGGGTGCACCCGGCGCGGGAACCACGGTCCGCCGTGGCCGGCGTGGGTGGATCGGACGGCGGAGCCGAGGGCTGCTGGCCGTGCTGGTCACGACCGCGGTGCTCGCCGGCTGCGGCGGTTCGGACGCCCCGCCGCCGGACGGACCCGATCCCCTGCGGTGGCCCGAACTCACCCTCACCCCGCTCCACGCGGACGCTCCCAACCCCGACGTCATCGCCGGAGCCGGCGCCGTCGGTCCGGACGGCCGGCTGTGGTACGTGAACCTCAACGGCAACCGGCTGCTGCGTCTCGCCCCGACCGGCGAGGAGGACGTCGTCGTCTTCGACCCTCCCTTCCCCGTCTCCACCAGGTGGGTGTCCGACGTGACCGCCGGGCCGGACGGCGCCATGTGGTGTACGACGTACGGTCCGTTCATCGCCCGGTTCACCCCGGACGGCGAGTCCCGGTTCTTCCCGGTCCCCCGCCGCCGCGGGGACACGGTGACGCCGTACCGGATCGCCACCGGCGCCGACGGGCAACTGTACTTCCTCGCCTCCGGCGTCGTCGGGCGGATGACCGTCCAGGGTCGGGTCACCATGGTCGACGCCCCGGGGCTCACCCTGTCCTCCACGTTGGTCGCCGCACCCGACGGCGCGGTCTGGTACACGCTGCCCGCCACGCCGGAGGGGCCGAGCCAGGTCGGCCGGCTCGCCCCGGACGGTCACCGGACGTTTCCGGCGCCCAACCTCGCGGCGGGCCACAGCCCGGTCACCGTGGACCACGCCGGCAACCTGTGGTACGCCCAGCAGGGCGTGGGCGCGATCGCCCGGGTGGACCCGCGCGGTGAGCGCACCGTGCACGAGATTCCGGGGTTCCACTCGATCAGCGGCATCCTGTTCGCCCCGGACCGGACGATCTGGTTCAGCGGGATCACCCCGACGAGCCGCCCGGTGATCGGCCGGTACACCCCCGGCGCCGGTAGCACGGCGTACCGGCTCCCACCGGAGGTGTCGGTCGGTCCCCCGCTCCTCGTGGTCGGGCCGGACCAGCGGATCTGGCTGGGCGCCGGAGGTGGGATCTACCGGATCGAGGGCGAGGGGGTTACCGTCCCCACCCCGACCGTCGCCGTCCCGCCCACCCGCTGAGCCGGACTCACAACCGTCCGCCACCCGCGCCGCGACGCCTGTGGCGGACGGCCGCACCCCCAAGTCACGTCCGACCCAGGGTCGCCGACTGCCCGCGAAATAGTTGACACTGACTATTCAGTCATGGATAGTTAGTTCTGACTAACACGGGAGGCCGTCACCTCCGACACCGCCCCTCGGGGGAAGGAGGCAGAAGACATGTCCACCCCGCAGACCCTCGACACCCCGGTACGGGTCACGGCGCACCGCACCGTGACCAAGCGGCTCGGCCACTGGACCACCGCCCGCGCCGTCGAGGTCCGCGCCCACCGCGGCGCCGCCGTCCTCGACCTGCGCTCACCCCGGATCCCGGCCGGCGAAATCCGGGTCACCGTCGAGCTCGACCGCGCGACGCTCACCCTGCTCGTTCCCGACGACGCCGCGGTCGTCGACGACGACCTCGCCCGGAGCGGACGGGCCCGGGTGACGGATCGGGAGCGACCGGACACGCCCGGGGACCGACGGATCACCATCACCGGGGTGATCCGGGACGCCGACATCCGGGTTCGCCGCAGCGGCCTCGCCGTACTGACCGCGATCTGCTCCAGGGAGTATTGGAGCGACCTGCGGCGGGCCCACCGGGAGGGCCGGCATCCCACCGTGGCCGATCCGGCCCGCTCCGGCTGACCGCCGCCCACACCGACGCGGGCCGCCCACACCGGCCCGCGTCCCGAGGCGGAGACGCGGATGACCACCAAACGAAAGGTCGGCAACCTACTGGCACTGGCCGTGCTCTCGTATCTGAGCCAGCGGCCGATGCACCCGTACGAGTTGAGCCGGACGCTGCGCGACAACGGCGACGACCGCAGCATCAAGTTCACCCACGGCTCGCTCTACATGGTGGTCCAGCAGTTGGCGCGGGCGGGACTCGTCGCCGCGCAGGAAACCAGTCGCGAGGGCCAGCGTCCGGAGCGGACCGTGTACGCGCTGACCGACGCCGGCCGGGCCGAGCTGCGCGACTGGCTTCGGGAGCTCCTCGAGGAGCCCCGACACGAGTACCCGCACTTCGTGGCCGCGCTCTCACTGATCGGGGCGCTGCCGCCAAGCGAGGTGCTGCCCCTGCTGCGCCGCCGGCTCGAACGGCTCGGTGCGCAGCGGGCCGAGATCCGCACCCTGATCGACGGCGCGCTGGCCGACGGCGTACCCGGGCTCTTCCTCGTCGAGGAGGAGTACCGACTCGCCCTGCTGGAGGCCGAGTCGTCCTTCGTGGAGCGGTTCATCGGGCAGATCACCGACACCGAACTGGGCTGGGGCCGCCAGTGGGCCGCGTTCCACGGCGAACCGCCCCCGTGACAGACGTGAGGAAACCCATGACCGACATCAGATCCGCCCTGGTCATCGGCGGTGGGATCGCTGGTCCGGCGACCGCGATGGCGCTGCGGCGCGCCGGCGTCGAGGCAACGGTGTACGAGGCTCACCCGCAGACCGCCGACGGTGTCGGCGGCGCGCTGAGCATCGCCCCCAACGGACTGGCCGCGCTCGCCGTCCTCGGCGCGGACGAGGCGGTACGCCGGATCAGCGACCCGATGACCGCGATGGTGCTGCAGAGCGGCACCGGCCGCCGGCTGGCCGTCCTCAACACCCCGCCGCACCTGCCGACCATGCGGCTCGCCTGGCGTCCGGACCTCTACCGGGCCCTGTACACCGAGGCGACCGCCCGGGGCATCCGGATCGAGCACGGCCGGCGGCTGGTCTCCGTCACCGAGTCCGGCTCGGCGGTGACCGCGCACTTCGCCGACGGCACGACCGCCAGCGCCGACGTGCTGGTCGGCGCGGACGGTATCCGGTCCACGGTGCGCTCGCTGATCGACCCGGCCGCGCCGCGGCCCCGCTACAGCGGTCTGATCAGTTTCGGCGCCCGGATGGCCGCCACCGGGCTGCCCTCCACCCGGGGCGAGATGTTTCTGGTCTTCGGGCGTCGTGCCTTCTTCGGCTACCAGGTCCTCGACGACGGCAGCGGCGGCTGGTTCGTCAACCTGCCGCGCCGCGAGCCGATGAGCCGTGCCGAGGCCCGCCGCACCGCGCCGGAGCGGTGGCTGGACGTGCTGGCCGAGTTGTTCGCCGACGACCGGGTCCCCGCCGCGGAGCTGATCCGGCGCACCGACCCGGCCGACCTGCTGATCGTCGGACCGATGGAGGATCTGCCCTCGGTGCCGACCTGGCACCGGGGCCGGGTGGTGCTGGTCGGCGACGCCGCGCACGCCCCGTCGAGCAGTTCCGGGCAGGGCGCCTCGCTGGCCGTCGAGAGCGCGGTGGAGCTCGCCCGCTGCCTGCGGGACCTGCCGTACGAGGCGGCGTTCCCGGCGTACGAGCGACTGCGCCGGCGCCGGGTCGAGCGGATCATCGCCATGGGTGCCCGGACCAACCGTGACAAGGTGGCCGGCCCGGTGGGCCGCGTCCTGCGGGATCTGCTGCTGCCACTGGCCATGAGGTTCGCCAGACCCGAGCGGATGACCTGGCAGTTCGAGCACCGGATCGACTGGGACGCCCCGGTCGACGCCGCACCGGACGCGGCGCGGGTCGCGGCCTGAGGGCGGGGGGAGCACCCCACCTGTCGCCGGGAGGCGAGGTTAGGCTAACCTCACATCACTTTCGTGCCTCACGCCCGACGCCGGGCGGCACCGTGACCCGGGTACGTACCGAAAGGCAGCCCAGATGACCGAGGTCTCCACCGCGACACCGCTCGTCGCCCCGTGGCGCTTCTTCCCCGCCGAGGTCGCCCGGTTGCACCGGCTCAGCACCTCCTTCCTCCGGGTCACCTTCACCGGGGAGGACCTCGACACCTTCGCCGATCCCGGCTACGACCAGCGGATCAAGCTCGTCTTCCCGCTGCCGGGACACGGCTTCCGACACCTGCCCGACGGTCCGGACTGGTACCCGCGCTGGCGCGCCCTCCCGGGCGCGCTGCGCAACCCGTTCCGGACGTACACCACCCGGGCCGTCCGGCGTGACCGGCGCGAGGTCGACGTGGACATCGTGCTGCACGAGGCCGGCGGGCCGTTCGGCCCGCACGGCCCGGCGGCCCGCTGGGCGCTGGCCGCCCGGCCCGGCGACCAGATCGTGATCGTCGGACCGGATCACGCCTACCCCGGTGACCACGGCGGCCGGGAGTTCCAGCCGGCCCTCGCCGACCGGATCCTGCTGCTCGCCGGGGACGAGACCGCGGTGCCGGCGATCGCCGCGATCGTGGAGCGGCTGCCGGCGACGGCCCGGGGTGAGGTACTGCTGGAGGTGCCGCACCCGGACGACGCCCTCGACCTGCCGGCTCCGGACGGCCTGACCGTCACCTGGCTGCCCCGCCGGGGCGCGCCGCACGGCAGCCTGCTGGTCCCGGCGGTCCGGGCGGCGGCGGAACGGCTCGTCCCGGCGGTGCGACCGGCGACCGGCCACCCGCTCGGCGCCGCCGGGCCGGCCGAGACCGGCGACGCCGACCCGGACGAGGAGCTGTGGGAGGTGCCGGTGGGGCTGTCGGGCGGCCGGCACTACGCGTGGCTGGCCGGCGAGGCCGGCGTGATCCGCACGCTGCGCCGACACCTGGTCGCGGAACGCGGCATGGACCGCGAGTCGGTGGCCTTCATGGGCTACTGGCGGCTCGGCCGCGCCGAAGACGCGGCCTGACCGGCGGCTCGGCCGCGCCGAAGACGCGGCCTGACCGGCGGCTCGGCCGCGCCGAGGACAGGCCTGACGCGCGGCGCGAGCCGCCTGCCGCCACCCGCCGGCCGACCCACGGTTGCCGGTCGGCCGCGGCGGGCGGCGCCTCCTACAGTCGCGGCGCCACCTCGGAGGCGATCAGGTCGAGGTGGTCCAGGTCGGTCAGGTCGAGTACCTGCAGGAAGATCCGTTCGGCGCCGTGCTTGGCGTACTCCCGGATCTGCTCGACCACCTCCTCGGGCGTGCCGGCGACGCCGGGGCCGGCACGCAGTTCGTCCGGGTCGCGGCCGATCGCCTCGGCACGGCGCCGCACCTCGGCGTCGGACCGGCCACAGACCACGGTCAACGCGGCGGAGAGGACCAGGGGCCGGCGTCCGCTCGCGGCACGCCCGACCTGCTCGCTGGCCCGGGCCACCGCGGCGTAGCTGCGGGCCACGCTCTCGGCCGGTTCGAACGGCACGTTGAACTCGTCGGCGAACCGCGCGGCCAGCATCGGGGTACGCCGCAGCCCCTTGCCCCCGATGATCAGCGGCGGCGCCGGCGACTGCACCGGCTTCGGCAGGGCCGGCGAGTTGCGCAGCTGGTAGTACCTGCCCTGGTAGTCGAAGGTTCCGCCGGGCGGGGTACCCCACAGCCCGGTGATCACCTCAAGCTGCTCGGTCAGCCGCGCGAAGCGCTCGGCGGGTGGTGGGAACGGGATGCCGTACGCCTGGTGCTCCGGCTCGTACCACCCGGTGCCGAGCCCCAGCTCGACCCG
>CALGAM010000053.1 GCA_937951935.1 uncultured Micromonospora sp. | reverse complement strand
CGCCAACCGGGCGATGGCCAAGCTCGGCGCCCGGGACCGGGCCCAGCTCGTGGTCTTCGCCTACCGCAGCGGGCTGGCCGGGATACGACGCCCGCGGTAGTCGGTTGCCCGTCCGCGGCGGATTCACCGCCGCGTGCGCGTTCCTACCGTCGGGCCCATGTTCCTCATCCTTGGTCCAGTACTGAACCTGGTCGCCACCCTCTTCTGGGAGCCCGACACGCAGGGCGCCACCGCCGGCACGCTGATCGGCCTCTCCAGCGCCTGCTGGCTGATCGGCCTGATCGGAATCTTCGACCGGCTGCGCGCCAGCGCACCCCGGTACGTGGCGGTCGCGCTGCCGGTGGCCGTCTTCGCGACGGTCGGCGGGGTGTCGTTCGGCGTACAGGCCATCCACGAGACACTCTTCTCCGCCACGCACGCCCACACCGTCGAACTGCTCAACGAGTACCCGTTCGCGGCGACGACCCTCTTCTGGACCGCCGGCCCGCTCTTCCCGGCGACGTTCTTCGCGCTGGGCCTGGTGCTGGCCTGGCGGCGGGCGGCGCCGCTGCCGGTCGGCATCCTGCTCTGCCTGGGGGCGCTCGCCTTCCCGCTGAGCCGGATCACCCGCGAGGCGTCGATCGCACTCGTCGCCGACGTGCTGCTGGTGCTGCCGTTCCTCTACCTCGGGATACGAGGGCTGCGGCCGGCGTCCCGACCGGGGGCCGCCGGCGGGTCCGGCGCCGGGGCGGAGCAGGCCGCCCTGGCCGGCGACACGCGACGGACGCGGGACGCCTGACCCGGTGCTGTCCGCCCCGGCCTCGCCACGAGCGGTCGTGGCGGGGCCGACGGCGTTCGTACGATCCCTCCACCCACGAGTGGATCACCTTTCCTAGACTCGTGCCCCAGGTCCAGGGGAGGGAGAAAATTAGTGCCATACAGTCCAGAGGACTATCTCGCGGACTGGGAGCGCCGGGTCGAACAGCAGACCGCGCTCACCGCCGAGCTCAGCGAACGTATGGAACGCACCAGGGCGACCGCCGAGTCGCGGGGCGGTGAGGCCGTGGTGACCGTGGACTCGTCGGGTGGCCTGGCCGAGCTGCGTCTCACCGACCGGGCGATGCGCCTGTCGGCGGACGAGCTCGCCGCGGTCATCCTGGACACCAGCCGCCGGGCCCAGGCAAAGATGGCGCAGCAGGTGTCCGACCTCGTCAGCAGCATGTACGGCGCGAGCTCGGAGACGGCGTACTTCATCAGCAACGCCTACAGCAGGCAGTTCCCGGAACCGCCGGAGGACGAGGAGCGTGACCGGCGATGACGAAGCCAGACATCAGGCTCTCCTCCGCGGAGGTTCGCAGCCACGCGCGGATGGTGGACGAGGCCGCCACCATGCTGCGGGAGGCCAAGGCCGGAGCCGAGTACGTCAACCTGCATGACGAGGTGTACGGGGTTCTCTGCAGTCCGTTGTTCGTGCCTCTGATCAACCCGCTGCAGGACTGGGCGGTGTCGGAGATCAACAACGGGGCGGAGGCCACGGCGCACCTGGCGGAGCTGCTCCGGGCGTTGGCCGACAACAACGACACCACGGACCGGGCGGCGGCCGAGCGAATCCAGGCTGCGGGTAGGTGAGTGATGAGTGATCACGCGGTTATCAGCCGGCCGAGCCTGATCGCCCCGGAGGGCGAGACGAAGTCGTACGAGGGTGCCGGCCTCTACGAGGCGGCCCGCGGCATCGTCGACGGCATCCAGAGCGGGAACTGGCTCGGCGTCGCCGGCAACGGGGTCGCCGCCGGCCTCTCCTTCATCGGCGCGGTCATGGACCCCCTGCAGGCCGTCTTCGCCGCCGGTGTCGGCTGGCTCATGGAGCACGTGAGCATCCTCCGTGAGCCGCTGGACAAGCTGGCCGGCGACCCGAAGGCGATCGAGGGGCACGCCCAGACCTGGTACAACATCGAACGGCGCATCTACGAGGCCACCGACTTCTTCGTCGACCAGGTCAACCGGAGCACCGCCGAGTGGACGTCGCAGGCGGCGGAGGCCTACCGGAGGCTCGCCCGCACCCACGCCGAGTCGGTGCAGGCGCTCGGGGCGATCGCCGACGCGATGAGCAAGGCGACCACCATCGTCGGCGCGATGGTCGGCGTCGTCCGCAACACGATCCGGGACATCGTCGCCGAGGTCGTCGGTGCCTGCATCTCCAAGGCGCTCCAGGCCGTCACGGTGGTGCTGATCCCCAAGGTCGCCGCCGAGGTCGCCATCCTGGTCGGCAAGACCAGCAGCAAGATCCTCAACCTGCTCAGGCAGCTGTTCGAGGCGATCAAGCGCATCGGTGTGCTCGTCAAGCAGTGCGACAGCATCCTCGCGCAGATCGGCCAGGCCAGCCGCAACACGCTGCGCCTGGAGGCGTTCCGGATCCAGGCCGTCCTCGAGCACGGCGGTAGCGGCCTCAACGGCTTCCGGGGGGCGTTCAACACGATCGGGCAGGGACACACCGCGGTGCACGGCCCGATCGGCCAGGTCGTCGTCAACACCGGGCGCCAGGCGAGCCAGACCAACGGCTCGCAGAACGCCGGGCAGACGGGCGACACCCTGCGGGGTGACAACCCGGCCCCGACGCCGATCAAGCTTCCGCTCTGAGGGGAGGCGGCGTGGAACAGCCGGACGACCGGCTCGCCAGGCGGCTGAACGAGATTCGCGCGCAGGAGCGCGAACCGGACGGCGAGACCGGCACCCGAGGGGCCGCCTCGCGGGACGTCGACGCCGTCGTGGGACGCCGGAAGAACGGTGCTCTCCGGTCGTTCCTGTTCCTCGCCGGAACGCTCGTCCTCGCCGCCAGCCTGTTCGGGGTGGCCGTCACCCTGGGCAGGCTGGCCGGCCAGGACATGGCGGACGCCCGACGCGAGGGCCAGGCCACGGTGACGTCGTGCCACCGGCGCGGTCCGATCAGCGTCCGCGGCTTCGGCTACTGGGACAGTTGCGAGGTCGAGATCGTCTGGTCCGGTGGCGAGGTCGAACGGGCCACCGTCGGCGCCGTCTTCAGCTCCGCCGACGTCGGCCGAAGCATCCGGGTCGGCGACCTGGGGCTCCGACGCGGCGCCCGGAAGCTGGCCCGGGCCGACGTCGAGCCCCGGCTCTGGCTGCGGTGGCTGGGCTACGCCGCCGGCGCCCTCGCCGTGCCGCCCACCCTGGTGGGAGTGCTGCTGCTGCGCGAGACGCTGCGCATCCGTCGCAGGTGACCCCCGGCCCGCTCCGGCGTCCCGGAGCGGGCCGGCGCACCCAACTTTCTACCCGCGGCGGAGCACGGTCGTGCCGGGCACCACCGCACCCTGGGCGTTGTACCAGTCGAGTACGGAGGCGTCGGTCAGCGCGCTCTGGTACACCGCGACGTCGTCGATACCGCCGGACCACGGGTCGGTGAGCTGGTCGTGCCACAACGCACGACCGACGAGCAGCGGCCCTGACGACGCCATCGGCCTGAACGACAGCGCCTGGGTGCCCTCCAGTTCTCCGTTGACATACAGCCGGATCTCGCCGCGGGAGGCGTCGTACACGCCGGTCAGGTGTGTCCACACCCCGATTTCCGGAACCGACGTGGAGCTGACGGCCGCCACCGCCGTGGTGGTGCTGTCCTCGTCACTGACGGAGAACGTCCACCTGCCGTCCTGGGCCGAGTACCTGAGCCAGGCGGCGCTTTCGTGCACGCCCCGCTGCGACACCGCGGTCCGCTCACCATCCAGCCGGTCCAGTACCACCCACGCGGAAATGGTGAACGAGTCATCGGTACGCAACACCGGCGTCTCCTGCCAGACCGTGAACTCGTTGCCGTCGGCATCCGGCGGTGTCACATCGATCTTGACGGCGCTCCAGCCGTACTCCTCCGTCGCCTCGGTGTAGCCGTCCTCCGGGAAGTACTCGTTGTCCAGCCACAGGCCCGAGCTGCCGTCGTGTCCTCCGGGAACCGGCACGTGACCCCCGTACAAGCCGGCGCCGCGACCGCGGCCCGGTCCGGACCGGCAATTACCAGCCCGGCCCCGGCCAGTCCGGCCGCCACCAACACCGCCAGCCCACGGCCCCACCGACAGCTCATACCCGCACCCCAATGTTGGTCAATGGACGGTGGTCAGACCATAGACAGTCACCTTTGCTCCTCGCAGCCCCATATCGAGTTCAGGCGACGTCACCGGCACAACAAGAGATCACGCAGATCGATATACCTCAATCACAAATCCGCCGAGGAGTGGTTTCCCTACCACAGGTAATCGATATCCATCGGCCCTGACACGCAGGTGTGATCTGTGCCATGGACGGCCCGGGAGCACCGGCAGGTGCCTGGCGGCACCGCCCGCGCCTTCTCCTCTGGTGTGGTCAACGTCGGGCCGGAGATGGCAGTCGGCGGCCGGGATCCCGCGCCGCTGACGACGTACGGCGTCTGCGACGCGTCCGGCCGGGCAATCGTTTCTCGTCGGCGGCACGCGTACCAGATCCCGGAGAACTCCGGCGCCGGCCGGCGATGGTGTTCTCCATCGTCGGCCGGCGCCGTCGGTCCCGTGCGGTCGGGAGTCGGGTGGAGTCAGGCGTACGGGTCGTACCGCCCGAAGACGATCGGGCGGGTGCTCTGGTCGTACCAGGTGCTGGAGCTGCTGCTCCACCGGTGCGCGACGATCTCGCCGGTGGCCCGGCTGGTCCGGATGAACATCCAGCCCATGCCCGCACCGGTGCCCTCGGTCCACTCGTGCGCGTCGGTGTCGTAGTAGTGCCGGGTGTCCGGGTACGCCGGGTCGGCACCCGGGTCGCCGTGCGGGCTGTTGGTGCTGTCCATGACCCGGATCGCCCACTGGCGGTAGGTCGGGTGGGAGTCGTCGTACAGGTGACTGCCCGGCCCGACGATCGCCATGTGCCCGCTGCCGGAGCCGCCACTCGTGTACTTGATCGCCATGATGTCGCCGGGTCGCAGGTTCATGTAGACCAGGAACGACGGGCTGAAGCCCCGCCGTCCACATCGGACGGACACCACCCGTTCGCACCGGTGGTCGTCGTGCTGGCGCCGCCGGGTGGTGTCGGGATTCCGACGCCACCCGGTCCCCGGGCCGGTTCAGCGGCCGAGCGCGCGGTCGAGGAGGTCGCGCAGCCCGTGCCCGTCGTCGACGACGGCGTCGGGCACCCGCTCCGGTCCAGACTCCTCCGGCCCGGCCTGCTCCGACGCGTCGCGCCTCCGGTCGGTACGGAGTGACCGCATCAGCACGGCGGCACCGGCGCCGGCGCGGCGGGCACACATGATGTCGCGGTCCACCATGTCGCCGACGAACCAACACTCCTCGATCGGTACGCCGACGGCGCGCGCCGCCTGCCACGCCAGCTCCGGATTGGGCTTCCGCAGCCCGACCTCGTCGCTGTAGAGCTGGACGGCGAACATGTCGCCGAGCCCGGCGGCGGTGAGGAAGTCCCGGTGGGCGGCCCCGCAGAGCGCGTTGCTCACCACGGCGAGCGGCAGCCCGGCGGCGGTCGCGACACGGAGCGCCTCGGGAATCCCCGGCCGCACGGCCCAGTCGTCCCGCCACGACCAGGCGTAGCTCAGCGAGGTCGCCTCCCGGCGTACGGCCTCCCGGGCCGCCTCCGGCCAGTCGGCCACCACGAAGTCGTCCCAGACCTGTTCGTGGCTCAGCTCAACGGGCCGCGGCTCGCCGCTGGTCGCGTCGCGCCAGCGGGCGTACCGGCGACCACCGTCGACGACGTCGCGCGTGATCCGCTCCACCGGCACCACACCGCCGACCAGTTCTTCGAGCTGCCGAAGCAGCTTGGGCCGTATGGCGGGCGGCGTGTTGCGGGAACGCGGAGCCTCGTCGACGAGAACGCCGCCGAAGTCCAACAACAGTGCGCGGGGTGGAGGAAGCACGGCGCCATTCTCGCGCCACGACCGTCACGCCGGGACCGCGGGCCGGACGTTTGATCGCGGGAACGATACTCCCGGCGGATTCGGTCCACAGTACGAGACCCGAATGAGGAGAGCCTGTGTCCGAGCCGCCATCCCAACCCGACGACTCGCCGGCCGAGGCCCGACCCGCCGAGGCCCGACCCGCCGAGGCCGCACGAGTCGCGGGCGGATCGTCCGAAGTCCCCGACACCCCGTCGTCCGGCACCGCCGGGTCGACGCCGTCCGGTGACCCTTCCCACGATCTCACGCCGTACCTGCTGGTGATGCCGCCCACCGACGGACCGGTCTCGACGGTGGCGTGGCCGGGACGCGACGGCGAACCCGCCTGGGCGATCCCGGTGATGCCGCCTGCCGACGGACCGGTTCCGACGGTGGCGTGGCCGGGACGCGACGGCGAACCCGCCTGGGCGATCCCGGTGAGGGTTCCGCCGGGCACCCGTGGCTACGCGCTGTTCCTGCCGGTCGCGCAGCCGACCGAGCCGGGTGTCACGCCAGCCGGCACGCGGACGTCCACGCCGGCAGCCGCCACACCACCGGCGGACACGGCAGCGGACACACCGGCGACAGCCGCCACCCCGCCCGCCACGCCAACGCCACCAGCGGCGTCCACTCCCCCGGCCGCCGCAGCCGCGGCCACCACATCCCCGACCCCCACGCCCGCCGCGCCGGACGGTGGTACCCGGCCGGACGGCTCGCCCGGCCGTCCCGCGACACCGTCCCGGGTCGGGCCGGGGCTCGCGCCCGCGCCGCCACCGTTCGCCTTCACGTCCGTACCGCGCCCGCCGTCGCTCCTGAAGTCCTGGTGGCCGGGGCCGCCGGTCGGACAGGGGTGGGCGGTGCCCGCGTCCGTCCTCGCCGGAGCCCTGGGCCTGGCGTTCTTCGTGCCGCTGAGCCGGACCGGCATCGGCTGGCTGCTCGGCTGGCTCGTCCTGACCGTCGGCGTGGTCGTCGCGGTCCGGCGGGCCGCCGCCAACCTGCCCCGCGCCGAACGGTGGGTCCGCGGTGGCTGGGCAGCCGCCGCGCTGGCCCTGCTCTCGGTACTCGCCTTCCGCAACGCGTGGTGGCTGGTGACGCTCTGCGTCTTCGGCGCCCTCGGCTGCACCACGCTGGCCATCGTCGGCGGACGGCTCGTCCGTTCGATCCTGTTCGGTCTGGTCGCCGCGCCGTTCGCGGCGTTGCGTGGACTGCCGTGGGTGCGCAAACACCTGCGGACCGGCTCCGGCGAGCGCCGGACGGGTTGGCGGGTCACCAGGGCGGTCGTAGCGACCGCCGCCGTCCTGCTGGTCTTCGGTGCGTTGCTCTCCTCGGCCGACGCCGCCTTCTCCGTGATCCTCGACGAGGTCGTGCCGGAGATCGGGGTCGGCACGGTGTTCCGGTGGATCTTCCTCTCGGTCGTCGGTGGGCTGATCGCGGTCGCCGCCGTCTACACGATCTCCGCCCCGCCCGACCTCTCCACCGTGGACAGGCCGGCCAAGCGCCGGTTCGGCGTCCTCGAATGGGCACCGCCGATCGCCGGGCTGACCCTGCTCTTCGGCGGCTTCGTCGCCGTGCAGTTCACCGTGCTCTTCGGCGGCCAGCGGCACGTCCTGCGCACCGCCGGCCTCAGCTACGCCGAGTACGCGCG
>CALGAM010000052.1 GCA_937951935.1 uncultured Micromonospora sp. | reverse complement strand
GTTGACCCTTCTCGGTCGTGCCCTGACCGAGGCGGGCCGGTTCGACGAGGCCGTGACCGCCTACACCCGGGCCGCCGGCATCTTCCGCGATTCCGGCGATCGGCGGTCCGAGGGCCGGGTGCTGGATCTTCTGGGTGCCGCCCTGGCCGAGGCGGGCCGGCTGGACGAGGCGATCACCGCTTTCAGCCGTCAGCTGGAGGTGTACGTCGAACTCGGTGACCGGTACGGCGAAGGCGAGGCGCGGGGTAACCTCGGCGCTGTCCTGGGCGAGGCGGGCCGGTTCGAGGAGGCGATCGACGTCCTCACCCGCGCCGTCGACATCTTCCGCGGGCTCGGCGACCGGCGGAATGAGGGCCGGAGTCTGGGCATGCTCGGCGCTGCCCTGGCCGAGGTGGGCCGGTTCGACGAGGCCCGTGAGTGCTGGGAAAGGGCTACCAGCATGTTGGCGGAACTTGGTGATGCCGCATGGATCGAGGTGATCCGCGAGTTCGCGGGCGAGCTACTGCCAGCGGCCGAGAGCGGTGAGCCCCAGGGAACACCGTCGCAACCACGACCAGCCGAGTGACTCCGCCGCGCACGGCCGTCGGGGTCACCGGATCGGCCACACCGGGTCGGAGACGACGGGAGACCGTGACGGCATCGGGTCCCTGGCGGTCCTGACCGGTGTGCCATCGGACCCGGGAGTGCGCCTGGGCGCCTGCCGAGCGGACCTGGCCGAGTGAGGGCGGCCGTCGAGTCGGGCAGGAGGTGTGAACGTGTGCCGTGTCGGAAGCGAGGCCGGGGGTTTTCCGGTCGCCACCGTGGACCCCATCCACTGGGGCTGCCGGCGTGGCTCTGTTGCGTCGTCAGTGTGTCAACGATCGCTTCTGTGATCAGCGACCACCGGTCAGGGCGACCGGCAATCGCGCGGAAAGCTGGTGCGGGTGCGTCAGTGCTTCTGCGCGGTGGAGGCCGCGATCACCTCGCGGAGGTCGGCGACGGCCGGCCGGTGCTGTTCACCGTCGGGCACGGTGTCGAGCGCGGTACGGGCGAGGTGCACGACGAACGTGGTCCGCCGTGACTCGGGCAGGGCGCTGATGGCCTGACGGGCGTGGTTGGCACCGTCGTCGAGGTGGCCGTCGCGGATCAGACACATCGCGGTGTGCAGGTGGACCTGGGCGCGGGCGGCAGGTTCCCACTCCGGCGTCAACGCCAGCGTCTGCTCCTGTGCCTGCTGTGCCTCCCGGGTGTGGCCCAGGTGACTGTGGACGTAGCTGAGCGTGTGCCACAGACACTGCTGCGGCCACTGGTAGATGCTTCTCGCGTCGGCGGTGACAGCGTCGGGCAGTCGGTCGAACACGTCGCGGAGCTGATCCGTGTAGTGCCGGGCGCCGGCCGCGTCACCGGCGACCGCGCTGGCCTGCGCGCACGCGGCGAGCGCGCTCGCCGTACCGGGGTAGGCCCGCCCGCTGCTGATCGCCAGTGCCTGCTCGGCCTGGTGCCACGCAATCTGACCCGAGTGCGGTTCGTAGAGGGCGTGGATGGCCGCCTGGCCCCGCACCCACGTCTGGACGCTTGGATCCCCGGCGGCGTCGGCGGCCATCCGGCTGGTCCGCCACCACCTGCGGGCGAGCGGATACTGGCCGGTTTGTGCCAGGGTCTTCGCCATGATCCCGGCCAGGAGGGCGCCGACCCGCGACAGGTCGGCGTGTCGGCTACCCCGGCTGGCCGTGATGGCCTGCTGGAGGTCCGCCAGGTCGGCGGCAAGATGGTGCGTGAGCAGAGCCGGTGCCATCGTGAGGTAGTTGCGCCCGTACTCCTCGGCGACCGCCTCCCACTCCGCGGCGTCGAGATCGGTCGTCTCCTGCCTCGACAGGGACGCGGCGAGTCCGGTCCGGATCGAGTCCAGCGCAGACCCGGCGACTCCTCCCGTCGCGAGCACTGTCAACGCGTACTGAAGCATGGTGCGACGTTGCATGTCGCCCTCCGTTCCGTCACGGCCCGCCGGGCCGGGCCAGCGACCATCGTCGCCACCGAGCCGGGGCATGCCGTCGGCGCCGAGAGCAGCGATGAATCGCGCGCCCGGTTCCCCCGCCGCGGCTGCCGCCACAGGCCCGATAGCAGCTTCGAGCGTACGTCCCGGGCCGCCAAAACTCCACGAAACGGTATTGGCGATCGTCTCGGGACCGAGCACACCCGCCCACCGGGCGCGGCGGGCCGCCTCGGCTTTTTCTCTGCGGTATCGCTCCTCAAGCGACCGGTAGTGGTCGTAGGCGGTGATCAATTCTCCGCCGGCCTGCAGCAGCGCCTCACACTGCGCCCAGAAAACGCGATCCACGACCTGCCGGCCGCACTCCACGTTGGCCACCGTGCTCCGGGAGCTGTGCACCCGCAGCGCCACGTCCTTCTGGGTCAGTCCACGCGCCTGCCGCCAGCGGGCCAGGCTACGTCCGAGCGTCCGCTTCGCGTCGCTGAGTTGCTGCGGATCCACGAGGAACCTTCCTACCGGCACCGATTCGATCACGAATGTCATGGACCGTGCGAACCGACACTAACGCGCCGGGGGGGGTTGGGTGTTCGATTGTCGACGTCGAGTCGTCAATGTCGACGGTCAATATCACGACACACAGTCGCCCGAGCCGCCGTCGTCTGTTTCCTCGGCGTGGGTCACTCGTCGTACCGCACACCGGATCCGGGTTCCCGCAGGCACGGCATCCGGCAACCTCCGCAAGGGTGTGTGCTGCGAAGCGGATCGGTCGCGGGTTCGCGAGCACGCACGACGTACGGGCGAACGTCGCGGATCACCCGCGATCCGACCCCCAGGTAACCGTCCGGGCCTCCGTGTCGGCCACCCTCGACGCGGGTTTCGACACCACACCGACCCGCAACCGTCGAAGGCGGTCTCGTGGTACGTCGCCGCCCCTGCGGCTCTCAGGTCGTATCCGCGGGCGGCTGGGGCGGTTGGCCGGCGCCGGCGGCGATCATCAGGGACAGTTCGCGGACGAGGTCGTCCATGGTCTCGCCGCTGCTGGTATGGAGCAGGCCGAGCGCCAGGTCGGCGAGCAGGTAGAACCCGAGGGTGCGGGCCCGTTCGCTGGGAAAGGCGGCCAGGAGTTCCTCGGCGCCGGCGAGGTCACCGCGGCGGGTGGCCGCGATGACCCCGGCGGCGCGTTGGACCAGCTCCGCCACGGCGGGGGTGGTGTCGGGCACCGGTCAGATCTTCGGGCTCGCGGCGCGGGCGGCGTCGAAGCGGGCCGCCACGTCGGCCCAGTTGACGAGGTCCCACAGCCGGTCGACGTAGTCGGGACGCACGTTCTTGTACTGCAGGTAGTACGCGTGCTCCCAGGCGTCGAAGACCAGCAGCGGGGTCGATCCCTGCCCGACGTTGCCGTGGTGGTCGTAGACCTGCTCGACGATCAGACGCTGCCCCAGCGGCTCCCAGGCGAGCACACCCCAGCCGGAGCCCTGCACGCTCTTGGTCGCCGCGGACAGTTGCCCGGCGAACGCCTCGAAGGAGCCGAAGTGCTCGTCGATCGCCGCCGCCAGCTCGCCGTCCGGGCGGTCGCCGCCGTCCGGTGACAGGTTCCCCCAGAAGATCGTGTGCAGCACGTGCCCGGACAGGTTGAACGCGAAGGTCTTCTCCAGACCGACCAGGGCGCCGAAGTCGCCCTTGGCGCGGGCCTCGGCGATCTGCTCCAGGCCGTCGTTGGCGCCCTTGACGTAGGCGGCGTGGTGCTTGCTGTGGTGCAACTCCAGGATCTGCCCGGACATCGCCGGTTCGAGCGCGCCGTAGTCGTAGGGCAGGTCGGGCAGGGTGTAGACCGCCATCGAGGCTCCTCCGATGATCATGCAATCACTTGGTTACTGCAAATATCTTGCAACAAGGTGTGGCCATTGTGGAGCACGAGGTGTGTCACGTCGCGAGACGGTCGGACGAGGACGGTGGACGACCGGCTGATCAGCCCGCCCGGACGGCCCCGCCGACGACCGCGAGAACCTCCTCGGGGGTACGGCCCGGGGCGCCGCCCTGCGCCAGGCGGGCCGTGCCGCCCCCGCGCCCGTCGAGGGCGGCCTTCACCAGGTGTACGGCGTCGAGCGTGGCCGGCGTCGCCGCCGTGGTGGCGACGACCAGGCGGGTGACGCGGTCGGCGGGCGCGGCGACCGCCACCACGCCGGGTTCGTTCTCGGGCAGCGCGGCGCGGATCAGCTCGGCGAGCTGCCGGGGGTCGTCGTCGCCGGCCGCCACCACGCCCACGTGGCGGGTGCCGTCGATCCGTACCGCGTCGGCGGCGAGGCGTCGGGCGCGCTGCGCGGCGAGTTCACGCGCGAGCTGGTCGGCGCGGCGTTCCGCGGCCCTGGCGCGGTCGAGCAGCGCGGTGATGCGCGCGGGCAGGTCCTCACGCGGGGCCTGCAGCTGCGCGGCGAGCTGGGTGACGAGGTCCCGTTCCCGGGCGAGGTAGCGCATCCCGTCGAGGCCGACGACCGCCTCGACGCGGCGGTGACCGGTGCCGACGGACGACTCGCCGGTCAGCGCGAGCACGCCGATCTGGCTGGAGCGGGACACGTGGGTGCCGCCGCACAGCTCCCGGGACCAGGCCCCGCCGATCTCCACCACCCGGACCTGCTCGTCGTAGGTCTCCCCGAACAGGGCCAGGGCGCCGATCTCCCGGGCCCGGGCCAGCGGCATGATCCGCGCGGTGACGGGCAGGTCGTCGCGGAGCGCCTGGTTCGCGACGTCCTCGATCTCGCTGCGCGTCGCCGGGGAGAGGCTGCCGGGCCAGGCGAAGTCCAACCGCAGGTAGCCGGGCCGGTTGTAGGAGCCGGACTGCAACGCGGTCGGGCCGAGGACCTGCCGCAGGGCGGCGTGCAGGACATGCGTGCCGGAGTGGGCCTGCCGGGCGCCGAGCCGCCACCGCGGGTCGACCTGGGCGGTGAGGCGGGACCCGACGGTGAGCTCACCGCCGGTGACGCGTACGTGGTGTACGACGAGACCCTTGATCGGGCGTTGCACGTCGATCACCTCCGCCGCCCCGTCCGGACCGGTGAGGTGGCCGGCGTCGGCGGCCTGCCCGCCGGACTCGGCGTAGAACGGCGTGACGTCGAGCACCACCGCCACGATCTGGCCCTCGGGCGCCGCCGCCACCGGTTCGCCGTCGGCAAGGAGCGCCACCACGGTCGACTCGGTCGTCAGGTCGGTGTAGGCGCGCCAGTCCGTCGGCCCGGCGCTGTCGAGGATCCGCCGGTAGGCCGA
This sequence comes from uncultured Micromonospora sp., assembly GCA_937951935.1. Taxonomy (GTDB): domain Bacteria; phylum Actinomycetota; class Actinomycetes; order Mycobacteriales; family Micromonosporaceae; genus Plantactinospora. The sequence continues at coordinate 66 of CALGAM010000052.1, read as the reverse complement.
CAGGTCGGCGTGGCCGGTCTTCCGCGCCCGCGCGTCCGCCCTGGCCCGCGCCCGCTGATCGGCCAT
>CALGAM010000051.1 GCA_937951935.1 uncultured Micromonospora sp. | reverse complement strand
CGTGGACCGGGCTGGTCACCATCGACCCCGACTTCGCCACCAACCGCCCGGCCTTCACCGGGTGCGAGACGGCCGGCGTGCCGTGCCCGTCCCGCGGGTCGTCGTCGGTGATCCTGCGCAGCGCGCCCTCGCACGACGCGCCGCTGGTCAACGACATCGCGCTGCGTCCTGACGGCAGCCCCAACACCATGCACATCTCCGACCACGGCGCCCGCGCCTCGGCCGGCCAGACGTACGCGGTCGCCGAGCAGCGGGGAGACTGGACGGCGATCTGGTACCTCGGACAGAAGGCGTGGTTCCACAACCCGCCCGCGAACCCGACCGCCAGGTGGGCCACCGGCCTGGTCGCCACCCCGAAGCCGGGCCGCGCGACCATCCCGGTGTACGGCCGGGCGTACCCGGAGGCGGACGCCTACCCGGCCGGCGTGCCGGTGCAGGCGGTGGTCCCGCTGCAGTACACCCTCGCCGCCGGTCAGCGGTACGCGGTCGGCAACGTGCTGCCCAGCGAGTACTACCGGGCCAGCACGTTCGACGGGTCGTCACCGGGTGACTGGACGGTGATCCGGGGCGACACCTGGTACGTCCAGATCCAGTTCGGCCACCGGATCATGTACGTCAACCGGGACGACGTGCTGCTGCTGCCGTCCTGGGCCCCCGCGCTCCGCTGACCCGGCCACCGTCCACCCCGGTCGCGGGGTCCGGCACCGGTCGAGACGACCCGGGTGCCGCCCCGCGACCGGGCGGGCGGGTCAGCCGGACGCCCCGGCGCCGACGATCGCGGTCAGGACGTCGTCCAGGGTCACCACGCCCAGCGGCGCCCGGCCGTCGCCGACCAGCACCATGTGCCGGCGCTGGCGGCGCATCGCCAACAGCAGGTCGGCCAGGGTCTCCTCCGGCGGCACCACGGCCAACGGTCGGACCAGGGTCGCCGGTACCGGGGCGTGCCGGTCCGCGCCCTCGTACCCGAGCACGTCCTTGACGTGCACGAAACCCAGGACCCGGCGGGTGGACCGCTCGACCACCGGAAACCGGGACCGCCCGGTGCGGGTCGCGAGTGCCTCCAGCGTGGCGGGCGAGACGTCGTCGGCGACCGTGGTCACCTCGGCCCAGGGGCGCAGCGCGTCGGCGGCGGTCCGGCGGTGCAGCGCCAGTGCCCCGGTGATCCGGGCGTGCTCCTCCGGATCCAGCAGTCCCTCGGTCCGCGCCTGCGAGACCAGCCCGGCCAGCTCCTCGGCGGTGAAGACCGTCTTCACCGCGTCCGTGGCCTCGATCCGCCACAGCCGCAGGAAGCGTGTGGAGATCCACTTCATCGCCAGCAGCAGCGGCTTGGTGGCCCGGCAGAACGCCAGCATCGCCGGGCCGAGCCAGAGCGCGGACGGCTCCGGACCGGCCAGGGTGATGTTCTTCGGCACCATCTCGCCGACCACGGTGTGCAGGAAGACCACCACGCCGAGCGCGAGGACGAAGGCGACCGGGTGTACGGCGTCGGCGGGCATCCCGAACGCGTGGAACGGCTGCTCCAGCAGGTGCGCCAGCGCGGGTTCGGCGATCGCGCCGAGCCCGAGCGAGCAGATGGTGATGCCGAGCTGCGCCCCGGCGACCATCAGCGGGATCTGGTTCATCGCCGACAGCGCCCACCGGGCGCGCCGGGAGCGTGCCGCCAGCGGTTCGACGACGGTACGCCGCGAGGCGATCAGGGCGAACTCGCTGCCCACGAAGAAGGCGTTGCCGAGCAGCAGCCCGACGGCGACCAGAAGCTCGGTCACCGGCGCTCACCCGGCTTCCCGGCGCGGACCACCCGGACCCGCGCGACGCGGTGCCGCTCCACCTCGACCACGGTGAACTCGTAGCCGTCCTCCGTCACGGTCTCCCCGGCGACCGGTACGTGACCGAGCCGCGCCATCAGGAACCCGGCCAGGGTCTCGTACGGCCCCTCGGGCAGCGAGAACCCGGTCTGCTCCGCCAGCTCGTCCGCCCGGAGCACCCCGTCGACCAGCAGAACCCGCTCCTCGCCGGGCTCCGTCGGCGCGGCCGGCTCGTCGGCGTCGCGCACGTCGGCCCTGCCGGCGCCCGGTGCGGCACCGCGCGGCCGTGCCGCGCCGCCCGACGGTGCGGCGGCGTCCCCGGCGACGGAGAGGGCACCGGCGCCGGCGGGCAGGGGCTCGCCGCGCGGGACGACGGCCGCGCGGTCGGCGGCGGCCGGTTTCGGGATGGTGACCGGTCCGACCGCGTCGAACTCGTCGGCGATCTCCCCGACCAGTTCCTCCACCAGGTCCTCGACGGTGACCACGCCGTCCGTGCCGCCGTACTCGTCGACCACGATCGCCAGATCGGCGTGGGCCGCCCGGAGCGCGGCGAGGACGCTGTCGAGGTCGAGGCTCTCCGGCACGAACACCGGCTCGCGGGCGACCGCGGCCACCGTCGTGGTCGCCCGCCGCTCCGGCGGCACGCCGAGCGCGTCGACCACCCCGGCCACCCCGGTCACCACGTCGAGGGTCGACTCGTACACCGGAAACCGGGTCCGACCGGTCCGCCGGGACACCGCCAGCAGCTCGGCGACCGTGGCGGTGGCCCGCAGCGCGACCACGTCCACCCGGGGTGTCATCGCCTCGGCGGCCCGCTTGTCGCCGAACCGGATCGTTCGCTGCAGCAGCATGGCGGTCTCCCGGGGCAGCGCGCCCGCCTGCGCCGAGATCGCCGCCAGCAGGCCCAGCTCCTCCGGTGACCGGGCGCTGGCCAGCTCCTCCTGCGGCTCCACACCGAACCGGCGGACCAGCCAGTTCGCCGAGTCGTTGAGCGCCCGGATCAGCCAGCCGAAGATCCGGGAGAAGGCACGCATCGGTCCCGCGGTGGCCAGCGCCGCCGGCATGGGCCGGGCCAGTGCCGCGTTCTTCGGCACCAACTCGCCGAAGAGCATCGACAGCAGGGTCGCCAGGGCGAGAGCGAGCAGCCGGGCCACCTCGTCGGCGGCCTCTCCGGCGACCGGCCGTACGGCCGGTGTGAAGAGCCGGGCCAGCGCCGGCTCGGCGAGGTAGCCGGTGAGCAGGGCGGTGATGGTGATGCCGAGCTGGGCACCGGAAAGCTGGAAGGACAGTTCCCGCAGCGCCCTGCGGACCGTGCGGGCCCGGCGGTCGCCGCCGGCCGCCCTGCGGTCGATCTCGGCCCGGTCGACGGTGACCAGGGCGAACTCGGCCGCCACGAAGAACGCGTTGCCGCCGGTGAGCAGGGCGAAGCCGAGCAGCGGCAGGATTGCTGTGAGCAGTAGGGCGTCGATGGTCGGTCACCTCTGCCGTGGGGTGCGTCCTGCCCACGGATAACAAGCACAGTACCGGTCCACGGCCCAGCTTCCGAGCCCTGCCGAACGGATCGGTCCCCGTCCGCGGGGTGCCGGCGGCCCACCGGCCGGGTGGGTGGGTGGGTGGGTACCGCCGTCGCACGGTACGGCCACGCCGCGGCTACGTCCGATCCCGGTTCACCCTTCTGATGTGGCTTGGGGAGGGTTGGATGTCGAACATCAGGGTTTGCTCGGGCGTGGGCGACTAGCGTCCACCACATGATCAGTGCTAGCGAGGTGCTCGCAGCCGAGCCGACACCGCTGACCGGGATCGCCGGTTGGGTCACCGACCTGATGGACACGCTCGGCGCCCCCGGTGCGGGTCTGGCGGTGGCGCTGGAGAACCTCTTCCCGCCGCTACCGAGCGAGATCATCCTGCCGCTGGCCGGCTTCGCGGCGAGCCGCGGTGAGATGAGCCTCGTCTCCGCGATCTTCTGGACGACCCTCGGCTCGGTGGTCGGTGCGCTGGCGCTCTACTACGTCGGCGCCCTGCTCGGCCGCGACCGCACCCGCGCACTGGCCTCCCGACTACCGCTGGTGAAGCTCAGCGACGTCGACCGGACCGAGGCGTGGTTCGTCCGGCACGGCAGGGGGACGGTGTTCTTCGGCCGGATGATCCCGATCTTCCGGAGCCTGATCTCGATTCCGGCCGGCGTCGAGCGGATGGAGCTCGGGACGTTCCTGCTCTGCACCGCCCTCGGCAGTCTCATCTGGAACACCACGTTCGTCGCCGCCGGCTACGTGCTCGGCGAGAACTGGCGTCTGGTCGAGGAGTACGCCGGAATCTTTCAGAATCTTGTGATCCTGGTGGTCGTGTCCGCGGTGGCCTGGTTCGTGATCTCCCGGCTGGCCCGGCGTGACCGCCCACCCCGGAACCACCGCCGGAGCTGACCGCACGCAGCCCGCAGCCGGGGCGGGGCCGACACCCGCGCGTCGGTCCCGCCGCCCCGGGGGCGAACCGACCCGTGCCTCAGGCGCCGGCCTCGGCCGGCACCGTCGGGGCCGACTTCTCCGGACCGGCCGGCTTGACGGAGCGGAGCAGGACCGTGGCGACGTCGACCACCTCGACCCGGTCGGCCGCGCCCTTGCCGTTGACACCGTCGTTCAGCATCGTGCTGCAGAACGGGCAGCCGACCGCGATGGTGCGCGCTCCGGTGGACAGCGCCTCCTCCACCCGCTCGACGTTGATCCGCCGGCCGATCCGCTCCTCCATCCACATCCGGGCACCGCCGGCGCCGCAGCAGAACGACCGCTCCTGGCTGCGCGGCAGCTCGATCAGGCTGCCGGCCCGGCCGTCCGCGGCACCGCCCCGGACGGCGGCGTCGAGCACCTCCCGGGGCGGGGTGAACACCCGGTTGTGCCGGCCGAGGTAGCACGGGTCGTGGTACGTCAGTCCGCCGTCGACCGGCTGCACCGGGACGAGCCTGCCGGTGGCGACCAGGTGAGCCAGCAGCTGGGTGTGGTGTACGACCTCGAACTCGCCGCCGAGCTGCCCGTACTCGTTGCGGAGGGTGTTGAAGCAGTGCGGGCAGGTCGCGACGATCTTGCGCCTGCTCTTCTCCCGCCCCTCGAACGCCTCGTTGAGGGTCTCCACGTTCTGCTGCGCGAGCATCTGGAAGAGGAACTCGTTGCCCATCCGCCGCGCCGGGTCCCCGGTGCAGGTCTCGCCCTCGCCGAGGATGGCGAAGCTGACCCCGGCCTCGTGCAGCAGGGTCGCGACCGCGCGGGTGGTCTTCTTGGCCCGGTCCTCGAACGCACCGGCACAGCCGACCCAGAAGAGGTACTCGAAGTCGTCGACCTCGCCGACCCGGGGCACCTCGAAGCCGAGGCCCTTGGTCCAGTCCTCCCGGGTGTCCGGCGGGGCGCCCCACGGGTTGCCCTTGTTCTCCAGGTTGCGCAGCATCACCCCGGCCTCGGCCGGGAAGCTCGACTCGATCAGCACCTGGTAGCGGCGCATGTCGACGATGTGGTCGATGTGCTCGATGTCGACCGGGCACTGCTCCACGCAGGCCCCGCAGGTGGTGCAGGACCAGAGCACGTCCGGATCGATCACACCGTTCTCCGCCGCGCCGCCGATCAGCGGCCGGTTCGCCTCGGCGAGGGCGAGGACGTCGACCTTCGCCAGCTGTTCGGCGCTGGCCTTCTCCTCGCCGGACGCGTCCTTGCCGCCACCGGCGAGCAGGTACGGCGCCTTGGCGTACGCGTGGTCACGCAACGACAGCACCAGCAGCTTGGGCGACAGCGGCTTGCCGGTGTTCCACGCCGGGCACTGCGACTGGCAGCGCCCGCACTCCGTGCAGGTGGTGAAGTCGAGCAGGCCCTTCCAGGTGAACTGCTCGACGTGGGCGACGCCGAACTGGTCGGACTCCGGGTCGGCCTCCTCGAAGTCGAGTGGCTTGCCCCGGCTCATCATCGGGCGCAGCCCACCGAGCCCGGATCCCGGACGGCCCGGATCCCGCTTGAAGAAGATGTTGAAGAAGGCCGCGAACCGGTGCCAGGCGACGCCCATGGTGACGTTCAGGGCGATGACGATCACCCAGGTCATCGAGATGGCGATCTTCACCAGCGCGGTGACGCTGGTCCCGGCCGACCAGGCCGGCAGCAGGTTGCCGACCGCGTGGCTGACCGGGGTGGCCCAGAACGGGAACTCGAAGTGGTCGGTGGCGACCTTGAAGCCCCGGATCAGGAATCCGCAGACCAGTACGGCGAGGACCACGGCCTCGACGAAGTAGCCCTGCCACATGGTGGACCCGGTGAAGCGGGAGCGCCGCTTCGGGTTGCCGGGGCGGTTGGCGAGTCTGACGGCGATCAGCACCAGGATGCCGACCACACCGAGGACGCCGATCAGCTCGGTGACCAGGCCGTAGACCGTCCAGGAGCCGATCACCGGCAGCCCGCCGGTCGGGGTCACGACCTCGAAGTACGCCTCCAGGACCAGCAGGGAGAGGACGATGAAGGCCACCATCACGAACCAGTGGGCGGCCCCGACGACGCTCCAGCGGAGCATCCGGGTGTGGCCGAGTGTCTCGACCAGCATGGTCCGGAGTCGGGTGCCACGGTCGGTGAAGCGCTCCGGATCGGGCTGGCCCAACCGGATCACCG
>CALGAM010000050.1 GCA_937951935.1 uncultured Micromonospora sp. | reverse complement strand
CCGGTCCTGGTCGGACTGGTCATGGGAGTACCTTCGATTGACGCGACGTCGCCTGCGCTCCTGTCATGACCATCACGACGGCGGTCGTCGGCTCTGGGTTCAGAACGTGACGGGTTCACATCGCGGTGATTCCTGACGCGGCTTGGCGGGTCCACCGGGCGGACGACGTCCCGACCACGCTACCAATAGATATTGGTTGATGCATTCGGAACCATTCCGGTAACTTGCGGGCAGGGGCTGACCGCAGGGGGCAGGCGTGGTCGTCGAGTTCCGGCTGCTGGGCTCGTTCGAGCTCCTCGACGGGACGCGTCCGGTTCCGCTCACCGCGCACAAGCCCCGCGCACTGCTCGCCATGCTGGTGTTGCACGCCGGGCAGCTCGTGCCGTGGCACCAGCTGCTCGACGAGCTGTGGGAGGGTGAGCCGCCGCGCTCGGCGATACCCAATCTCCGCACCTACGCCAGCGAGCTGCGCCGGATCGTGTTCCGGAACCGCCCGCAGCTCGCCGCCGAGCCGGGCGGTTACCGGTTGCTCCTGGAGCACGAGCTGGTCGACCTCGTCGAGTTCGACCGCCTGTGTGCGCAGGCGCGTCGTCGGCACATCCACGGCGAACTGCCCCTCGCCGAGTCGGCGTACCTGCAGGCGTTACGGTTGTGGCGTGGGCCACCACTGGCCGGCCTGCGCACCGGCCCGGTCCTGGCTGCCGCGGCCGACGCCCTGCAGGAGCGGCGGATTGGCGTGGTGGAGGACTTCTTCGAGGTACGGCTGGACCTGCTCGGCACCGGACACGGTGGCGGTCCCGAACTCGTCGCCGACCTACGCCAGCACATCGCGTCGTTTCCGTTGCGGGAACGCCCGCGTCGACAGCTCATGCTGGCGCTCTACCGGCTCGGCGACGTCGCCGGCGCCCTCGCGGCGTACGCCGACGCCCGCGAGGAACTGCGCGAGTCGCTCGGCCTCGACCCGGACCACGAACTCGAGCGGCTGCACGCCGCGATCCTGCGACGGGATCCCGACCTGCTGCGGACGACGCCGCCGTGCGCCGCGCCCCCGGGCTGCACCGGCCGGAGCCGGATCCTGGAGCGCCGCCGCGTTCTCCTCGGAGGCGGCGACCGGGTGGGCTCGCCGCCCCAGGTGCTGGTCTGCGGCCCGAGACCGCGCACCGCAACCGAGGTCGAACGGGCCGAGCAGGTGGGACGGCTGCTGGCACGGCGTGGCGCGGTGGTGCTGTGCGGTGGCGATCGCGGGCTGGCGGAGGCGGTGGCGGCTGGCGCCCGGGCCGCGGACGGCGTCGCGGTCACGGTGCACGGGCCCCGCCACGACGACGTACCGGTGTGGTCGGCTGACGCGGTGATCGTGGTCGGGGGCTCCTGGGCGGCGTTGTGCGCGGCGGCGACGGCGGTGCGCGGCGGAGTACCGGTCGTCGTGCTGGACGGATGGACGGTCGTGGACGCCGCCGGCCGGGCCGTACCCGGCATCCAGCGCGCCGCCACCCCGGCCACGGCCGTCGCCCTCGCCGTCGGTTGATGGCGGCCGACGCCGTCAGGAGACCGACCGACCCCGCCGACCGGCCCCCGGAAGGTCCGAATCCGACGACTGGTACCCCCTCGCCTGGAGGCGGAACAGGCGCGCGTACCTGCCGTCGCGGGCCATCAGCGAGTCGTGGCACCCCTGCTCGACGATCCGGCCGCCGTCGAGCACCACGATGACGTCGGACTCGCGGACGGTGGCGAGCCGGTGTGAGACGAGCAGACTGGTCCGGCCCCGGCGCAGCGCCCGCAGCCGCTGGTGCACCTCGTGCTCGGCCTCGGCGTCCAGCCCGGTGGTCGGCTCGTCCAGGATCAGCAGGTCGCGCTGGTCCCGCAGGAGCGAGCGGGCGACCGCCACCCGCTGCCACTGCCCCCCGGACAGGGCCACGCCGGCGTGTGGGTCGTCGGTGTCCGTCTCGTCGAGGAAGATCCGGGACAGCAGGGTGTCGTACCCGGCGGGAAGAGCGGCGAGAGCGTCGTGACAGCCGGCGAGTCGGGCGGCGGCCTCGATCGCCCGCCGGTCGTCGAGCCGGCCCAGGTCGCCGATTCCGATGTTCTCCGCCGCGGAGAGGTCGTACCCCATGAAGTCCTGGAACACCACGCTGAGCCGTTCCCGCAGCGCACGAGGGTCGAGATCGCGCAGGTCCGTGCCGTCCCACCGCACGCTGCCGCGGACCGGGTCGTAGAACCGGCACAGCAGTTTGACCAGCGTGCTCTTGCCGGCTCCGTTCAGCCCGACCAGCCCCACCGTGCAGCCGGCCGGAATGACCAGGTCGACGCCGCGCAGTACCCACGGCTGGCCGTCGCCGTAACGGAACCACACGTCGCGCAGCTCGACCCCGTGCCGCAGTGGCCCCGGATCCACCGCCCGCACCGGTCGTGGCAGGTCCGGTGGTGCGCCGACGACGGCCCGGTAGTGGTCGAACAGCAACAGCGCGTGGTGCACCGTCGCCCCCTGTGCCACCATGCCGCCCAGCGCCGTCTGCACGCCCGAGACCGCGGCCACGAAGAGTGTGACGTCACCGACGGTGAGCCGGCCACGGGCAGCGAGCACGATCGCCCCGGCCAGCCCGCCGGCGGCCACCGCCGCGGCGAGCAGCGCCAGCCCGACCTGCCCGAGCATCTGGCGCCGGTCCATCGTGTTCTGCGCGCGGCTGATGTGGCGCAACTCGCGCAGCAGCCGGGCATGGAAGAAGTCACCGAGCCCGAAGAGACGGATCTCCTTGGCCGCCTCGAGGCTGGTCAGCAACCGCGCGTAGAACAACTCCCGGCGCTCGGCCTGGCCCAGCCGCCAGGCGAGCTGGGCACGCTGTCGGCTCAGCCGGAGCTCCACCCAGGCCGTCGGCACGGCGGCCACGGTGACCACCGGCACCATGACCGGGGCGACCGCGAGCAGGGAGCCGAGAAAGCCGAGCAGGCTCAGGAAACCCTGCGCGACGCCGAGTCCGCCGGTCACGCAGTGCGCCGGGCCCAGCCGGCCGGCGCTCTCGGCGAGCTGCAACCGGTCCCGGAACCGGGGATTCTCCAGCCGTTCCAGGCCGGCGAGGGCGTTCACGGCCGTGTAGAGGCGTCCGGTCACCAGCAGCCGGATCGCGCGGCCGGTGAGGTTGTCGAGGTACCCGGCCAGGTGGGGCTGCGCCGCCACCACCGCACCGACCACGCCCAGTGCGGCGGCCAGCGACAGCACCGTAGAGAGCTGGTCCGTGGCCCGACCTGCGGCGAGGCGGTCCACCACCAGTTTCGTGAGCCAGCCCAACGCCACCGGGCCGCCGCCGGCCAGCAGCGTGAGCAGGACCTTGGCCGTCGTCGCCACCGGCGCGGCGCGCCAGGCCAGCCGGACGGCCTCGGCCAGGTACCGGCCCGCGGCGACCGGACCCAGGCGCGGGGACGTGGGCGCCGCCCGCCACGCCTCCGGGTCGGTGGCGGGGGTCATGCCGCCGGCAGCTCGGGCAGCCGCTCGACCGCGGTGGCGGCGGCCTTGATCCGGCCATCGCCGTCCACGACGCACATCGCGGGGTAGCCCTGGACCGCGAACGCCCGGTGCAGGGGCCCCTCCTCGACCTCGACCACGACACGGGCGACCGGTTCGAGGAGGGTCACCAGGTCGCGTACGGCCTCGGGCGTACCGGAGGCGACCGCGAGGACGCGATCCCGGCCCACCGCCGCCGCACGTGCGGCGAACCGGGGAGCCTGCTGACGGCAGGGGGCACAGCCCGGAGAGAAGAAGCCCACCAGGGTTCCACCCGTGAGCGCGTCCCGGCGCAGTGGTTCGCCGGCCGTGGTCTGCACCGGGTCGAAGAGGCCTGGTTCGGCCCCCGGGGCCAGGATGATGTCGGGCTCGGGGCGGCCCACGGTCAGGGCGTCGAGCCGGGCGGTGTGCTCACGCAGACGCCGGATGACGCCGTACGTGAAGATCAGGTTCGTGCCGGAGACCAGTCCCAACAGGACGATCGCCGCGACGAGATACGGCATGCTCTCTCCCGCTCGGTCAGGCCCACAGCTCGACCAGGTCGTCGAGGTGGATGACGACGGTCGCCAGGACGACGGCGACGCCCGCGGACAGGAACATCCCGGCGCCGCCGGTGGACGGGGTCGGGCCGGCCGTCGCGGTGACGGCCAGGCCGAGCCCGCTGACCACGAACAACAGCAGGTTGCGGACGACGTGTCGTACGCCGAGCCGGGTTCCGGTCCCGCCGAAGCATCGGCAACGTATGGTCAACCGGCGCCGGACGGCGGTCAGCACGCCCGCGGTCAGCACGGCGAGCACCACGGCGGCCAACCCGAACCCCAGGACCGGAACCACCGGCAGCAGCGCCGGCACGAGTGCCTCGGCACCGGTGAGCAGGACCGCCACCGGCGTGGTACGGCGCACCAGTGGGGCCAGGGAGTCCGCGAACCCGCGGAAAACGGTGCGCGAACGCAGCTTCCCCACCACCGACCATCCGAAGACGACGGCGAGCAGTATCCCGCAGCCAAGCTGTAGGTACGCCATACCGGTGGACCACCACCTCCCGGTTCCGTCACGCCGCACCCGGTGGTGCCGGCCACCGCCGGCACCACCGGGTGTCACCCTGACGCGTCTAGGAACAGCCGGTGGGACCGATCCGGGCCTGACAGCTGCAGGAGTAGGTGGAGCCCTGGACGCAGCACCGCTCGTAGTAGAGGTAGCTGGACCGGCAGTAGCAGTAGTTCCCCCACCAGCAGGGCTGGGCCTGGGCCTCGATCCGGGGCACGGCGAGGGCCACCATCCGGTCGGCGACCCGGCGGACGAGTCTCATCATCGTGGACTCCCTTCCGTGACGGTGCGCCCCACGCTAGACGTCGGCGATACACCGGGCGTACAGCGCCGGCACAGCGCGGTCCGCCGGACCCTCGGCGCCGCGGTGCGCCCGGCGGATCCGGTGCGACGTGCCGCGTCGGGGAACGCCGCCGCGCTCAGAGCCGGCGCAGCACGACACCGAGGAGGCGGTCGGAGTGCACGTAGCCGTAGTGCCGCGAGTCGTAGCTGTGCGCCGCGTTGTCGCCGATCGCCACCAGGCAGTCCTGCGGTACGACGTCGTCGTCCAGTGCGGCCAGAGCAGGGCCGGCCTCACGCGGCACCGGGTCGCCCGCCACCGCGACGGCGCGCTTTACCAGCCACCCTGCGCGCGTGGACGGCGCGGCGGCGCCGGCCCGGCGGCCGGCCGCGTCAGGCGGATCCGGAAGCTCGGCGAAGACGACCAGATCCCCGCGGCGCAGCCGCGCCATTCCACAGCGCCGGACGAGCACCCGGTCGCCCTCCCGCAACACCGGCTCCATGCTGGGGCCGCGCACCGTCACCACCACGAACCGCCGGCGCAACACGGCGACCCCGACGCCGGCGGCGGCCGTGATCGGCAGCATGACGGCCACCACGACCGGCCACGCCCCATCCACCATCGGGCACCACGGTAGCGGCCGGACCTGCCGGTCGGGGGTCACCGGACGGGCACGCATGTGCGCTCGCCGGGAGCCGGGCAGAGAACGGGGTCACCGATCCGGTGCACCACCGCCCGGACCGGGTGACGCCGTCGCGGTTCTCACAAGGCCGGGCCAGGTCCGGGCGGCGGTCCTGGTGTCCCGTCGACGCGCTCGCCAGCCGCCCGTGCCCGGCGAGCCTCGGCGGTTGTCGGAAAAGTCGCGGGTGGCGGCTGAACCAGCCGGCCGTGTGGGCCGTGGTGCCGGCGAGGCCCGTGGTGGGCGCAGGCAGGGGCCGGATGTCGAGCCGGCCCCCGCGGAGTGAAGGGGATGTGGTCATGCCGGATGAGGAAATCCCGCTCAGGCGCTTCGAGTACGAGC
>CALGAM010000049.1 GCA_937951935.1 uncultured Micromonospora sp. | reverse complement strand
CGGCGGGGTGGTCGGCGGGTTGCCTCCCCCGACCCTGACCAGCTGCCACTGCTGGTTGGGGCCACCCCAGTCGTCGTACTGCACGACGGGGGCACCGTCGGAGGTGGACAGGCCCTGGACCTCCACCGCCTTGCCGCTGTTGCGGTTGATCAGGCGCACGTAGCCGCCGTCGGAGTTGACCACCCGGAACTGCTGGTTCGCCCCGCCGTGGTCGGACCACTGCACGATCGACGCGCTGTTGGCGGTGGACCAGTTGTAGACGTCCAGCACCTTGCCCGAGTGCCGGGCCCGGATCCGGTAGTAGCCGTCACCGGAGTCGACGAACTGCCACTGCTGGTTCTGCCCGCCGGATCGCGCGTACTGCTGGATGCAGGCACCGTCGGCCGTGGACACGCCGCACACGTCCAACGCCTTGCCGCTGTTGCGGTTGATCAGCTCGTACCAGGCGTTGGGGTCGATGGTGCCCGACGGGGGCGGCGTGGTGGTGGTCGTCGGGGTGGGCGTGGGGCCCTCGAAGCCGGTGTTGAGCGCGTCCAGGGTGGCCGTGTACGCGGGCTTCTTGTTCCCGTTGCCGTCGAAGAGCAGCGGGGTGCCGCTGGCCCGCCAGGAGTCGGTGTCCCGGATGCCCCACACGGTGATGCCGGTGCAGCGCGGCACCGCGAGGCAGTCGTTGACCACGCTGCGGTACGTGTTGGCCTGCGTCGTGCCCGAGCCCTCGATGTCCAGCTCGGTGATCTGCACGTCGACGCCGAGGGCGGCGAAACTCTGCAGCGTGGTGCGGTAGTTGCTCGGGTAGGGCGAGTTGGCGTTGAAGTGCGACTGGAAGCCGACGCAGTCGATCGGGACGCCGCGCTGCTTGAAGTCCTGGACCATCCGGTAGACGGCCTGGGTCTTGGCCCAGTTCCAGTTGTCGGTGTTGTAGTCGTTGTAGCAGAGCTTCGCGTCGGGGTCGGCGGCCCGCGCGGCCCGGAACGCGGCCTCGATCCAGTCGTTGCCGGTGCGCTGCAGGTTGCTGTTGCGGCGGGCGCCGCTGTTGCCGTCCTCGAACGCCTCGTTCACCACGTCCCAGGCGTAGATCTTGCCGCGGTAGTAGCTGACGACCCGGTTGATGTGGTTGAGCATCGCCTGGCGCAGCGCGGAGCCCTCCATGCTCGCCATCCAGCCCGGCTGCTGGGAGTGCCAGGCGAGGGTGTGGCCCCGCACCCGCCAGCCCCGGCTGAGGGCGTGGTTGACGATCCGGTCCGCGTTGCCGAAGGTGAAGTTGTTCTGCTGCGGCTCGGTCGCGTCGATCTTCATCTCGTTTTCGGCCGTGACCGAGTTGAACTCGCGGTTGAGGATGTTGACGTAGGTGGAGTCGGAGAGCTTGTGGGCCGCCACGGCGGCGCCGAAGTACCGACCCGACTGGGCGGCGGCTGCCCCGAGGGTGGATTCCGCGGCGTGGGCGAGACCGGGCAGCAACGACAGTCCCAGGGCCACGACGGCCGCAGCCGCTCCGGCTGCCAGGGGTGGGCGGAATCTACGCCCGGCGGGACGGGTCCGGGAGATCATCTGATCCTCCAAGGCATTGGACGCCTCCAAGGGCACGGGATGACAACATGGCGGCTTTCACGGAGGCCGTCGATCCTCGGTCCGGCCGTCCGTTCGGCCTGGTGGTGGGTGTAGAGAGGTTGACCCCGCAGGGTGGATCGCGCGCTGACCGGCCTGGGCACCTCCGGGAGTCCGTGACCGCACTCGGCGGCGCGAGATGACTGTTAGCGTTAACAATCGATGCCGATAGATTTCCAGACTCGCCGGGGAATTTCAAGCAGATGCGTCGGCTACCAGGCACGTCAGGACCGGAACCAGCCGACGTCCCGCAGGGGCGAGCCAGCGGGTGGCCGTTGGGTCCCGGTCCGGGGCCGGAGAACGAATCTGGGGCTGGCCCAGAACCAGCCCCAGATCAGGAACAGTGTCAGCGGCACATCACGTGCACCGCCGCACGAGGTGGAGCCGAGGGGACTCGAACCCCTGACCCCCACACTGCCAGTGTGGTGCGCTACCAGCTGCGCCACGGCCCCATCAGCGGTATCCGTCTCCGGACCGCCTGCCCGATCTCTCGGGCACCCGCGCAATAGTACACACCTTCCGCGCCCCGGTCATCCGGGTACCCCCCCTCGCGGGGCGAGCCCGGCGTTCGCCGCCGGGCCACCGCCCGGCCGGGACACCGGCCACCCGCGGGGACGCCTCAGTTCAGCTGGACGTCCGGCGGGAAGTGGGCGACGGCGGCCATGATGCCGCCCTGCCGGCGCAACACCATCGCCCAGAGATCATCCGGCCGCTCCACGAAGGCGTCACCGGGCAACGCGTCGATGACGAACCACGACCCGCGGGCGATCTCCTCCTCCACCTGCCCCGGCGACCAGCCCGAGTATCCGGCGAAGACCCTGATCCCGGTGACCGCGTCCCGGAGCCGCTCCGGATCCACCGACAGGTCCACGGTCCCCACCGTCCCGGTGACCTGGTGGATACCCTTCACCCGCTGGTTCGGAGTCCGCATCCGGGCCAGACAGATCGCCGACTCCGGCTGCACCGGTCCACCCTCGAAGAGCACGGCCGGGTCCCTGGCCAGTCCGCCCCAGGCGCCCAACACCTCGGAGACCGGCACCTCGGTGGCCCGGTTGAGCACGACGCCGAGCGCTCCTCCGGGCTCGTGGGCGACCAGCAGCACCACCGTCCGGTCGAAGTTCGGGTCCTTCAACGCGGGGGTCGCGACCAGCAGTTGCCCGGTCATCGACTTCATCGACCGTCCCCCGATCGCCTGCCCTTCACCGAACACGCCGGCCACCCGCTACCTGGCCCGTCCGGACACCGCGATCCGCGGCGTGTGGTCGGACGGCGCCGCCGAGGACCCTCCCCGGCTGGGCCGGTCCGTAGCGTCGACAGTGATTCCGCGCGCAGCAAACGCCATGCCTCGCACGATAGCTTGCGTCACCGGCGCTGGTTAAGGTCTGCCAGGCCGGTCTGCGAAGTATTCCGTCGATGCGACGGCAGGCGTGGGCAGGGGTCGGCCGGCGCCGCTGGCACCCGTGTCGCCGGCCCGCAGCCGGGGCGTGCGAGGGCCACACCCGGTCAGAGGGAACAGAAACCCCGGGGTACGAGGAACAGAAGCATCGTGCCCCCGGTCTGCTGACCGGGGGCACGGTCGGTGTCGTGGAGGTGCCGGGAATCGAACCCGGGTCCTTCGCCGCCTTGCCAGGGCTTCTCCGAGCGCAGCTCGCTGTGCCTCTACTCGGCCCCACCGATCACGCGAGCGAGTCGGTGTGACGGGCCCAGTCGCTGTGGGATCTCGCCACATGAACCCCGCGACCAGGTTCGATGGGCCAGCCTTCTAGCTGATGCCGGCAAACTGGGCCGAAGGCGCTCCCAGGCCGACAGACTCGCTACCCGCCTCAGGCGGCGAGAGCGAAATCAGCGCGATTCTGCTTGGCGCTTATTGTTTCCCGACGACCGATTCTCGAGACGACGTCGGCTCCCTCGGCTCGCTTCCCCTGCCGCAACGTACGAAGTCGAAACCAGTCACCCCCTGTGTGTCACCGGATGACTCCGGTACCGTGTCGGCCGGTCAGGGACCGGCCGCGACCGATCCGGAACGGGCGTTGATCTGGACATCCGTCCCGACGGCCTTTCCTAGATTAACGCGTCGCGTCGACAGCTTCATCCCGGATACCGGCGGCGCGCGTACCCGCGCCGACGCGCCACGGGGAGGCCGGTGTCGCCCGGGACGGCCGGAACCGGACGATCGCCGCGAGGACCGCGTACCGCGTCCGCGGGGACCTACCTCATTCCCTTGCCGCGCCGGCCGGTGGCCCGCCGCATCTCCCGCTCGGCGTCCCGCCTGGCCAGGTCCTGACGCTTGTCGTACGTCTTCTTACCCCTGGCGAGCCCGATCTCGACCTTGGCCCAGCCATCGGAGAAGTAGACGGACAGCGGCACCAGGGTGAGCCCGCTCTCCCGCAGCTTGCCGATCAACCGGTTGATCTCCTGGCGGTTGAGCAGCAGCTTGCGGGTACGCCGAGGCTCGTGGTTGGTCCAGGTGCCCTGCTCGTACTCCGGGATGTGCATGCCGTGCAGGAAGATCTCGCCGTTGCGCTCCTGGGCGAAGGCGTCGACCAGGGACGCCCGCCCGGCGCGCAGCGACTTGACCTCCGTGCCGGTCAGCGCCATCCCCGCCTCGTAGGTGTCGAGGATGGCATAGTCGTGCCGCGCCCTGCGGTTGGAGGCGACGACCTTGCGTCCCTTCTCCCGTGGCATGGTCACACCTCCTCGTCTGCTGGACCGCGCCATGCTACCTCGCGTCGCAGCGCCGCCGGCTCGCGCCGCTCGCCGGCCGGGCCCTGCGACGGCGGCACCGACACGCCGGACGCGGACCCCGGTGCGGAAACGATGGCGCGGCGGGCGGCGCGCGGAACGCCGCCAGCCGCGCCGGCGGACGACCGGGCTAGACGCGCACGTAGAAGCGGAGGGTCACCCAGGCGGTGATCGCGCTGACCACGCTACCGACGGTCGCCATGAACGGCAGCATCAGCAGCACCGTGCCCCACCTGACCGGGGTCAGCAGGTCGGTGAGGTCCCGCAGGGAGCCGTCGAGCAGGAAGATCTTGCCGAGGACCAGCGCGCCGAAGCCGAAGATCGCGCCGAGCAGGCCGGCGACCACCGCCTCGAGGACGAACGGCGCCTGGACGAACCAGTTCGAGGCGCCGACGAGCTTCATGACCGCCACCTCGCGGCGCTTGCTGTAGGCCGCCACCTGGATCGTGTTCGCGACCAGCAGCAGGGCCGCGACCGCCATCACCGAGGCCGCGATCAGCGCCATGTTCTGGATCGCGCCGAGGATGTTGAAGATCTGCTCCAGGAGCCGGCGCTGGTCGATGATGTCGTCGATCCCCTCCCGGTCCTTGTACTTGTCGAAGATCAGCTGGTACTGCTCGGGGTTGACGAGGTTGATCCGGAACGACTCCGGCAGCTTGTCCGCCTGGACCGCGTTGACCAGGTCCGGCGAGTCGGCGAAGAGTTCCTTGAACCGCTCGTACGCCTCTTCCTTGGTCTCGTGCTTGACCTTCCGGACCAGCGGGTCGCTCTCCAGCTCCGTCTGCAGCTGGGCGCGCTGCTCGTCGGTCACCGAGGCGTCAAGGAACATCGACACCTCGATGTCCTTGTAGTACGCGTCCTTCATCGCCTCGACCTGGAGGTACATCAGGCCGCTGGCGCCGAGCATCGTGAGCGAGACCGCCATCGTGATGATCATCGCGATGGTCATGGTCACGTTGCGCCACAGCCCGACCATCACCTCGGACAGGACGTATTTCAAGCGCATCGGGGGTTCCTTCCGGATCTCCGCTGGGGGTCGTTCGTCGTCGAATCAGGGCCGTCGGGACACGCTGGCACCGGCTCGCTCAGCCGTAGACACCCCGGGCCTGGTCGCGCACGATCCGACCGCTCTCGATCTCGATGACGCGCCGGCGCATCTGGTTCACGATGTTGGAGTCGTGGGTGACCATCACGACCGTGGTGCCGGTGCGGTTGATCCGGTCCAGCAGGCGCATGATCTCGATGGACGTGTCCGGGTCGAGGTTTCCGGTCGGCTCGTCGGCCAGCAGGATCAGCGGGCGGTTGACGAAGGCCCGGGCCACCGCGACCCGCTGCTGCTCACCACCGGAGAGCTCGTGCGGGTAGCGGTGTTCCTTGCCGCCGAGCCCCACCAGCTCCAGCACCTCGGGGACCACCCGGCGGGCCACCGCCTTGCTCTTGCCGATCACTTCCAGGGCGAACGCGACGTTCTCGTACGCCGTGCGGTTGGGCAGCAGCCGGAAGTCCTGGAAGACGCACCCGATCGTACGGCGGAAGGCCGGGATCTTCCACGACCGCATCGAGGTGACGTCCTTGTTGTTGACGATGACGCGCCCCTTGTTCGGCGTGATCTCGTGCAACAGCAGCTTGATGATCGTCGACTTGCCGGATCCGGAGGGACCGATGAAGAAGACGAACTCGCCCTTCTCGATCGAGACCGACACATTGTCGAGCGATGGCCGGGACGCCTTGGGGTACGTCTTCGTCACGTGCTCAAGCTGAATCACGGGTGGTGAGTCTACGCGTCGTAACGGAAAGGCCAAGTCCGCCGGCCGGCTTGTCCGCCCGGTATTCGTGCCGATTTTGCGCTGTGTTGATTCTCGTTCACACCCCGCACAGGCGGGCGTTCAGCACGGTCGACGGACCGCGTCGACATCGACGCGAAACGTGTTCACACCGCCTCGCCGGCAAGCTGCCGCTGCTTGCGCCAACGGATTCCCGCCTCGATGAACGCGTCGAGCTCGCCGTCGAAGACGGCGGCCGGGTTGCCCGTCTCGTACTCGGTGCGCAGATCCTTCACCATCTGATACGGGTGCAGGACGTACGAGCGCATCTGGTCGCCCCACGAGCCCGCGGCGTCGGCCTTGAGGCCATCCAGTTTGGCCTGTTCCTCCTGCCGCTTGCGCTCCAACAGCCGGGCCTGCAGCACCCGCAGCGCGGAGGCCTTGTTCTGGAGTTGCGACTTCTCGTTCTGGCAGGTCACCACGATTCCGGTCGGCAGGTGCGTGATCCGCACCGCCGAGTCGGTGGTGTTCACGCTCTGCCCACCGGGACCCGACGACCGGTAGACGTCGACCCGGATCTCGTTCTCCGGAATGTCGATATGGTCCGTCTGCTCGACGACCGGCAGCACCTCCACCCCGGCGAAGCTGGTCTGCCGACGTCCCTGGTTGTCGAAGGGACTGATCCGAACCAAACGGTGGGTGCCCGCCTCGACACTGAGCGTGCCGTAGGCGTAGGGCACCTTGACCGCGAACGTGGCGGACTTCAGTCCCGCCTCCTCGGCGTAGGACGTCTCGTAGACCTCGGTCGGGTAGCCGTGCCGCTCCGCCCAGCGCAGATACATCCGCAGCAGCATCTCGGCGAAGTCGGCGGCGTCCACCCCACCGGCCCCGGCCCGGATCGCCACCAGCGCCTCCCGGGAGTCGTACTCCCCGGAGAGCAGGGTACGGATCTCCAGCTCCTGGATCGCCTTCGTCAGGCTGCCGATCTCCGCCCCGACCTCGCCGAGCGTCCCGGCATCCCCCTCCGCCTCGGCGAGCTCGAGCAGCACCTGGGCGTCGTCGAGCCGACCGCGCAGGCCCTCCAGCTTGGCGATCTCCCCGTTGACGTACGAGAGCTTGGAGGTCACCTCCTGGGCTCGGGCCTGGTCCTCCCAGAGATCCGGCGCGGAGGCCGCCTCCTCCAGCTCTGCCTTGTTCCGACGCAGCTTGTCGACATCGAGGACGGCCTCGATGTTGCGTAGGGTGGCGTCAAGGTTCTTCAGTTGGTCGGCATATTCGGCAGCGGTCACGACAGTCAAGGGTAACCAGTCACCCGGGGAGCCGGGTCGCCACGCCGGCCAGGCGCGTTCGGCGCGCGTGCGGCCGCCCCGGCCGCCGGCACGGATGATCGTCGGGTGGCCGCGGACGACGGATCCGGGCTCGCGGATGATCAGGTACGTCACGCGCGGCCGGTCGACCGGCCGACGTGCCGTCGCGCCGCACGGCAGCCACGTCGGCGGCACGGTGGAAGGCGGCTGCCCCCGCCCGGTCCTGGACCGTCGTCACCGTCCGGCCCGGGCCGCCGTCACCGCCGGTCAGCTGATGGGCACGTTCTTCAACCAGGACAGCGCCGCCTTGTGGTAGGCGACCGCGAACTCCAGCGCGGCCGCGCCGTACGAGTCGCCGGCCTTCCGGGCGTCCCGGGCCTGCTCCCGGGCTGACGCCAGGGCGGCGGTGTGGTACTCGTTCGCGCTGGCGTACAGGGCGCGCAACTGGCTGGCCGTGTGCTGCGGACCGAAGGCGACACGGAGCGCGGTCGGGTTACGGATCGTGTCCTTGCCCGGCACCTCGGTCAGCCAGCGGGAGAACGTCCGTTTCCCGGCCGCCGTGATCGCGTACGGCTGGCTGGACCGCGGGCCCGGCTTGCCGAGCCGTACCAGCCCTTGCTCGGCCAACACCGGCAACTCGCGGTAGACCTGACTCCGCGTCATCGACCAGTACGGTGCCAGCCGCCGCTCGGCGGCGGCCATCAACTGACCACCGGTCATCGGTCCTTCGTGGAGCAGCCCGAGCAGGGCGGCCGCAGTGGGGTTGATACCAATATCCGCCATGGCCTCCACGCTGCCACTTTGCCGGCGCCGCGTCCAGGATTTGGCACTATCCGCTGGTCAAAGGTCTCCATTGTGCACTGTCGGTGGACGACAGTCGGATGAGGACGATCGATGGACGGGCGCGCGACGGCACGGCCGGGTGACGGCCGGCCGCGATGACGGCCCGGGGTGTCGCCGGGATGGCGGGGTGGTCACGGCAACCGCCAGACGCGATCAGGGCAGGAGGTATGGCGCGACTCGGGCCAATTGGGGAGGTTAGTCAACTTTCATCGACTATGTGGCCAACTTGGTGGAACTGCCCGGGGGTTCGTCTGCCGACGGCCCGACCGGGACGCCGTGGCGTCCCGGGGCCGTCCGATCCGGCGTGAACCCGCCCACCGCGGCCGGAGGGACGGGACGGTGGGCGGGGTTGACCAGGCCGACGGGCCGACCGGCGCGGCGGCCGGCGGAGGCGACGACCCCGAGGGCCGGGCGCGGGGCCCGGCCCGACGGGTCCGACGGCTCAGCCCATGTGCGGGTAGCGGTGGTCGGTCGGCGGCACGAAGGTCTCCTTGATGGTGCGCGGCGACATCCACCGGATCAGGTTGTGCCAGGAGCCCGCCTTGTCGTTGGTGCCGCTCGCCCGTGCCCCGCCGAACGGCTGCTGGCCCACGACCGCCCCGGTGGGCTTGTCGTTGATGTAGAGGTTGCCCGCGGCGTACCGGAGGACCTCGGTGGTCTGGTCGATCACCCGGCGGTCGGTGGCGAAGATCGACCCGGTGAGCGCGTACGGCGCGACCGACTCGGCCTGCCGGACCACCTCGTCGTACCGGGCGTCGTCGAAGACGTACACGCCGAGGATCGGGCCGAAGTACTCGGTGGTGAACCACTCGTGACCGGGATCGTCGCACTCGAAGAGGGTCGGCCGGACGAAGTAGCCCTCCGAGTCGTCGGCGGTGCCGCCGGCGATGATCCGGCAGGCCGGATCGTTCGAGATCATGTCGAGCGCGGCGGTGTGCCGGGCGAAGGCCCTCGCGTCGATCACCGCACCGCCGAAGTTCGAGAAGTCCGTGACGTCGCCGTACGTCAGCCCGTCGGCGGTGGCGGCGAGCCGGTCACGCAGACCGCCGTACCAGATCGACCGGGGCACGTACGCCCGGGAGGCGGCGGAGCACTTCTGCCCCTGGTACTCGTACGCCCCCCGGATCAGCGCGGTGTGCAGCGCGTCGACGTCGGCGCTGGCGTGCGCGATCACGAAGTCCTTGCCGCCGGTCTCGCCGACCAGTCGCGGATAGCTGCGGTACCTCGCGATGTTCTCGCCGACCTGTCGCCACAGCTGTTGGAAGACCCTGGTCGAGCCGGTGAAGTGGATCCCGGCCAGGTCGGGGTCGGCGAGCACCACCTCGGAGACCGCGATCCCGTCCCCGGTGACCATGTTGATCACGCCGGGCGGCAGTCCGGCCGCCTCGAACAGGCGCATGGTGAAGTGCGCGGCGAACTGCTGGGTCGGCGCCGGCTTCCAGACCACCGTGTTGCCGAGCAGCGCCGGTGCCGACGGCAGGTTGCCCGCGATCGCGGTGAAGTTGAACGGCGTGATCGCGTAGACGAAGCCCTCCAGCGGCCGGTGGTCGAAGCGGTTCCAGACCCCGGGCACGGACTTCGGCTGCTCGGTGAGGAGCCGGTGCGCGAAGGCGACGTTGAACCGCAGGAAGTCGATGAGCTCGCACGCGGAGTCGATCTCCGCCTGGATTGCGGTCTTCGACTGGCCGAGCATGGTCGCCGCGTTGAGGGTGTCCCGCCACGGACCGGAGAGCAGGTCGGCCGCGCGGAGGAAGATGGCCGCCCGCTCCGCGAACGGCAGGCTGCGCCACATCGGGGCAGCCTGCTTGGCGGCCGTCACCGCGGCCAGCGCATCCGCGTTGGTTGCGTTGTGGGTGATCCCCAGCACATGCCGGTGCCGGTGCGGCTGAACGACCTCGATCGCGGCGCCCGCACCCATCCGCTGCACACCGCCGATCGTCATCGGCAGGTCTATCCGCTCGGCGGCCAACTCGCCGAGTCGGCGTTGCAGGCTGTCCCGCTCGGCGCTGCCGGGTGCGTAGTCGCGGACCGGCTCGTTGCGCGGCTCGGGTACGGAGAGAACAGCGTCCATGGTCTGCTCCTGGGCGATCTCGGCTCCATTGGCGAAATCGGACCCGCCGGCGCCGGCCGGTCGACCGGACAGCCTGACCCGGCTCCCCGGGTGTGCCGGAGGTTTCGGGGGCGGGACCTGCACCAATCCTTCCACGGACCGGGTGTTCCGCCCGCCCGCCGGGACGCATTCTGTGATCACCACCTGGCCGGTGAACGTCCGGCCGCCGACCACCCGCGCCGGCGGCACCGTTCGTCGCCCGCCACGGGCCCGCGGCGCACGGTCGCCCCGGCCGGCCCGCGTACCCTGATGAACTGGCGGCCGGGACCCGACCGGGCCGCCCTCGCCGACGGCGTCGACGCGGCCGGTCAGCTGGTGAAGGGGAGATGATGACGAAGGAGTCCGGTACCACCACCGCGACCCCGGCCGCAGGCCGGCAGGGTGTGACGGCGCCGTCCGCGACAGTGCCCGGTGTCCCCGCGCCCGCCCCGGGCGCGGCGGTGCTCGCCCTCCTCGCCCTCGGCTGGCTCGCCGCGATGCTCTGGTCCGCCAAGGTGGCGATCTCCTCCTCCGGGCTCACCTCGATCGCGATCACCTCGACCGCGTACTCCCTGCCGGGGGTGATCTCCGCGAGCCTGGTCGGCGGGGCGGCGGTCAGCCTCGCGCTCGCCAACCTGCTGAGCCGGTTCGGTGTCTGGCGCAGCACCCCCCGGTTCGCGGCGGCCGTGGCCGCCGGACTGCTGACCGGCCTGCTCGCCGCGTTGGCGGTGAGTCTCAGCTACGGCGAGGGCCGGGCGATCATGGTCCTCGCCGGGGCCACCGCGGCGGCGGCCACCCTCGGCGGGGTGGCCGGTGGCCTCCGTGCCCCCCTGGTGGTCGCCGCCGTCGTCACCGCCGGGCTGGGCGTCTTCGCGGTCACCTTCGCCCTGAGCTACTTCCAGGACCCGCTGCTCTCGCTCTACGGCGCGGGCGACGACCCCTCCCGGTCCTACAACGCCCTCCAGTGGTTCCGCCGGACCTCCTCCGCCGCCAGCGGGCTGGTCGCGGGACTGCTGGCCTTCGGCTACCTGCGGATCGCGGGGCGGCGTGTGGCCGGGCGGGCCGCCGGCGACAGGCCGCTGCGGTGGCCGGCATACCTCGTCGCCGGCGGGGGTCCCGGGCTGCTGATGCTCACCGCGGAACTCCTCACCCGCACCGCCGGTGCGGAGGTGCTCCGGATGGCCAGCGCGGTCAGCGAGATCGACCAGGGCGGCCAGCACCTCCTCGGAAACGAGAGGTTCACCGCCGTCCTGACCGTGTTCTTCCTCGGCGCGCTCACCGCGCTCGTGCTCTTCGGCCGCACGCTCGGCCCGGCCGAGAAGCCGGCCGCGGCCGACCCGTCCGGGCCGGCGGACACCGACGATCCGACCGCCGCAGGGCGTCCGAACACGACCCCGGCCGAGCAGGTGCCGGGCGGTCGCGCCGGAGCCGACCCGGAGGTCGCGGTGGGTCCCGCCGAGCGGCCGACGGCCGACGGACCCGAGCCGTCGACGACGGAGGAACCCGGGCACACCGGTGACCACGGGCCGGCGGCGCGGGAGAACGACGGGCCGACGGCACCGGGCGGCGAGGCCGCCTCCGACACCGGGCGCTCACCCGCCGGCTCGCCCGAGCCGGTCGCCGGGGCCGGGCGCTGAGAGGACGCCCTCACCCGGTCAGGTCAGCCAGGGTGCCCAACTCCGAGATGTCGTACCACTCCAGTTCGTGGTCCTCGACCCCGTCGACCGTGAACTGGGCGTCCGGGTCGCCGGCCAGGGCCTGCTCCACCACCGCGACCGCCGCCGTCACGTCGTCGACCGCCTCGACGCCGTCGACGTGGATCGCCGCGACGGTGGCGACGGCGACCTGCCCGGCCAGCCGTACCGTGCTGGAACCGAGCTCCGGGTCGAGGCGGTGCACCTGCGGGGCGGGCAGGTCGGCGGAGACCACCACCCGGCGTCGGGGAGCCGCCGGGTCGGCCCGGAGCAGCCGCAGCGCCTCCTGGGCGGCCCGGGTGAAGGCGACGTACTCCAGTTCCTCCTCGTCGCCCTCGGCGTACCACTCCCGCAGCTCCGGCGTCACGGCGTGCGCCCCCGGTGCGGCGATCCAGCCCTTCCGGTGCAGGTCGGCGAGCATCGGCACGGTGGCCGGGACGTACACCCGGACGAGCTTCTCTGCCACGCGGTCTCTCCTGCTCGATACCTGCGCGCGACGCGTCGCCGTCGCGTCCACGCCGACGTGGTCGGCGCGGATTCCGCTGTCCCTCCGGACGGTAGTACACCGGACGCGGACCGGTCGGGGGCGGACCCCGCCCGATGTGGTCGCACGTCACAGCCGGTGCGGTGCCCCGCGGCACGCCGACCCGACGGGCGTCGGATCCGACCCGACCGCGGAAGCCGGACCAAGCGGAGCCTAACGGCGGAGGCGGCCACACCGCGGTCGATGGCAAACTAAAGCAACCACCGACTCTCGGGAGTTCTTCGTGGAGCCGAGGTTCCTGCTCTTGTCCGACGTCGCCGCTGAGCTCAACGTCTCGGACTCGCAGGTGTACCACATGGTCCGCAGTGGTGAACTGCCGGCGATCAAGATTGGTGGACGGGGCCAGTGGCGGGTCGAACGCGCCCGCCTAGAGGAGTACATCCAGCGCAAGTACGCCGAAACGGCGGAGTGGGTGGCCAGCAATCCCCTGGTCGACCGGCTGCCCGACTGACGCTCCGGGTCCGGTCCCGTCCGGCGTCCGTCACGCGCCGGCCCACCGTTGCTGTCGGACCCGCTGACTACCGTTTCCGCTCGATCCCACCCGGGTCGATGATCCGGCCCGGCCCTGCCCTGCGTCCTTCCCGGAAAGCGCCCTCGCGGCCGGGCCGTGGCGTCGGGAGCCCGACGCCCACCGGCATTGACGGGAAGCACTGGGTCGACTACAAAGCCCGTCGAAGGCAAACGAAAGCAAACGCAAGATCAGGGAGGATGTCGAATGCCTGCCGCGGCCACCCGGCCCCCGGGCCGACCAACGGTGCAGCTTCGGCCCGTTCCGCCTCTCGACCCACCCTTCGACGACGAGCGCGCTCCGGAGGTCTGGCTCGACCGACCCACCGACGCCAGGCGGGACGGGTGCCTCGTCCGGTCCGACGGGTGTGCCACCGCCCACCCCGGCGACGGCGCCACGGCGCCGACCGGCCACCGGACCGGAGCACCGGTCGCCGCCACCGCGCGGCCCGACACTCCCTCCCCCGGCGCGGGTCGTCCGGCGCCGTCGTCCCGCCCCGGGCGGCCCGCGACGGCCGCGACGGAGCAGGCGCCGCCG
The DNA here is from genome assembly GCA_937951935.1 of uncultured Micromonospora sp. Taxonomy (GTDB): domain Bacteria; phylum Actinomycetota; class Actinomycetes; order Mycobacteriales; family Micromonosporaceae; genus Plantactinospora. The sequence continues at coordinate 35,496 of CALGAM010000049.1, read as the reverse complement.
GCGGTCGGACTCACCGGGGCGAGCCCCGAGGCCCGACAGGCGGCGAGGACCTTCGTCACCGACTGTCTGGAGATCATGAACGGCTATCGTCCGGCGCAACACATCCGGGCCCGCTGCGATCCCGCCGAAACCGGCCGCGTGGTGACGAGGCTGATCGCGGCGTCCCACCGGATCGCCGCCCGTGGACCGGGGCGTCCGCCGCGGCGCGCACTACTGCGGCGGCTGCGGGTCTGCGAGCCGCGGCCGGGGATCGTCGAGGCCGCGGCCGCGATCGGTGTGCCCGGGCGCACCTGGGCGATGGCGTTCCGGCTGGAGCGCCGCCGGGGCAGATGGGTGGGCGTGTCGGTCGAGGTGCTCTGACCCGGACACGACCGAGGGCGACCCGCCGGACCCGATCAGTGTCGACAGGCGGAGCAGACCACGCGGTGTCGACGACACGCGACGGAACTCCGGTGACCGTCCACGCGGGGTCGGCACGCGGCGCCGACACACGGGGAGTGCGGACACGGCGACCCGGCCGTCTCGGGGACGGGCCGGGTCGCGGGTGGACACGGGAGAGCGGCGCGTCGGCACGGGGCCGCGGCCGCGGTCAGGCGGCGCCGGGCGCCCCGTGGCAGCGCTTGTACTTGCGGCCCGAACCGCAGGGGCAGGGCGCGTTCCGCGAGGGCGCGCCACCGCCGACGACCTGGCCCTGGGCGGGACGCCGGGACACGGACGGGGCGGGTGGACCACCGACCCCGAGGGCCGGAGCCACCTGCTGCGGCCGCACCACCGAGACACCACCGGTGGCCCCGGCCGCACCGTCGATGGTGGGTGCGGAGTACTGGAGACCCTGGGGACGGGGGCCCTGGCCGATCCCCTTGGCCCGGATCTCGACCGCCGGCTCCACCGGCGCCGACGGCGCCCCGTCGGCGGCCTCCCCCGCCGCCGGGGCGGCGGGAGCCGGAGCCGTCTCCTGGACCTGCACCTGCAGGTTGAAGAGGAACCCGACGGTCTCCTCCTTGATGCCGTCCATCATCGTGGCGAACATGTCGTAGCCCTCGCGCTGGTACTCGACCACCGGGTCGCGCTGGGCGTACGCCCGCAGGGCGATGCCCTCCTGCAGGTAGTCCATCTCGTACAGGTGCTCGCGCCACTTGCGGTCGATCACCTGGAGCAGCACCATCCGCTCCAGCTGGCGCATCGCCTCGCTGCCCAGCTCCTCCTCACGCCGCTGGTAGGCCGCGAGGATGTCCTCCTTGATCCGGGCGAGGAGGAAGTCGGCGTCCAGGCTGGCGCGCTCGCCACCGGCCTCCTCGACGAGGTCCTCGATGGTGATGCCGATCGGGTAGAGCTGCTTCAGGCTGGACCAGAGCTGGTCGAGGTCCCAGTCCTCGGCGTAGCCCTCCGAGGTCGCCCCCGTCACGTACGCCGTGACCACGTCCTCGATCATGTGCTTGATCTGGTCGCTGAGGTCCTCCCCGTCCAGCACCCGCTTGCGCTCGGCGTAGATCACCTGGCGCTGCTTGTTCATGACCTCGTCGTACTTGAGGACGTTCTTGCGGATCTCGGCGTTCTGGCTCTCGATCTGCGCCTGGGCGCTCTTGATCTGCCGGGTGACCATCTTCGACTCGATGGGCACGTCCTCCGGGATGTTGAGGCGCTCCATCACGGCCTCGACCGCGCCGGCCCGGAACCGCTTCATCAGCTCGTCCTGCAGCGAGAGGTAGAAGCGGGACTCGCCGGGGTCACCCTGCCGGCCGGCTCGACCGCGAAGCTGGTTGTCGATCCGCCGCGACTCGTGCCGCTCGGTACCCAGCACGTACAGGCCGCCGACCGCGGCAACCTCCTGGGCCTCGGCCTCGCACGCCTGCTTCCACCTGGGGAGGACCTCCTCCATCGCCTTGGCGTACTCCTCCGGGTGCTCCACCGGATCGAGGCCGCGTTGGCGCAGTTCGTTGGCGGCGAGGAACTCGGGGTTGCCGCCGAGCAGGATGTCGGTGCCCCGCCCCGCCATGTTGGTCGCCACCGTCACCGCGCCCTTGCGCCCGGCCTGGGCGACGATCTCCGCCTCCTTGGCGTGGTACTTGGCGTTGAGGACGGCGTGCGGGATGCCCCGTCGGCGCAGCAGTTGGGACAGCAGCTCGGACTTCTCCACCGACACCGTGCCGACCAGCACCGGCTGGCCCACCGCGTGCCGTTCGGCGATGTCCTCCACCACCGCGTTGAACTTGGCCTTCTCGGTCTTGTAGATCACGTCCGGCCGGTCGACCCGGATCATCGGACGGTGGGTCGGGATCGTGACGACACCGACCTTGTAGACCTTGTGGAACTCGCTGGCCTCGGTCTGCGCCGTACCGGTCATGCCGGACAGCTTGCGGTAGAGGCGGAAGTAGTTCTGGAGGGTGATCGTGGCAAGAGTCTGGTTCTCCTGCTTGATCTCCACACCCTCCTTGGCCTCGATGGCCTGGTGCATGCCCTCGTTGTAGCGGCGACCGTGCAGGATACGGCCGGTGAACTCGTCGACGATCAGGACCTCGCCGTCGCTGACGATGTAGTCCCTGTCGCGCTTGTAGAGCTCCTTGGCCTTGATCGCGTTGGTCAGGTAACTGACCAGCGGGGTGTTCACCGACTCGTAGAGGTTGTCGATGCCGAGCCGGTCCTCGACCTTGGCCACGCCGCGCTCGGTCACCGCGACGGTCCGCTTGGCGTAGTCGACCTCGTAGTCGCCCTCGCCGTCCTTGCCGGGCTGCAGCCGCTCGGCCAGCCGGGCGAACTCGACGTACCAGCGGGCGGAGTGCTCGGCCGGGCCGGAGATGATCAGCGGCGTACGGGCCTCGTCGATCAGGATCGAGTCGACCTCGTCCACGATCGCGAAGTTGTGCCCCCGCTGCACCAGGTCGTCCTTGCTCCAGGCCATGTTGTCCCGGAGGTAGTCGAAGCCGAACTCGTTGTTGGTGCCGTAGGTGATGTCGGCCTGGTAGGCGGCCCGGTGTTCGGCGGCCGGCCGGTTCGGCAGGATCACCCCGACGGTCAGGCCGAGAAACTCGTGCACCCGCCCCATCCAGGCGGCGTCCCGCTCGGCCAGGTAGTCGTTCACCGTCACCACGTGGACGCCCTCGCCGGGCAGGGCGTTCAGGTAGGCCGGCAGCACCGAGGTCAGGGTCTTGCCCTCACCCGTCTTCATCTCGGCGATGTTGCCGAAGTGCAGCGCCGCGCCGCCCATGATCTGTACGTCGTAGTGCCGCTGACCGAGCACCCGCGAAGCCGCCTCGCGTACCGTGGCGAAAGCCTCGGGCAGCAGGTCGTCAAGGGTCTCGCCGTCCGCCAGCCGCTGCCTGAACTGGTCGGTCATGCCGCGCAGCTCCGCGTCGGTGAGGTTGACGTAGTCCTCCTCGATCGAGTTGACGGCGGCGGCGATCGCCTTCAGCCGGCGCAGCATGCGCCCTTCGCCCGCACGAAGGACCTTCTCCAGAATCGACACGGATCAACGCTCCCCTAGACAGTCTGCCGAACCATCGTAGGCGCATCAGCGGCCTCGTGGTCAGTCACGGCGGCAGCCGGGTTCACCGAACCGGACATTCCACCCTCCGAAACCCCTTCGGCGCAGCAATATTCGATTACGCCGACGGCGAACCGGCTGGGAGCATGCCGAGATGGGGATCAGCGACACAACGGAACGGACTGATCGGAACGTACCAGGCGAAACGGTGCGGATCACCGAGGACGGTCTGCTGCTGCGCCCGTGGCGGCCCGAGGACGCGAAGGACGTGTACCGGGCCTGCCAGGACCCGGACATCCAACGGTGGGCGAGCGTCCCGACGCCGTACGGCATGGACCACGCCATCCAGTTCGTCACCGAACTCGCCCCGCGGGCGTGGGCGGCCGGGACCGGGGCCCCGTTCGCGGTCTGTGACGCCGAGACCGGCGAGCTGCTCGCCTCCTGCGGCCTGGTCAGCATCGACCCGGTCCTCCGCTCGGCGGAGGTGGGTTACTGGACCGCGCCGTGGGCTCGGGGCAGGGGGGTCGCCAGCCGCGCCACCCGGGCGGTCTGCCGCTGGGCCTTCCGGGAGCGGGGTCTGCGTCGCATCATCTGGCAGGCCGAGGTCGGCAACCACGCGTCCCGCATGGTCGCGCTCCGCGCCGGTTTCCTGATCGAGGGTCGGCTCCGGATCGCCAACCCGCACCCGCGCGGGGTTGCCGACGCCTGGGTCGGCTCCCTGCTCCCCGGCGATCTGGCGGACGGGGCGGCGGTCACCGGGCGGGCCGAGCCCGGCTCGTTGGAGGCACGGCGGAGCGCCGTCTTCGGCACCTCACAGCCCGTGCTCTTCGCCCGGACCCCGGCCGGCGAGGAACTGCGACTCCGTCCGCTCGACGAGCGCGACATCGATCCGGTCGTCCGGACCTGCCAGGACCCCGAGACCCTCCGCTGGACGAGCGTGCCAGACCCGTACCAGCGCACGGACGCGGAGTCCTTCGTCCACGGGTACGCTCCCACGGTGTGGCGCCGCGGCACCGGCGCGGTCTTCGCCATCGCCGACAACGCCGACGGGTACGCCGGGATCATGGAGCTGCGGGTGTCACCGGCCGATCCGCTCGTGGCGGACCTGGGGTTCATGGTGGCACCGTGGGCTCGCGGTCGCGGCTACTGCCCGGCGGCGGTGATCGCGGTCTGTACCTGGGGCTTCACCGCCCTCGGGCTGGCCCGGATCGAGTGGCGGGCCCACGTGGGCAACCTTCGGTCGCGCCGGGTCGTGGAGAAGGCGGGCTTCACCTTCGAGGGCACCGCCCGGCAGGCCCTGGAACACCGGGGCACCCGCGCGGACGCCTGGGTCGCCGCCCTGCTCCCCGCCGACCTGGGAATCGCCACCGTCACCGACTGACCACGAGGGCGCCGGACAGGGGTTCGGCGTCGCACCGGGCGGCGGCCCGGCGCCCTGGCAGGTACGGTCGCGGCCGTACCCACCACCGGCGACGCGGTGACGCTCCCCACCGGACGACACCGCGTCCGGCGGGGAGACGTCGGGACCGCGCCTCGGAAGCCGAGGTCACGCCGCGAGGGAGATGAGACCGTAGTCGTAGCCCCTGCGCCGGTAGACGACGCTGGGCCGGCCCGAGTCCCTGTCCAGGAACAGGTAGAAGTCGTGCCCGACCAGCTCCATCTGGAACAGGGCGTCGTCGACGGTCATCGGCTCGGCCGGATGCACCTTCTCGCGGACGACGCGACCGGGCTGCCCGTCGTCGTCCTGTGCGTACCGGTCGATCCCGGGCTCGGAGTCGACCGTGCCGAGGGTGGCCACGGCCGCGGTGCCGGAACCCGCCACCGGCAGGTTGGCGGTGGCGGCGGCGACGGAGAGCGGGGCGTGTCGACCACGGTGGATTCGACGGCGGTCGGCCGCCCGCCGCAGCCGGGTGTCGAGTTTGGCGATGGCGGCGTCGAGCGCGGAGTAGAAGTCCTTCGCGCACGCCTCCGCGCGCACCACGGGGCCACGAGAATAGCAGGTTATCTCTATGCGCTGGCAGTGATCGGCCTGTCGCGGATTGCGTTCGTGAAACAGTTCCACGTCGACCCGAATAAGCTTGTTGTCGTAGCGCTCAATCTTCGCGAGCTTCTCGGCGACGTGGACCCGGTAATGTTCGGGTACCTCGACGTTCCGGCCCTTGACCACGAGATCCATCGCTGACCTCCCTGCGCCAATCGGAGAGAGTCGTGCAGAAGAAATGCCGGTCAGCCTGCCCCTGGAAGTCCGTTCGGCTCGACCGGATCGCTGCCGTAGCGCCTCCTTCCAGGTGCCCTCGAGGCGGAGGAACACCCCTCGTACCCCCGGTAAACAGAACGTTAACGCGAATCGGCGCGACAGTCACCCCACCCGGTGGCACGAATTCAAGAAAAATTCCGCCGGTCCTGATGGGGTGAATACGACGACACGCAGAGTGAAACAACACGCCGCCTTCGCCCGGCGGGCAGCCGTCCGGGGTGTCGTCGGCGCACCCGGCGACACCGACGTGGTCCCGTGGTCACGCCGTACGTGATCCGAGGCGCCGGTCAGCCGCGCCGGTCCGCCGGTGACCCGGGCGGTCCGCTCCGCCCCCGTCGGACGGTGGCGGCGAGTACGGCCGCCGCGTGCACCGCGACGCCCGCGCCCGCCAGCACCCGGGTCACCGCGGCAAGGGTCGCACCGGTGGTCACGATGTCGTCCACCACCACGACGGTGCGTCCGGCCGCGACCCGGCGCAGGGCCGGCAAACGCGCGGGGCGCGTCCGGAACGCCGTGGCCGCGGCAGCGGCCCGGCCGGCGCTGTCCAGCGTGGCGGAGTCGGGCCGGGGCAACGCCCGCAGTGGCTGCGCGACCGCCGCCGGCCACCCCGCCCTGCGCAGCCTGGCGGCCGCGTGCCGGGCCAACCGGCGCACGTGGTCGCCGTACCGGGCCCGCGACGCCCGCGCGGTCGCCGGGACCGGGACCAGCAGCACCGGACGTGGTGTCCCGACGGCCGCCGCGACCACCTCGGCCAGCAGCCGGCCCAGCGGCCGGGCCAGCCCGTGCCGTCCCCGTTCCTTGTACGACAGCAGCGTCTCCCGCACCACGCCGTCGTAGTCGCCGAGCGCCAGGCAGTCGGGCAGGCCCGGCGGTGCGGGCGTCGGGCGGACCCCCACCGGTCGCAGCGCCACGAGCTCGGCCGCGCAGTCCGCACACAGGCCCCGCCGCAGCGGCAGCCGGGTCCCCCGGCAGCCGGCGCACTCGGCGGGCAGCACCAGGTCGGCCAGGTCAGCCCAGGTTCCCGCCAACACCGTCGTGACCGCTCACGTCAGAACAGGTAGAACGGGGCGACGGGAGTCGCCGACCCGGACGGTGCGCCCTCGGAGGAGGTGACGACCTGTTCCCGCCCGATCGGCACCCCGGTGACGTACGCCACCTCGTTGGCCTCGTACAGCGGTGGCGCGAGGGCGGTGACCTCCGGGTTACCCGGGTACGCCGCCAGGTGGGTGACCGGGGCGCCGATGTCGGTCACCTCCTCCGACTCCTGCGTCCCGTCCACGTTGATCTTGTAGATCGCCGCCCGGCCGTTCCCCCTCTTCCCGGCCACCACGAGAGTGTTCTCACCGAACCAGTCGACCGCCGTGAGATCGCGCAGCGAGGTCGTCAGCCGGCGGGACGGACCGACGCTGAGGGCTCCGTCGACGGTGCGCACTCCCGCGACGTACAGCCCGCCCCGCGAGATGTACGCGATCCGGCTGCCGTCCAGCGCCGCCCCCACCGCCGTCACCGGCTCCGACACCCCGGGCAGCCGCACCGGGGTCAGCTCGGCGTCGTCGGTGCCGAACTCGTACAGCCCACCGTCCGCGACGATCAGCCCGACCGGGCCGGCGTCACCGGTGATCCGTAGCCACACCGGCCGCCCCACGCCGGCGATGGGCCTCCCGCTCCGGAACTCCCGCACCAGACCGACGCCGGCGCCGGTACGCAGTCGGAACGCGTTCCCGTCCTTCGTCACCAGGGCCGCCGCCACCGTCGAACGGTGACGGCGCAGGGCCGCCGAGACGACGTCCCGGTTGGCCTCCGGCGCGATCGGCGTCGGTGGTTCGTCGCCCGGACCCTGCAGCGGGTACACCTTGCCGGCGACCACCCCGAACCGGGCCGGCGCCTCGTCGAGGCCGTAGATCGGGTGGTTCCGTCGCCACTCCGCGGCGACCGCGACCCTCCGACTCTGGTTCTGGATCTTCAACTCCAGTTCGTTGTCGAGCAGCGGGTTGGCCCACAGCGACCAGACGATCTGGTGGAAGAGCTTGTCGAGATCCTCGTCGGTGGCGAGCGCCCCGGCCTTGACCGAGAGGTTGACCTCGAGCCGTCCCCCCTCCTGCGGAACGGGGACGTTGCCCAGCAGGCCCGTGCCGTCCGGCAGCCGCACCACGCTGGTGCCCAACCAGTCCGCCGGCCCGCCGATCAGCCAGTCGAGCACCGCGGTGGCCTGCCGCTGGACCGGCACCGTCCGGGGCAGGTAGCGCAGGTCGGGCACCAGCGCGTCCCGGGTGGCGTTCCAGAAGTAGATGGTGTGCGCGCGGTAGTACGTGCCGAGGGCCGTGTCGGTCATCAGCAGCACCGGCGGCGGGTCCAGGACCCAGAGCCCGCCGCTCGGACCCGGGTCGGTCGGCGCCCGCCCGACGATGAACGTGTACGAGGTCTCCGTGGCGACCGGCTCCCCGACCGACCCGTTCGCCCGCAGCACCCCGACCTGCTGCACCCGCTCGATGGTGACCGAGCTGGTGCCGTCGCTGTTCCGGGTGACCAGCGGCGGCGCGTCCAGCCGGATGATGTTGATCTCGTTGCCCGGCTGCGGGACGAGCCGCTTCTCCGCCACGATGAAGTCGTTGAACCGCTCGTACGCCCCGTCCGCCTCCCCGGCGGCGGCGGCCAGGAAGTCCTCGGCGAAGGCCAGCGGGTCGGTGCTGCTCTCCACCCGGCTCCGCGGCGGTCGTCCGGCGCCGTCGGCCCGCGCCGTCTCCGCCTGGGGCCCCGGGCCGTTGACCCGGACCTCGGTCTCGTCCGGAATCCCGCAGGCCGCGACCGCCGACAGGACGACCGCGGCGACGAGCGCTGCGGACAGTCGCCGTCTCATCGTGTCACCTCGCTGGATCCGGCCTCCACCGGCGTCCTCGGCCCCACCGGCCGGGTCGGTGCCCGTCCCGGCGGCTGCGGCTCGGCCGGCTCCCGCTCGCCGCTCGTCTCCGGTGGGTCGGGATCCGCGTCGGCGGGCACCAACCGCAACGGCGACGAGGTCAGCCGGTCACCGGCCCGGGTGGGCAGGGTGAGTCGGAACTGCGCGCCCCGGCCCGGCGCGCCCCACGCCTCAAGCCAGCCCCCGTGCAGCCGGGCGTCCTCCAGGCTGATCGACAGTCCGAGCCCGGTACCACCGGTCTGCCGGGCCCGGGAGGGATCTGCGCGCCAGAAGCGGTTGAACACCAGCTTCTCCTCACCGGGCTTCAGGCCCACCCCGTGGTCCCGCACCGTGATCGCCACCGCGGACTCGTCGGCCCCCAGGACCACCTCCACCGGCTTGCCGACGCCGTGCTCCACGGCGTTGCCCACCAGGTTGCGCAGGATCCGTTCCACCCGGCGCGAGTCGACCTCGGCGATCACCGGGCCGTCCGGCACGACCACCCGCAACGGTGCCCGGCACCGCTCGGCCAGCGGTTCCATCCGGTCGACCACCCGGCGGACCACCGGCACCAGGTCGGTGGGCTCGGCGTCCAGCACCGCGAAGCCGGCGTCGAACCGGCTGATCTCCAGCAGATCGGTGAGCAGGTCCTCGAACCGGTCGAGCTCGGCGTGCAGCAGCTCGGCGGTGCGGGTGACCGCCGGGTCGAAACTGTGCCGTTCGGCGTAGATGAGATCCGCCGCCATCCGGACGGTGGTGAGCGGGGTCCGCAGCTCGTGGGAGACGTCCGAGGTGAAGCGGCGTTGCAGCCGGGACATCTCCTCCAGGCGGACGATCTGGCGCTGCAGGTTCGTCGCCATCTGGTTGAACGAGGCGGCGAGCATCGCCAGGTCGTCCTCGCCGTTGACCGCCATCCGCTGGTCGAGCAGCCCGGCCGACAGTCGTTGTGCCGTCCGGGCGGCGACCCGCACCGGGTTGACCACCATCCGCGTGACCAGGTTGGAGAGCAGCCCGAGCAGGACGACCAGGGCGAAACCGGTGGCCAGCACGGTGGAGCGGGCGCCGGTGGCGATCTGGTCCCAGCGGGTCAGCGGAACGAAGTAGTAGAGCTCCGCCTGCCCGAACCGGGTCGGGACCGGGGAACCGTAGATGAGGTACTTCGTGCGCTGACCGGTGTCGAACGGGTCGCCGGTGCGGATCTGGTCGGCGATGTGTCCGCTCTCCACCTGCCGTCGCAGCTCCGGGGTGAGCATGCCGTCGACGTCGACCTTGGGCGAGGTCGCCGGTGCGACGCCGTGGGCGCTGGCCCGCAGCGTCACGACGACACCGCCGAGCTGGGCCGGGTCACCGCCGGCCAGGTAGTTGACCGTGTTCTCGAAGGTGGCCTTGAGCCCCTGCTCGGAGGGCGTGGTGTGGTTGCTGAGCTGCTTCGCCGCGTACTCCTGGCCCTCGGAGAGCCGCCCCTCGACGTCCCGCCGGGCGTTCTCCAACACCACCTCGGTGATGTTGTGCACGACCAGGTAGGCGAAGACGCCGACCAGCAGGCTCGACGCGACCAGGGTGATGGTCACCACCCGGACCTGCAGAGAACGCCGCCACGTCCGGCGGAGGCTGGCCACCACCCTCGCCCCGCGGGCCGCGATCACGCGCCACAGGCGTCGCCCGACGGGTAGCACGCGGGCGAGCAGCGCGAGGAACGGGGTCACGGTGCGGGCCACAATGCAGCAAGGCTATCCGGTACCCGCCTTGTAGCCGACTCCTCGCACGGTGAGGATGATTTCGGGTCGCTCGGGATCCGGCTCGATCTTGGCCCGCAGTCGCTGCACGTGCACGTTGACCAGCCGGGTGTCGGCGGCGTGCCGGTAGCCCCACACCTGCTCGAGCAGGACCTCCCGGGTGAACACCTGACGCGGCTTGCGGGCCAGCGCCACCAGCAGGTCGAACTCGAGCGGGGTCAGCTTGACCTCCTCGCCGCCCCGGGTGACGGTGTGCGCGGGTACGTCGATGGTGATCTGGTTGCCGGGCGGGCCGATGGTCAGCAGCTCGGGTGCGGCGTCCTCACCCCGACGCAGTCGGGCCCGCATCCGGGCCACCAGTTCCTTGGGCTTGAACGGCTTCACGACGTAGTCGTCGGCACCCGACTCAAGGCCGAGCACCACGTCGACGGTGTCGCTCTTGGCCGTCAGCATGACGATCGGGACACCGGACTCCGCCCGGATCGCGCGAGCCACGTCGATCCCGCTCATACCGGGCAGCATCAGGTCGAGCAGGACGATGTCCGGCCGGTTCTCCCGGAACGCCGCCAGCGCCCGCTCACCGTCGGCGACGAAGGACGGCAGGAACCCCTCGCTTCGCAGCACGATGCCGAGCATCTCGGCGAGTGCGGGGTCATCGTCGACGACCAGTACCCGAGCTCTCATGGAACCAATCTTCCATCCTCTGCTCAACACCGTCTGCCCGCGCCTGTCGATATTGGGTCGCGTCCGCAAGACCATGGTCACAAGGCGCTGTAGCATACCGTGGGCCCGAGCCCAGCACCAGGTGCCGAACGCCCGGATCAGGGCCGTACGTCCTGGTCAGCGTGGCGCGGTGCCCGATCGGCCGAAGGGTCCGGTCCGTCGGAGGATCGCGGGCCCTCCGACGGAGGAGTGTGGGCCGTGGGCGGGCGCCGGGAGCCACCGGTCCCGGCTCGCGTGACAGGGTTCACCACGCGGGTGCCCGCGCGACCGTCCCCGAACGGACCATCCCCGACCGTGGTGACGAGGCCCGGCACGGACGCCGACCGGCCGGCGGCGGGGCGCCGGCTCGACCTCGTCGGGCACCCGCTCAGGAACGGCCCGGGTTCGGGCCGGAGCGGGTGCCGCCCCGACCCGAACCCGATGCTCGCCCGCCGGTCAGTAGCGGTAGTGGTCCGGCTTGTACGGACCCTCGATCGGCACGCCCAGGTAGTCCGCCTGCTCCTGGGTGAGCGTGGTCAGCTTGGCGCCGAGCGCGTCCAGGTGCAGCCGGGCCACCTTCTCGTCCAGGTGCTTCGGCAGGGTGTAGACGCCGACCGGGTACTGGTCGGTCTTGGTGAAGAGTTCGATCTGCGCGATGGTCTGGTTGGCGAAGGAGTTCGACATCACGAAGCTCGGGTGGCCGGTGGCGTTGCCCAGGTTCAGCAGCCGCCCCTCGGAGAGCACGATGATCGCGTGTCCGTCGTCGAACTCCCAGAGGTCCACCTGCGGCTTGATGTTCACCCGCCGGACGTCCGGACGCTTCGCCAGCCCGGCCATGTCGATCTCGTTGTCGAAGTGGCCGATGTTGCCGACGATCGCCTGGTGCTTCATCCGGGCCATGTGGTCGTGCCGGATCACGTTGCAGCAGCCGGTCGCGGTGATGAAGATGTCGGCCGTCTCCACCACGTCGTCAAGGGTGGTGACCTGGTAGCCGTCCATCGCGGCCTGCAGCGCGCAGATCGGGTCGATCTCGGTCACGATGACCCGGGCGCCCTGGCCGCGTAGCGACTCCGCGCAGCCCTTGCCGACGTCGCCGTAGCCCATCACCACCGCGGTCTTGCCACCGATCAGCACGTCGGTGGCCCGGTTGATGCCGTCGATGAGCGAGTGCCGGCAGCCGTACTTGTTGTCGAACTTGCTCTTCGTCACCGAGTCGTTGACGTTGATCGCGGGGAAGAGCAGCGTGCCCTTCTGCTGCATCTCGTAGAGCCGGTGCACCCCGGTGGTGGTCTCCTCGGTCACCCCCTTGATGCCGGCGGCGATCCGGGTCCACCTCCGGTTGTCCTCCTGCAGCGAGCGCTGCAGGAGGCGGAGGACGACGGCGTACTCCTCGGAGTTCGCGCTCTCGACCGGTGGGACCGCGCCGGCGCCCTCGAACTGCGCCCCACGGTGCACCAGCAGCGTGGCGTCACCGCCGTCGTCGAGAATCATGTTGGGGCCCTGCCCGTCGGGCCAGAGCAGCACCTGCTCGATGCACCACCAGTACTCTTCCAGCGACTCGCCCTTCCAGGCGTACACCGGCACACCCCTGGGCTGCTCGACGGTCCCGTCTGGACCCACCACCACCGCGGCGGCGGCGTGGTCCTGGGTGGAGAAGATGTTGCACGAGGCCCACCGAACCTGGGCGCCGAGCGCCACCAGGGTTTCGATGAGGACGGCGGTCTGGACCGTCATGTGCAGGGAACCGCTGATCCGGGCGCCCCGCAGCGGCTGTTGCGGGGCGTACTCACGCCGGATCGCCATGAGACCGGGCATCTCGTGCTCGGCGAGCTGGATCTCCTTGCGCCCGAACGCGGCGAGGGACAGGTCCGCCACCTTGAAGTCGCCCTCGGCGACGGTCGCGGGTCGGGGCCCGGCGGACGGGCCACCTGCGGGTGCCGGGAGGGTGCTGGTCATGAACGCTCCTGTCGTCGGTCGGCTAACCGACCCTCCACGTTACGCGCCGCGCGACCCGTGGCGACGCCCGGCGGGGTCGAAATCCGGACAGTATGGAATCGCCGGACGCCGACAGCGCGCAGGGCGGCCCGCTCCGGGCGTCTTCCGCCCGGTGTCCGGCCGCCCCGCGCATCCCCCCGGTTTGGTTCCCCCGCGCGTGTCTCGGGACCTGCGTCGCGATAACGCTGCGTACTTAGATGCTCACACTGAGCCAGAGTGCTGTCAAGCTAATCCGCAATTTTCCGTTTTGCGACGACTCGCGGTGCGACGGATCACGCCTGACCGGCCGGGGATGTCCCCCGTGCCCACCCCGGCGTGCGGGTCACCCCAGCCCCACCGACGCCAGGTACACCTCGCCGGCGCCGCTCAGCGTCACCGGCCCGCCGTCCGCCGGCCCGATCGCCGCCTGCCCCTGGCCGAGCAGGGTCGAACCGGCCCCGTCGGCGACGGTCGCCTCACCGGCCAGGCAGAGGGCGATCCGGGGTCCCCGGACCTCGATGGTCGTCGTGCCGACGGCGCCGTCGAGGCGTACCCGGTGCAACGCGAAATCCGGCACCGGAACCGGCCAGGTCACCACCCCGGGTGCCACCGGCACCGGCTTCACCACCGGGTCGGCGAGCACCTCGAAACGGAGCACCCGCAGCAGCTCCCGCACGTCGACATGCTTCGGGGTCAACCCGCCGCGTAGCACGTTGTCGCTGGCCGCGAGGATCTCCACCCCGGCGCCGTACAGGTAGGCGTGCAGGTTGCCAGCCGGCATCCAGATCGCCTCGCCCGGCTCCAGCGTGACGTGGTTGAGCAGCAACGCGACCAGCACACCCGGGTCGGCCGGATACCGCCCGGCCAGATCGCGGGCCAGTTCGGCGGCACCGGCGTACCGTTCGGGAACGTCGGCCGCCGCGACCGCGGCGACCAGCTCCGCCCGCTCCTGAAGCGGCCAGGTGAGCAGGGCACGCACCGCGTCAGGCAACCCGTCGAGTCCACCGCGCAGCGCGGCCACGACCGGGGCGAGCGCCGGCACCCCGAACGCGTCGAGCAGCTCCGCCGAGCGGACCGGGTCCCGGAACCCACACAGGGCCCGGAACGGCGAGACCGCGACCAACATCTCGGGCTTGTGGTACGGGTCGACGTAGTTGCGGTGGGTCAGCTCCGGGTCGGCGCTCTCGGCCGCGTAGCCCGCCCGGGCCTGCGCGGCGTCCGGATGTGCCTGCAACGAGAGCGGCGCCTCCGGGGCGAGCACCTTCAGCAGAAACGGCAGCCGCTGCCCGAACCGCTCGATCACGTCCGCGCCGAGCCAGTGCTCCGGATCGGCGGCCAGCGCCTCGACCAGGCTGACCGGGGCACCACCGCGCAGTACCGTACTCGGGTCACCGGGGTGGGCGCCCAGCCACAGCTCTGCTTCGGGACCCTCGCTCGGCACCGGGCGGCCCTGCAGCCGGGCGAGAACGGTCCGCGACCCCCACGCGTAGTCGCGAATCCGCCCGTACAGCGGCTCCACCCGTTACGCCTCCCTGAGCTGTGCGACCCCGTCGGCCGGCTGTTCCACGTTCCGGTAGATGTCCGGCTCCAGGTAGATCACCCGAGCGATCGGCACCGAGTTGCGGATCCGCGCCTCGACCGAGTTGATCCCCTCGGCCAGTTCCGCCGCGGTGGTGTACGGCCGCACCGCGACCTTCGCCGCCACCAACAGCTCCTCCGGCCCCAGGTGCAGGGTCTTCATGTGGATGATCCGCTCGACCTCCGGGCCGCTGGTGATCGCCTGCTCGATCCTCGCCACGTCCTCCGGGCTGCCTGCCTCGCCGATCAGCAGGCTCTTGGTCTCGACGGCCAGGATGACCGCGATGGTCACCAGCAGCAGGCCGATCGCCGCGGTGCCGGCCGCGTCCCAGTAGCCGTTGCCGGTGATCAGGGTCATCACGACGCCGACCAGCGCGAAGACCAGCCCGAGCAGCGCGCCCAGGTCCTCCAGCAGCACCACCGGCAGCTCCGGTGCCTTGGCGTGGCGGACGTAGTCCACCCAGGAGGCCCTGCCCCGCACCACGTTCGACTCCCTGATCGCGGTGCGGAAGGAGAACGACTCGAGCGTGATCGCGACGACCAGCACGGCGACCGGCAGCCAGGGCCAGCTCTCGATACCGCCCGGGTGTTCCCGCTGCTCGTGCCACTTGTGGTACGCCTCGTAGAGCGCGAAGAGGCCGCCGAGGCTGAACAGCACGATCGAGACGATGAACGCGTAGACGTAGCGCTCGCGGCCGTACCCGAAGGGGTGCTGCGGCGTGGCCCTGCGCCGCGCCCGACGCCCGCCGAGCAGCAGCAGCACCTGGTTGCCGGAGTCAGCCACCGAGTGGATCGACTCGGCGAGCATCGACGACGAGCCACTCAGCGCGAACGCCACGAACTTCGTGGCCGCGATGCCGAGATTGGCCAACAGGGCCGCGACGACGGCCCTGGTGCCGCCGCCAGCGCTCACCGCCGTACCCCGGGGTCCGAGACCCGGGGCGCGCTGACGCCGGTCCGGGCGAACTGCTGGGTCACGGGTTGGACAGCTCCTTCATCTCGGTGATGGCCGGGACCGCCATCGGGTCGAGGCCGTGGGCCAGGGCAAGGTAGACCGACGCGAAGTCGGGTACGGCGGTCAGCGAGGCGAGCCGCTCCAGGGCGGAACCACCCTCGGCGGTGACCACGTCGCAGCGCACCCCCCGCCGCTCGGCGAGCGTCTGCACCGCGTCGGCCCGGCGCTCCTCCACCGCCAGCGGCTCGTCGGCGTCGTCGTCGGCGTTCAGGCCGCCGTCGCGGAGCAGCACCAGGCGCAGCCGGGTCCGCTCCGGCTGCTCCTCCGGGTCGGCGAAGATGTCCCGGCTCGACTCGGCCAGACCGCCGAAGACCCCGTCGAGGAGACCGACCCGACCACGGCCGGCCTCACCGAGAGCACCGGTCACCACCGGATACCGCGCGTTCGCCGACAGGGTGTCGCCGAACCGCCGGGCCGCCACCGTCGCCAGCGGTGACGAGCCCCAGACGATCGGGATGGAGTTGGCCAGTCCGAGTGCGAGCGACTTGGCCGGGTTCACGAACGACTCGGCGGAGGGCCGGCAGCGTTCCGCGTCGGCGTCCAGTCGGGCGGCGGTCTCGGCGAGGTCCGCCTCGTTGACCTTCACCAGGCCGAGCGCGCGGGCGGCGAGCAGCACCGGGACGGTCAGCGCCCAGAGGCTGGCCCGCGCCGGCGCCCGGCGGGGTACCGGGACGAACGGTGCCCGGGCCCGCTCGGCGACCGACTGGAGCTGTGAGTCCGGGGCGCCGACGGCGACCAGCCGGGCGCCACGCCGGGCGGCGGCCTCGGCCGCGCCGAGTGCCTCCGGGCCCCGGCCCGAGGCGCTGACCGCGATGACCACGTCGGCTGCGCCGACCCAGCCGGGCACCCCGGCGCTGCGGTGCTGGATGACCGGGACCGGGCAGCGCGGGCCGGCGACGGTGGCGAGCACCTCGCCGGTCCGGGCGGCGGTACCGATACCGGCGATCACCACGGCCCGGGGCCGCCCCTCGTCGGCGAGTACGCCGAGGTTGGCCTCGGCGGCCAGGGTCGCCGACTCCCGCACCTGGGCACCCGCCGAGGCGGTGTGCCGGAGCATGCCGCCCGGGTCGTTCTCGGTCAGCGCCGTCATGTCGTCGAGAAGCGCCTCGTCGGCCACGGGAAGTCCTCGCAGGCCGGCCATGCCGTCCATCATCATGACCGCGACTCCGCCGGGCCGCCCTGTGCCTCGTCCAAAAGCAACACGGGTACGTCGTCGCGCACCGGGAAGATCCGGCCGCACTCGGTGCAGGTCAGGGTCTGCGCCGCCGCGTCGTAGTCGAGCGGGGCGTGGTGCGTGTCCGGACAGGCCAGTATCTCCAGCAACTGCGGATCGAGGGCCACGCTGCGGCTCCTTCCACTGGTGGGCGGTCGGGCGCACCCGACCGACCCGAGGGATCTTATCGACGTACCAGTCCGAGCACCTCGTCGCGGAGCGCCGCCATCCGCTGCGCGGTCGGCGCCTCGACGTTGAGCCGCAGCAGCGGCTCGGTGTTGGACGGCCGCAGGTTGATCCATGCTCCGTCCGGGAAGCGGAGGGTCAACCCGTCCAGTTCGTCGACGTCCGCGTCCGGGTACGCCTGCCGCACCTCCGCCAGCTTCGCCCGCTGGTCGGTCACGGTCGAGTTGATCTCACCCGAGGCGACGTACCGCTCGTAGCTGCGGGCCAGCGCGGAGAGCGGCTGGTCCTGCTCGCCGAGGGCGGCCAGCAGGTGCATGGCGGCCAGCATGCCGGTGTCGGCGTACCAGAAGTCCCGGAAGTAGTAGTGCGCGGAGTGCTCGCCACCGAAGACCGCGTTGGTCCGGGCCATCTCGGCCTTGATGAAGGAGTGCCCGACCCGGCTGCGGACCGGCTTGCCGCCGTGTTCACGGACGATCTCCGGCACCGCGCTCGACGTGATCAGGTTGTGGATGATGGTCGCGCCCGGATGCTTGGCCAGCTCCCGGGTCGCCACCAGTGCGGTGATCGCGGACGGCGAGACCGGCTCGCCACGCTCGTCGACCACGAAGCAGCGGTCCGCGTCGCCGTCGAAGGCCAGCCCGACGTCCGCGCCGTGTCGCCGTACGGCCTCCTGCAGGTCGACCAGGTTCGCCGGGTCGAGCGGATTGGCCTCGTGGTTGGGGAACGTGCCGTCGAGTTCGAAGTAGAGCGGGACGATCTCCAACGGCAGCGCGGGGAGGACGGCGTCGCCCAACACCGCCGGCACGGTGTGGCCGCCCATGCCGTTACCCGCGTCGATGACCACCTTGAGCGGCCGGATCCGGGTCAGGTCGACCAGGGTGCGCAGGTGGGCGGCGTAGTCGGGGAGCAGGTCCCGCCGCCGCAGCGGTGCGAGCGCCTGCTCGGCCGGGCGGGACTCCCCCTTGTCCAGCAGGGCCTGCGCGCGGTCACGCAGCTCGGCGAGACCGCTGTCCTGACCGATCGGCTTGGCACCGGCACGGCACATCTTGATGCCGTTGTACACCGCCGGGTTGTGGCTGGCGGTGAACATCGCCCCGGGCAGGTCGAGGCTGCCGGAGGCGTAGTAGAGCAGGTCGGTGCTGCCCAGGCCCAGGTGCAACACGGCCAGGCCCTCGGCCCGGACACCGTCGGCGAAGGCCGCGGCGAGCCCGGGCGAGGACTCCCGCATGTCGTGGGCGAGGACCACCGTGTCGCGCTGCTCCCCCGAGCTGCGCAGCAGCTGCGCGAAGGCCGCGCCCAACGCCTCGGCGGTGCGTTCGTCCCACTGGTCCGGAACGGTGCCACGGACGTCGTACGCCTTGACAATAGCGGACAAATCAGACAAGACTTCGCCCCCAGCCAGGATTTCGGTCAACGGCCTGAGCGTATCGGAGCCGAGGGACTCGCCCTGCCCCATGCCGAGCCATACCGCCCGCCCACCCGCTGCCTTCCGCCGGTCCCACCGGGGTGAGGTCGTCGGCGGACCGGCACGGCCCACCAGTGCCGGCGTGGCCAGCCGCCGGACGGGTACCCGACCAGCCGCCGCGGCTACGGCTGGCGGGGCGGTGTGGGCGGTGGAATGACGACCGTCTCGGTCCCCCCGGCCGCCGGCTCGTCGCCCGTCGTGATCGGCCGCGTCGGCTCCTGGTCGGCCGACACCCGCCGCGTCGGCTCCCGACCCGCCGCGATCGGTCGCGTCGGCTCCTGGTCGGCCGCGATCGGCCGCGTCAACTCCTGGTCCACGGACATCCACCGGGTCGGTTCCCGACCCGCCGCGATCGGCCGTGTCGGCTCCTGGTCGGCCGTGATCGGCCGCGTCAACTCCTGGTCGACCGACAGCCGCCGCGTCGGCTCCTGGTCGGTCGGCATCCGGCGGATCGGCCCCGGGCCGGGCGGCACCGCGGACGGTGCCGTGCCGGCTGTCCGGGGTGGAACGGATCCCGACGGCCGCGGCCTGGCGGAGTCGGTCGTCGGCAGCGCCAGCGTCCGGTCGATCCCCGTCGGCCCACCCACCGGGGGTGTGGCGGCCGGCCCCGGGCCGGACGGCCTGCCGCCGCTCGGCTGCCCGGCACGCCCCACGGTGGGGTCGACCGGTCGGTTGCCGGGCACACCGCGGGCCGCTCTGCCGTACAGGCCGGCCCTGCGCTGGATGGGCGCGGTCGGCAGGGCGTCCACCGGCGGGGACGCCGTGCCGGCCGCCCGGGGCGGAGTCCCGGCGCGCTCCGCGCGGCCGCGGCGGACGAGTGCCACCAGCAGCGCGATCCCGATCCCGACCATCAGGAGACCGACCAGCATCACCATGGTGCCGATCCCGAAACCGCCGCCGGAGTCGACGGCGGCCGTCGCCGCCCGGGTCTCGACGTCCGCGGTCGCCGCCTCGGTCGGCTCCACCGTCTCCTCGGTGTCGACAGCCTCGGTCACCTCCGGGGTCGGGGACGGCGTCGCCGGCTGGGTCGGCAGCGCAACCGTTGCGGTCTGGCCCCTCATCCGGGCCGTCTCGACGTCCTGGCCGAGCAGTACGCCCTCCGCCGTGTACGCCTCGCCCAGCACCGTCACCCGCCCGGGCGGCGCACCGGCCAGCAGGAACACCCGGTACCGGCTCGCCACGCTCCGGCGCGCGCAGAGCTCGGGCCTGTTCGGCACGGTGTCGGCGGACACCACGAACCCGTCCCCGCCCAGGGTCACCGAGACCGGCTGCCAGGCGCCGTCCACCGCCACCTGCATCCGGACCACGTCCGGTGTCAGGCCCGGCACCTGCAGGCCGACCCGGGTCCGTACGCTCACACACTCACCGCGGCGCATCGACACCCGCACGGTCACGGAGCCCGGCGATCCGCCCGCGACAAGGCCGCCCGGAGCGGTGACCCGGACCGTCTCGCCGGCGGCGGTGGCGGGCGCGGCAGCCAGCGGCAGGGTCACGCCGACCAACGCGCTGAGGATGCCGAGCCAGGTCACGCCACGCCGCACCACGGACATGATTACCTCGCTTGTCGCAGTTCGGGTCCGGGCCCAGGCTACCGGTGGGGGTGAAACCGTCCCCCTGTCGTGTCCCGGACAGGGCGGGCGGTCCCCGTCACCGGTTCCGTGCCGGCACCGGCCCGGGCCCCGAACCGGTGCCGACACGGCGGCGCAGTTCGGCCCGACACCGGCGATCCGCCTGCCGGGTGGTCTCCGGAAGCCGGTGGCGTCGCGCCAGGTTGAGCACCTGGGCGGTGGCGTTGTCCAGACTCATCCGGTGCCCGACCGAGACGAAGACCGGCCTGACCCCGTCCTGGGTACGCAGCACCCGGCCGACCGTCTCGGTGCCGTCGACCAGCGGTGTCCAGGAGCCGCGCCGCGGGCCCGGCGGCTCCCAGCGGCCGACCAGCGGCGTCTTGCCGACCCCGATCGTCGGAAGCCCGGTCAGCACCCCGAGATGACAGGCCAACCCGAACCGGCGGGGATGGGCGAGCCCGTGCCCGTCGCAGACCAGCAGATCCGGTTCGACGGTCAACCGGCCCAGCGCGGCGAGCAGCGTCGGCAACTCGCGAAAGGCGAAGAGGCCGGGGACGTAGGCGAAGGCGGCCCGACCGGGCAGCACCACCTCGTCGACGACGGCGAGGGTCGCGGCGTCCAGGACGACCACCGCCGCCGCGAGCCGGTCACCGTCCTCGGCGTACGCGACGTCCAGGCCGGCCACCGTCGCCGGTGCCGTCGGTCCCGGCCCGGTCAGGTCGACCGTCGACCGCAACCGGTCCTGGATGGCCTCCGCCTCGGCGGCGGTACGCGGGGTGGTGACGGTCGCGGATGTCACGTCCACCCGTGCAGCATGCGGTCGAATCCGGGGCGCGGGCAACGGTCCGGACGGGCGGCGCAGGTCGGGGCTACAGGTCGAGGCCGGTCAGCACCAGCACCCGGGGCTCGGTGTAGTCCTCCATCGCGCTGCGTACGCCCTCCCGGCCGACGCCGCTGCCCTTCACCCCGCCGTACGGCATCTGGTCGGCCCGGTACGACGGCACGTCGCCGACGACGACCCCGCCCACCCGCAGTGTCCGGTGTGCGGTGAACGCGGTCTGCAGGCTGTGCGTGAAGACCCCGGCCTGCAGCCCGTACGCCGAGTCGTTGACCGCGGCGAAGGCGGCGGCCTCGTCCGGCACCGGGGCCACCACCAGCACCGGGCCGAAGATCTCCTCGGCGCAGACCCGGCTGTCCGGAGGCGCCCCGGTGAGCACGGTCGGGGCGAAGCTCGTCCCGCTGCGGCGACCGCCCACCTCGACGGTCGCGCCCGCGGCGACCGCCTCGTCGACCCAGCTCTCGACCCGCCGGGCCGCGTCCTCGTCGATCAGCGGACCGACGTCGGTGGTCTCGTCGGCCGGGTCCCCGGTCCGCAGCGCCGCGACGGCGTCGACCAGCCGGGGCAGGAAGCCGTCGTAGAGCCACTCGTGCACGAAGACCCGCTGCACCGCGATGCAGCTCTGTCCAGCCTGGTAGTTGCCGAAGGTGGCGATCCGCTCGGCGGCCCAGCGCAGGTCCGCGTCCGAGGCCCAGTCCGAACAGATCACCGCGGCGGCGTTGCCGCCGAGTTCCAGGGTGACGTGCTTGTCGGGTACCGCCCGCCGGATCGCCGTGCCGACCGGACCGGATCCGGTGAACGAGACCACCGGCAGCCGGGGATCGGCGACCAGCTCGGCGGCGCGCTCGTTGGGCACCGGCAGCACCGAGAACATCCCGGCCGGCAGCCCGGAGCCGGGACCGTCGGGCTCGGTCACCTCGGCCAGCAGCTCACCGAGGAGCAGCGCGCTCAGCGGGGTCTTCGGCGCCGGCTTGACCACGATCGGGGCGCCGACCGCCAGGGCCGGGGCGACCTTGTGGGCCACCAGGTTCAGCGGGAAGTTGAACGGGGTGATGCCGAGGACCGGGCCCCGGGGAACCCGGCGGACCAGGGCCACCCGCCCCTGCCCCGTCGGGTCGGTGTCGAGACGCTGCACCTCGCCGGAGAAGCGGCGGGCCTCCTCGGCCGCCCAGCGGAACACCGAGACCGCCCGGGTCACCTCGATCCGGGCCCAGCGGATCGGTTTCCCGCTCTCCGCGGTGATCAGCCGGGCGACCTCCTCGGCCCGCTCGGCGAGCCGCCGCGAGACGTGGGCCAGCGCCTCCGCGCGGACGTACGCCGGCAGGGCGGCGGCGCGGTCCGCGACCGCCGCCGCCGCGGCGACCGCCGCCTCGACCTGGTCCGGGGTGGCGTGGCTGGTGCGGCCGACCTCCCGGCCGTCGTACGGGTGGCGGACGGGCAGCGGCTCGGTGCCCTCGGCGGGCCGGCCGGCGACGAAGAACGGCACGAGCTGCACCCTGGGCAGCCTAGACGACCCCGCCGGCCGTCCGCACCGCCGTACGCCGGGGTTGCCCGGCGGGTCGGGGTGGCCGCCGGCACGGTCACCCCGACCCGCTCCCCTCACCCGGGATCGCGGCAGGTCCCGCGAACCGGACGGTCAGTCCCCGGCCGTGTCGAGCCGAGCCAGCTGCTCCTCGGTGAGCTTGACGTTCAGCGCCGGCAGCACCGCCTCGAACTGCTCCCAGGTACGGGGGCCGACCAGCGGGACGACCCGGGGCGAGGTCTGGTGCAGCAGCCAGGCGATGACCAGCTGGTTCGGGGTGACCCCGACCTCGGCGGCCACCTCGGTCAGCACCGCTATCCGGGCCTCGGCGTCCGACCCCTCGTACGGAGCCATCGCCCAGTGCCCGGCCCGCTTCGCCGGGTCGTCGTAGATGCCCTTCACCATCGGCGAGTACGCCACCAGGGTCAGGTCGTCGTGTTCCCGCAGGTAGTCGAGCTGCTCGTCATCCACTATCGACTGGTTCACCAGACCCGGCCGGCGCCGCAGATACGAGTGTTGCTGCTGCAGCGCGACCGGTGCGGGCCAGCCGTACCGGTCGCAGAGCTGGCGGATGCGCTCCAGCCGCCAGGTCCGGACGTTCGACCAGCCGATGTACCGGGTCTTGCCGGCGGCCACCAGCCCGGCCAGCGCCTCCAGGGTCTCCTCCAGGGGTGTGGTCCGGTCGTCGACGTGGACGTAGTAGAGGTCGACGTGGTCGACGCCGAGCCGCCGCAGACTGCCGTCCAGGGCGGTACGCAGGGTCTCGGCACCGGCGCCCTCGAAGTTCCGCCGGGCCACCTCCCAGTCGGCCTCTCCGTCGGCGTTCCAGAGGATCTCCGTGTTGCGCTGCCCGGCCCCGCCCTTGGTGGCGAGAAAGACCCGGTCCCGCCGGCCACCGCGCAGCCAGCGCCCGAGCAGTTCCTCGCTCTCGCCACCGTGGTTGCCGCGCTGCGGCCACCAGGCGTAGCAGTTGGCGGTGTCGACGAAGTTCCCGCCCAGGTCGAGGTAGCGGTCCAGCATCCGGACCGAGGTCTTCTCGTCGGTGAGCGTGCCCATCAGCATCGCGCCGAGCGCGAGCGCGCTCACCTGCTCGCCGGTGCGGCCCAGTTCCACGGTCTCCACGTGTGTCCCCTCGTCCTCAGTTCTGCTCTGCGTCGTTCGTACCAGCTTCCGACGATCGGGCTCCGGCGGCACCGGTCAGGAGCAGTCCGGCGGCCAGCAGCGGCAGCAGGATCGTCGGCAGCATCGTGTGCAGATAGACCATTGTCGACTGCCAGACGCCGTCCGCCACCGCCAGCAGGTGGACCGCCACCGCCGCCGCCAGGATCCGGCTGCCGGCGGGCAGCCGGCCGTCGCGGGGCAGCCGGCCCACCAGCCGGGCGGCCAACACGGCCAGCACCACCGTGCCGGCCAGCGCGAACCACATCAGCTTGATGTCGGTCCGGGTCACCCCGGTCACCGTGAGTTGTCCCTCGCTCGACTGCAGCGTGGTGACCCAGAGCGCGTGGTAGCCGGTCAGCGGAACCGACAGCACCAGGTGCACCCGGGTCAGGATCCGCGCCCAACGCAGCGTCGGGGGTTGGCGTGTTCCGGTGGTACGGACGACCGTGGTGGTCATGGTCACCTCCGTGGGGTGGGCCCGGCGTCACCGGGACGTGGTGGGCAGGGAAAGGCTCATCCGCTGCAGGGCGTGGTCGGACCGGCCACCCGGGTCGACGAGGTCGTACTCGTGCACGGTCAGCTCCGGGGTGGTGAACGCCCGGTCGACCCGCCAGAGCTGCAGCGGCCCCTGGGTCTGCCAGGAGACCGGGTAGAACGACCGGTTGGCGCGGATGGCGTCGACGACCAGCCCGTCGAGGTCCCGGGTCTCCGACATCGACGGCGAGGTGTTGAAGTCACCGATCACCAGTGACGGGTTCGGGTTGGCGGAGACGTCGTCGGCGATGGCCCGGTACTGCAGCCGCCGGTTGCCGAACCGTCCCCGCGAGTCGCGGATCAGCTCGATCGGGGTGGCGCTGGTGTCGACCGACACCTGCAGGTGCACGTTGTAGACCGAGAGCACCCGGTCGCCGATCGCGAGGTCGGTCCGGAGCGTCTTGACCTTCCAGTAGTCCGGCCACTCGTTGCCGAGTTCCGGCATCACGGCGTCCACCCACAGCGGTTTGCTCGCCACGATCGGGAACCGGGAGATGGTGATGAGCTCCCCGACGGCCTGGATGTGGTAGTCGGGAAACTCCTGCCGTACCCGCGCCATGTCGTCGTACTCGACCATCCACATCCGGTACGGGTCGTGGTAGAGGTACTCCTGCAGGACGTACACGTCGGCCGGCTGGCTCTTGATGAAGCCGTAGAAGTCGGCGACGTCCTCGCTCTGGTGCCAGTAGCTGGTGTTCCAGGAGACGACCCGGATCGCGTCGGGGCCGGCCGGCGGCGGGGGGTCGCCCAGGGCGTACCAGTTCACCCCGAGGTTGCCGCTCCCGGCGGCCAGCCCGGCCGTCGCGAGAAGCGCGACCACCCACCGGGCGCCCCGCGCGGTCACGGCCAGGGCGAGAAGGGTCAGCGGTACGACCAGGAAGATCAACGGCGGTGCCAGGTCGGGTAGCTGCATCAGCCACCACCGTCCGGAGAGCACCGGCTGGACCAGCGCGTACGTCAGCCACAGCAGGCTCGCCACCACCAGCCACCGGGTCCGGCGGGACCAGCTCCGCCACGCGGCGCGGCCGGCACGGAGCCGGACGAGGCGCCGACCGCCCGACGGGCCGGCGTCCGGGTGGGCGGCCGGGCCGCCGACGGGTGTGGTGCTCGGCTGAATCGCTGAGGTCGTCATGGCCCGCAACCTACGGCCGGCTGCTGGAGTCGGAGGTGGAGAAAACCTCGACTACCGACGGTCACCGCCGGACCGCGGACCGGGACGCCCCCGCCCGGCGTGGCCGGCCCACCGGCGTTCCGGTCCGGGTGGGTACGCCGGTCACCCGGCGGGTGGTCAGGTCCGGCTGGCCGGGGACGGCCCCTCCGGTTCGATCAGGCCGGCGGCGCTCGCCTTGCGGATGGCGTCGACCCGGGACACCGCGTTCAGCTTGGCGTAGATGTTGGTGAGGTGCCGCTTCACGGTCGCCTGGGTGATGTGCAGCCGACTGGCGATCTGGGCGTTGCTGTACGCCTCGGCGATGAGCCGCAGCACCTCCAGCTCACGCTCGGTCAGCGGTCCGGTGTTCGGCTCCCGGCTGCGCGGGGCGTCCAGTTGCGACACGGTGTGCCGGGAGACCGTGAGCAGCACGGTGCCGGAGCGGCTGGCCACCGAGCGGACGGCCGCCAGGAGTTCGTCTCGCAGGATCGTCTTGACCAGGTACGCGGCGGCGCCGCAGTTGAGCAGTTCCCGGACGACGTCGGCGTCGTCGTGCATGGTGAGCACGATCACCTGGGTCCGGGGGGACGCGCGGCGCACCTCCCGGATCACCGCCGCCGCCCCCGGTCCGGGCATCTCCACGTCGAGCAGCAGCACGTCCGGGCGCTGCGTGACCGCCAGCGCGACCGCGTCGGGGCCGTTGGCCGCCTCCCCGACCACCCGCAGCCCCGGATCCGTGGAGAGCATCTCGCGGATGCCCTGCCGGAACAGGGTGTGGTCGTCGGCCAGGACGACCCGGATGAGGCTCTCGGTCACAGCCTGTCCTCGCCGAGCGGGACCAGGACCGTGATCCTCGTCCCCTCGCCCACCCGGCTGGTCAGGTCGAGCCGGCCCCGGAGCAACTCGGCCCGCTCACGCATGGACGGCAGCCCGCCGCCCTGGGCGGTGGCCAGCGAGTCGGGATCGAAGCCCCGGCCGTCGTCGGTCACCTCGGCCCGGACCAGGGTGTCGGTGACCTCCAGGTCGATGGTGATCCGTTTCGGCTCGGCGTGCCGCAGCGCGTTGCGGACCGCCTCCCGCACGATCAGGTAGAGCTCCTCGTTGACGTCGGACGGTAGCCGCTTGGCGTCGCCGTCGATCCGCAGTGTGACGGCGACCGACGCCGGGACGTTCGCCCGCAGGTACGCGCGCAGGGACCGCTCGAACCCGTCGGCGGTCACCGAGCGGCGCAGCTCGGCCGAGAGCTGCTGCACCGTGCGAAGTGCCTCGCCGAGCGAGGTGATGGCCGCGTCCAGCTTGGCCTCGGCCCGCTGCGGATTCTGCGCCGCGTACAGCCGGTGCAGGTCGAGGTGCTGCAGGGCGAGGCCCATCCCGTGCCCCACCCGGTCGTGCAGCTCCCGGGCGATCCGGCGCCGTTCCTCCTGTCGGGACGCCTGGAGCTTCTCCATCAGGAAGCTGACGTACGCCAGCGAGGCGATCGCGACCCGATTCATGATCGACCGGTGCAGGGCGACGCTGACCTGGGTGGCGGTCGCCGACGCCAGGTCGCCGTCCCGGGCGGCCAGGACCGACAGCGCGGCGTCGAACAGAGCCGAGGCGGCACGCAGGGACTCCACCGGGTGGACCCCACGCAGGGCCCGACTGGCACCGATCTCGATGGCCAGCAGCGGACCGTCGCCGAAGGCGGAGCCGTCCACGGCCTGCTGCCCGGGGATCTGGCCGAGCACGTCCCGGACGACCGCGGTGGCCTGGTGCCGCAACTGGTCGAGCGTCTCCTGACTCTGCACCAGAACGCTGTGCTCCGACTCCAGGCGTCGTCGGAATCGTTCGAAGACCTGTTCGGCGAGGGAGGAGACGTCGCGACGAGACTCGTCCGGCTGCCGTGACTCCAATTCCACCCTCCCGTAAGGCGTACGAACGTCGCCGGATCGGTACCTCGGCCGGTGTGGACGGTCCCCGTTGAACGTGTCGTGGCGGAACGCGCTCACCGCCAGCGGCTGGGAGCGCTACCACGTTATCACCCACCGGCACCGTATTGGATCACCAAGTAGAGCAACATCGATATCGGGCGTCCGGGGGACGACGTCTCCCCTCGGCCGGATCACGCCCGGAGCCCGGCGCGCGGCGCGACACCGACACGGCGGGCGATTTGCCCGTCCTGACTACACTCCGGGTGACCATCAAGATCATCCCGAAGTCACGGGTCAGACCGAGGAGACGCGCAATGCCAGCGCTGTTCGTCTGCGCACTCATCATTTTCACGCTCGCCGTACTCGCCCTGATCTACGCGGTTCTGCTGCCCTCCGGCCGGAAGGGCCCCGTCCTGACCGGCGCCGTCGTGCTGCTGCTGCTCGGCGTCGCGTTCACCGTCGGCGCGTCGGCGAACTCCGTACCCGTGCGCAACGTGGGTATCGTCACCTCCTTCAACAAGCCGACAGGTGAGATCACCGGAAGCGGACTGAACTGGGTCGCGCCCTGGCAGAAGATCGGCGAGTGGGACGCCAGCCGACAGAAGTACGACCACATCGGCGCCGACAAGGCCGTCCAGGTACGCACCGGGACACTGGCCAACGCCGGCGTCGAGCTGCTGATCGAGTGGCAGGTGCGGCCGGAGAAGGCTCCCCAGCAGTTCATGGACTACAAGGGTGACTTCGAGGCCTTCCGCGGCCAGCGCGTCGGGGTCCAACTCGACGGCGCGGTGAACGACGCCTTCGCCAGCTACAACCCACTGGCGAACATCGACTCGAAGACCGGGAACCTCAACGTCGACCTGAAGCCCTTCGCCGAGAAGGTGAAGAGCTTCGCCCAGGAGCGCCTCGGCGACGACATCGAGATCCTCTCCGTCACCATCATCCGCGTCAACCACGACGAGCAGACCGAGGCCAACATCAAGGTGTTCCAGGACAAGCTCGCCCAGAGCCGCAACCTCGACCAGGATCTGGTCAACGCCGAGAAGCAGAAGGCGGTGACCGAGAAGAACGCCGAGGTCGACAAGGTCGCCCGTTGCCTGGAGATCGCCGAGAAGAACGGCAGCAACCCGGGGCTGTGCATCAACCCGGGCATCGTGACCGGCGCCAAGTGACCGCGGCGCGGGGTGGACGACCCCGCGCGTACGCGGCCCGGGCCGAGCCGATTGGTGGCCCGGACCACCCCGGGCGTCCGGGGTGGTCCGGGCCACCGGCGTTCTCTGTGCGCCTCAGATGCCGCGGCCGAAGAGCAGGCACTGGACGAGGACGACGCCGTGCACCGCGTACTGCGTGGTCATGAACATCCGGTACGGGAGCCGCAGCCGCCCCCGGTGCCCCCGGCTGATGCGCGTGGCGAGGCAGAACGCCACCGCGCCGGCGCCGGCCAGCAGCACCCCGGCCGCGACCCGCAGCACCGGCACCGCCCACACCGCCAGCGCGCCGAACCCGACGCCGACCCCGATCACGAGCACCGCCATCAGGCGCCGTGCCCGACGGTCGCCGAGCACCACCGGCAGCGTGCGCCGGCCCGCGACCCGGTCTCCGGCCACGTCGGAGAGGTCCTTCGTCATGCCGCCGAGGCTCATCCAGAGCGACATCGCCCCCGCCAGCGCCACGAGCGGCAACACCGACGGTCCGGCCGGCAGGTCCGGGGCGGCCAGCCCGCCGGAACCGCCGGACCGGGTTCCCCCGACGGCCGCCAGCCAGCCGGCCAGGTAGGTGAGGAGACCACCGGCGGTCACCACCGCCACGAAGCCGACCACGTTCGCCTTCTGCGGGTGGGGCCCGGCCGAGTAGGCCCAGCCGAGCCCCAGCATCGTGACCACCGCGACGGCCAACGGCAGGGAGACCGCCGCACCGAGCCCGACCGCCAGCACGGCGAGCGCGGCCACCACCGCCCGGGCGACCGGCATCGACAACGCCCCGCTGGCCAGCGGCCGACCTGACCCGTTGTGCCGGTCCTCGATCTGGTCGCAGATGCCGTTCAGCAGATAGACGTGCCAGGTCGCGCAGAGCCAGGCGGCGGCACCGACACCGATGCCGAACAGCGCGGATCCGGAGAACCGACCCGCCGCCGCCGAACTCGCCAGGCCGAGCAGGGCACCGACCAGAAACCGCAACTGGAAGATCAGCTGCACCACGGGCCGGGCCTCCACCCAGGACAGCCGCACCGCGTGGGCCAGCGGCCCCACACCGCCGGCCGTGGCCCGGTCGGAACCGGTGCCACCACGTCGGATCCATTCCGTCCGACCGCCGCCGGACGGCCCGACGACGGTTCCCGGAAGGCGCACGATTCGACCCTGAGAGATGACGCTCATGACACTTCCCCAGTTCGCCGAATTGCCGACGATCGGGTACGCGATCGAATCGGCCTGTCGTTTTCGGTGGATGACCAGAATGATTTGCCATCGACGGTCGTGCCCGCCTCGAACGAGGATGGAAGCTGGCCTACGACCTTGGTCGTAGGACCCTCTGCGACCTTGGTACGAAACTCGTCCGCCAAGGTCACTGCGTCCTGTCGCCCGAGCCGCGACCCGACCTAAGGTCGCCCCACCGGCGTCTGTCGGGAACCGTGAATCAGCTCGTGGAGGACACGCCATGCCCAAACTGATCAGCCTGGAACAGGCCGAGCAGTTGTCCGTGAAGGAGGTACACGACCTCTACCGGCGGTACGTCAACCGCAGCCAGGTGAACCTGATGACCTCGTTCGGATTCGGCCGGGAACTGGTCGACCACGCCGAGGGGGCGATCATCCACACGCGCGACGGCCGGCAGATCCTCGATTTCACCGGCGGCGTCGGGGTGCTGAACCACGGACACAACCACCCGCGGATCCTCGCCGCCCGGAGGCGCTTCCAGGAGCAGCGGCGGATGGAGGTGCACAAGACGTACTTCTCGCCGTACCTCGCCGCGCTCAGCCACAACCTGGCCGCCGTGCTCCCCGGTGACCTGAACATGTCGTTCCTGCCGAACTCCGGTGCGGAGGCGGTCGAGGGCGCGGTGAAGCTGGCGTACAAGTACCACGGCGGCCGGCGCAACACGATCATGCACGCCGACATCAGCTTCCACGGCAAGCTGCTCGGCTCCGGCAGCCTCACCGGCGGGGCGCAGAACCACTTCAAGTTCCCCGGCATCCCGGGCACGGTGTCCTACCCCTACGGCGACCTGGAGGCGCTGCGGGAGAAGGTGGCCGCGGCCCGCAACGAGCGCGGGGAGTGCGACGTCTACGCCATCCTGATCGAGCCGTTCAGCGCCTCCACGATGCGCTACTGCGACGAGTCGTTCCTGCGCGGGCTGCGCGAGCTGTGCACCGCGGAGGACATCGTCCTGATCTTCGACGAGATCTACACCGGTTGGGGCAAGACCGGCTCGCTCTTCTACTTCATGCGCTATCCCGGGTTGGTCCCGGACGTGCTCACCACCTCAAAGTCGTTCGGTGGCGGCAAGTCGTCGATCTCGGCGTACGTGGCCCGGGAGCCGATCTTCCGCAAGGCGTACGACAACCTCACCGACGCGATGATGCAGAGCACCAGCACCACCTACTACGGGTTCGGCGAGGAGGCCGCCACCGCCATCGAGGCGATCAACATCGCCATCGAGGAGGACTTCCCGGCCCGGGCCGCGCAGATCGAGCGGGTGCTGGGGCCGGGTCTGCAGCGGCTCGCCAAGGAGCACCCCGACATCATCTCCGGGGTGGCCGGCGCGGGCGCCCTCTGGGGAGTGTTCCTGGAGCACAACTCGACCATCCTGAACCTGGCCGCCAAGCTGGCGCCCGGCGGGTTCGCCAAGGACCCGCTGTTCGGCATCAAGCTCATCACCTGCGCGGTGATCGACAACCTGTACCGCGAGCACAACATCTACACGTACTACACCCTCAACGGACGCAGCCCGCTGGTGGTCGCCCCGCCGCTGGTGGTCAGCGACGCCCAGGTCGAGCACTTCCTCAACTGCCTGGACGCCACCCTCTCCGAGGGGCTGCCGAAGCTGCTGACCCGGTTCGTCCAGGGGAAGGTGTCCTCGCTGTGGTGAGCACCGTGACCGTGACCGGCGGCAGCGGGATGCTCGGCTCCAACCTGGTGCGCCGGCTGCACGCCGAGGGGTACCTGGTACACAGTGTCGACCTGCGCGAGCCGGTCGAGCCGGTGCCCGGGGTGCAGTACAGCATCGCCGACGTCCGCGACCCGGTCGGGATCCGGCGCGCCATCGCCGACGCGGACGCGGTGGTACACACCGCGGCGGCGCTGCCGAGCTATCCCGCCGAGGAGATCCGGTCGATCATCGTCGGCGGCACCCAGACCGTCCTGGAGGCGGCCCGGGCGCACCGGGTGGAGCGGGTGGTGCACATCTCCTCCACCGCCGTCTACGGCCTGCCGAAGGTCGTGCCGACGCCGGAGGAGTACCCACGGGAGCCGGTGGACGCGTACAGCGCCGCCAAGGCCGGCGCCGAGGAGGTCTGCGAGCGGTTCCGCGCCGACGGCATGTGCGTGCCGATGCTGCGCCCGAAGACGTTCCTCGGACCGGGCCGGATGGGGCTGTTCGCGATGCTCTTCGAGTGGGCCGAGGAGGGCCGCAACTTCCCCGTCCTCGGCCGCGGCGACGTGCGGATCCAGATGTTCGCGGTCGAGGACCTGGTCGACGCGGTGCTGACCACGCTGCGGGCCCCGGCCGAGGTGGCGAACGACACCTACAACCTCGCCGCCGCCGAGTTCGGCACGATCCGGGAGGACTTCCAGGCCGTCCTGGACGCCGCCGGGCACGGCAAGCGGGTGGTGTCGATCCCGGCCCGGCCCGCGGTCGCCGTCCTCGACCTGCTGCAACGGGTCCGGCTCTCGCCGGTGTACGGGCGGCTGGTGCACAAGCTCCTCGCCGACTCGTACGTCAGCATCGACAAGGCCCGCGAGCGGCTGGGATTCCACCCCCGCTTCTCCAACCGCGACGCGATCCTCGCCACCTACGACTGGTGGCGGACGGCCAGGACGGCGAACACGGCCGGCTCCGCCGGGCGGACCAGCCGGGAGCCCTGGCGCCAGGGCGTCCTGTCCCTGGCCAAAGCCCTCTTCTGAGCGACCCACCCACGCCGGCCGCCTCAGCCTCCGCCGCACCACGGCCACCCGGCGCACCGGCGCGACCGACGCGAGCCGGAAGTCACCCACCGATCGGGGAGATCGTCATGCATAGAGTGGACAGACTGTCGTCGGCTGTTCCCAACCAACCCCTGCTCCGTGATTCCGTCGTTTCCGCCGCCGCGACCGTCGCCGCCCCCGTGGACGCCCGCGGGCCCGCTGGTCCGGGGTCCGCGTCGGCGGTCGCGGCGGACGCCACCGAGGCGGCGTCCCCGCCCGGGGACGCGGCGATCGAGAGCCGACCCGGGCTCGCCCGGGACCTGATCCGGCTGATCCGACCCCACCAGTGGCCGAAGAACCTGCTCGTGATCCCCCTGGCCCTGGTCGACGTACCCCGGATGAGCCTGGGCGTGTTGGCCCGGGTCGGCTGGGCCGTGCTGGTCTTCACCCTCGCCTCGGCGGTGGTCTACGTGTGGAACGACGCCGTGGACCGCCACCGGGACCGGGCCCACCCGGTCAAACGGCACCGTCCGATCGCCTCCGGCCGGATCAGCCTCCGGGTCGCCTGGGCGTACGGGATCGGGCTCGCCGGCCTGTTGTTGGCCGCCGTGGTCGCCGGGCCGGCGATCCCCTGGTGGCCGCTGGCGGTGTACCTGGCGCTCAACGTGGCCTACAGCCGGTGGCTGAAGTTCGTGCCGCTGGTCGACGTCTTCGTGGTCGCCGCCGGCTTCGTGCTGCGGGCCGTCCAGGGGTACGTCGCCACCGCCGTCGAGATCTCCAGTTGGCTGGTGATCGCGGTCTTCGCCCTCTGCCTGCTGCTGATCCTCGGCAAGCGCCGCAACGAGCTGGCCGTGTCGGGCAGCGAACACCGACCCGCGCTGCGGGCGTACTCCGCACAGTACCTGGAGTACCTCATCGTGCTCTGCGCGACCCTCGCCGTCACCGCGTTCCTGTGCTACCTGCGCGAGGGGGCGCTGGTGGTGCCGTACACCGACCTGGCGCTGCTGGTCTCGGTGCCGTTCGCGACGTTCGGGCTGGCTCGCTACCTGCAGGTCGTGGTGGTGCAGCGCGAGGGCGGCGAGCCGGTGCGGGTGCTGCTGCGCGACCCCATGCTGGTGGCCGCCGCCGCGCTCTGGGGCAGCCTGCTCGGGCTGGTCGTGCTGGCCGCGCGGATCCCCGCCGTGGCGGAGGTGGTCGGGCTGTGATCGCTCTCGTCGACCTGCCCGACCGCACCACCACCCCGCCCGACCGGCCCGACCACCCGGGTCGGGCCGGTCGGGCACCGGTGCCGGTCCGGCCCCGGAGCACGCAGAACGGGCTGCGGATCCGCCTGCTCGGCACGATCGGCGCCGACCGCGACGGGCAGCCGCTCTACCTCGGCCCGGCCCGGCAACGGGAACTGCTGGCCATCCTGGCGCTGCGCCGGGGTGGACCGGTCTCGGTCGAGCAACTCATCGACGACCTGTGGGGCGAGGACGCGCCCCGCAGCGCCGAGAACCTGGTGCACACGTACCTCGGCCGGCTGCGCCGGGCGCTGCGGGGCGGGCCGGGCGAGACGCCACCGATCCGCTCCCGCTGCCCCGGATACCACCTGGCGGTGCGCGCCGAACAGATCGACGCCGAACTGTTCGAGCGGCGGCTCGGCCAGGCGCGGATCGCGCTGGCCGCCGGCCGCCTCGACACCGCGCAGACGATGCTGCACCGCGCCCTGGCCTCCTGGGCCGGCTCGCGAGCCCTGGACGGAGCCGCCGGCCCCCTGGTCACGGCCGAGCGGGCCCGGCTCGACGAGCTGCGGCTGGACGCCACCGAGGACCTGCTCGCCGTCCGGCTCGCCCGCGGCGACGACACCGGCGTGGTGGCCGAGCTGCGGGCCCTGGTGGCTCGCCACCCGCTCCGGGAACGGCTCTGGGCGCTGCTGCTGGCCGCCCTGGACCGGGCCTCCCGGCGGGGCGAGGCGCTCACCGCGTTCCACGACGTCCGCGGGATCCTCACCGAACAGCTCGGCGTCGATCCATCTGTCGAGCTGCAGCAGGCATATCGTTCGCTGCTGCACGGCACGGCTCCTACCATCCCTCTTCGCGTGCCGGGCCGCACCCCCGGCCACGCGACCCTCGTCAGCGCCTGAGAGGACAGCATGCGACACCATCTGCTCCGCGACGGCCGGACCGAGCTGTCGGTCTCGGCCATCTGCCTCGGCACCATGTACTTCGGCACGACGATCTCGGAGGAGACCTCGTACGCCCTGCTGGACCGGTACGTGGCGGCGGGGGGCAACTTCCTGGACACCGCCAACTGCTACGCGTTCTGGGCGGAGGGCGCCAACCCCGTCGGCGGCGAGAGCGAGGCGCTGCTCGGCCGATGGCTGCGCAGCCGTGGGCTCGCCGGGGTGGTCCGGGTGGCCAGCAAGGTCGGCGCCGGACCGGCCCGACCGGACGAACCGTACGACGCGCACAACCGGGAGGGGTTGAGCCGCCGGGTGGTGCTCGAACAGGCCCGGGCCAGCCGCGAACGACTGGGCGTGGAGCGGATCGACCTCTACTACGCCCACGCCGACGACCGCTCCACCCCGCTGGAGGAGACGCTCGGAGCCTTCGGCGAGCTGGTCGACGAGGGAACCGTCGGCATGGTCGCGGCCAGCAACTACGCCGCCTGGCGGCTGGCGCTGGCCCGCGACGTCGCGGACCGCAACGGGCTGCCCCGCTACGCCGCCATCCAGCAGCGGCACACCTACCTCGAACCACGGCCGATCCGTACGCCGTACCCGGACGCCATCCAGTTGCCGGTCACCGACGACCTCACCGACTACGCGGCCGCGCACCCGGACCTGACCGTCCTGGCGTACTCGCCGCTGCTCAACGGCGCCTACACCCGGGCCGACCGCCCGCTGCACCCGTACTACGACCACCCCGGATCGCCCAGCCGGCTCGCCGTGCTGAACGAGGTCGCCAAGGAGCTCGGCGCCACCGTCAACCAGGTGGTGCTGGCCTGGCTGCTCGGCGGGGAGCGGCCGATCCTGCCCGTCATCGGGGTGAGCACCATCGCCCAGCTCGACGAGTGCCTGGAAAGCGTCGACCTCGTCCTCGATCCGGCCACCCGGGAGCGGCTGGACAACGCCGGGGAGTGACCGAGCCCGGCGTGGCGGCGGCCCCCAGATCGGAAGAGCGTCGGGTAGGGAAAGAGTGGAGATCTC